>NZ_JAAHHT010000066.1:37332-41079 GCF_010672085.1 Okeania sp. SIO3I5
CTGGTAAAGTCTTTGTCTGCGCGTTTTCATTCTCTGAAGCTCTACAGGAAAAAGTAGGGAAACCCAATCCATCCGTATATCCGTGGCAAAATCCTTGTCTGCGCATTTTCATTCTCTGAAGCACTCCGAAAAAAAATCGCGCCGAGAAAATTAGGCTTGCATCCTCAAACTGACTGTGGTATCATAACTTTAGTGGGGGTTGCTCGCCCCTATGCTAGACTAATTGTTCAACACAAATTCAATTCCAAAAAACAAAAAATTGCTGCTCTAATATCACAGAAAGAACACTTTGTCAAAATAGCAAAAAACCAGTAGAGAAAAAAAGTCATTTTGAGCAAAGTAAATTTCGAGAAAAACAAGCCAAAAGAACGACAGAATAAGAATTAACAGCCATAAAACTCAATCAAGACATAGAAAAGGCCAAGTATACTCTATGTTCATTGTATAACAAAATCAAAAAAAAGCGCTAAAAATATTGAAACCTCGTTAAGCAATTCAGAAAAATTTTTCCATTTAACAGTCAGAAAAAAATGGTAAAGTTTAAAATATTAAAACTAAAAACAGAAACCTATAACTTAATCTAATTTAAACCTCCAAAACAAAATATTATCAACCAAACCAAAAATGAAAACCAAAAACCTTGAATATATAAGTCGCACCGAAACAAATAAACGCCCCCAAAACGAAGACAACTTCATCATCTGCCAACTCACCCCAAATCCCAACCAAAACCCAATCACATTATTAGCAATATCAGACGGAATGGGAGGTCACGAACATGGAGAAGAAATCAGTCGAGAAGCCCTCAAAAAGATCAGTCTAAACCTATTTGAAACCCTAGTATTTGAACCAAGTATTAACAACCAACAAAAAAACCCAAAATCCCCAACAACTGAAAAATTAACCAAAGCCATAAAAGAAGCGATCGCTCAAACAAACGCTCATATAAAAAGGATGATAAAAAACAATGGTTGGAATAAATCGGGAGCCACATTAGCAGTCGCCTTAATCTGGGAATCAATGGCAATTATTTCTAATTTAGGAGACAGTCCGATATATCATTATTCTGATGGAAAAATCAGACAAATTACCGACAATCACACATTAGCAAGTGCTTTGAGAAGAGGAGGAATAATTACTTCAGAAATGGCAGCTAATCACGAAGGGAAAAATATGTTGGAATTTTATTTGGGATGCGATAATTTACCTCCCGACTTACCCATACATTATGTTTCCCTTAATTCAGGAGATTTATTATTATTGTGTAGTGATGGAGTGAGTAATTATTTAGGAGAAAAAGAATTAGAAAATATTCTAGCAGAAGTAGATTTAAACAAAATATCAGAGCAATTAATTCACACATCTCAGAAAGCAGGAGAAACCGATAATCAGACTTTAATATTGTGGCGTTATTTGGGAAAAAGTGCAGATAATCAAACAGTCAGGCAATATACAAAATGTAGGGGCGGGTTTAACCAAGAATGTAGGGGCGGGTTTCTGTAAAAATCTTGAATTAAAGCAGTAAAATTATCTAAACCCGCCCTCCAATCATCAAAACCAACTATAAATATTCGATTCATTTCCATTAAAAATTGTCGGGGCATTCAACAAAGATTGTAGGGGCGGGTTTCACACAAAATTTTGAAGTCAAAGCAGTAAAATTATCTCAAACTACCCCAGAAATCTTGAAATATCCAATTTATTTCCATTCAAAAACGTAGGGGCTGGTTGACTTTATTTAATGGTTAAAATTGTTAATTTAAAAAACAAACCCGCCCCTACTACTGTAGGATTTAAAATGTGTCAGTTCACTACTAACCCAAAAATCTAATTAACAGGCAAGATGCCTGTGTTACCAAAATAAAAACAGAAAAAATGTCAAAAACTTTAGAACTAATGATAGGTGGAAAAATTCCTATCAATATTAATGAAATAGCCGAAATTGAATTACTAGAACTTCTAGGCACAGGTGCTTTTGCTTCTACCTGGAAAGCAATAGACCATAGCAGCAAAAACAACTATGTTTTAAAAGTAATTCAAGGAATCAAACCAGAAGAAAATCTAGTAGAAAGAATCCATTTAGAAGCAGCAGTTAATATCCCCTCAGAAAACATCATTCCCGTATTAGGTCTCAAAGAATGGGATGTCAATACCTACCTAATATTATTTGAATACTTCCCCGGCAAACCCTTAGATGAACTCTTAGAGAAAAAATCCCTAAATAATCGGCAAAAACAACAAATATTCAAACAAATATTATTAGGAACATCGGCAGCTCATCAATGCAACATTATTCACAGAGACTTAAAACCAGCAAATATTATTGTCGGCGACGAGCAAACAAAAATTATCGACTTTGGAGTTTCCAAATTTAAAGATCAAGATATTACTTTAAGCAGAGAAATAGTTGGCACTCCCGCCTACATGGCTCCAGAATTTTTAATCAAAGGAGCGAGAGTTGCCGATGCTAAAAGTGATATTTATTCTCTCGGTCATATTCTGTATGAATTATCAATGGGAGAAAATTTTTGGCAGCATCGCGGTTGGTATAGATTAGACGATTTTATCAATTATTTAACTCAAACCCCACCTCCAACAATAGGGATAGATTTAAGTGATTTTTACTGTGATTTTTTCCTCGGAGCAGAGGAGGTATTATTGCAGATGATGAAGATTCATCCAGAAGAACGTTATCAGTCAGTAGAAGAAGTAATTTGTGACTTAAAAATTCCTCTTGATTTGCCCAACTTACCCACTGGTTTAAATTTTGAATATCCTTTATTAATAGTGGAGTCTGGAAGTAATAAAGGAGCGCGCACTTTTGTAAATATTAATGATAGAAATTATCTAATTTTAGGTCGTGTAGATATTGCCGGAGCTGATACAAGTATTAGTAGGAAGCATTTAGAATTTAAGAGAAATGGAAATAATTATTTTGTCCGAGATTTGGGTAGTAAAAATGGTACTATGTTAAAAGGTCAAATTATTAGCAATCGCCTTGTAAAAATTCAACATGGGGATATGATTAAAGTGGGAGATGTGTTTTTACGATTTTTCTTTCTAGATAAGTAGTCGTGCTTTTAGGAATTTCCTAATTAAGATAGGGAAAAGGGAACAGGAAACAGAGATTCAATAGACCCTGTAATTAATTTTTATGAACTTATACAATTAATTTTGCATAAGCACTTATTGCTGGATGATTAAATTTAAAACTATTAATTGAAGCATTAAGCTATTAGCATTCAGCATTCAGCTTTTGAACATCATAAGTTACTAAAATTAGCTAGTTTACTAATTTTATCCATAACTTATAATCATGTTTGAAATACTAATTATTCTTGCCCGAAAAATTGTAGTCTAAAGTCTTCCATGAATGCTTACCTATTAATAATCAAGAATTTCACATTTTTGGAATTGAAAAAAACTACCAGATTGTTAGTCTAAAACTCTGAAAAAATTAGCATTTTGAGCAGAGAAAGACTGAAAAATTAATCTAATAATTCTGCCAATCAGTATTTCCAACCTCTTGATTACAAAAGCTACTGAAAAAGCTGATAACTGAAATGATCTGTGACACGAGTTAATAACTAAAAGATGAGAGCTGACCGCTGAATGCTTATCTATTAATAATCAAGAATTTCACATTTTTGGAATTGAAAAAACTACCAGATTGTCAGTCTAAAACTCTGAAAAAATTAGCATTTTGAGCAGAGAAAGACTGAAAAATTAATCTAATAATTCTGCCAA
>NZ_JAAHHT010000067.1 GCF_010672085.1 Okeania sp. SIO3I5
TCGGCAGATCGTAAAGTAGTCCCAAACGCTATTAGCAATGGGATAGAGGGTGTTGTAGTTCATCCAAGATTAATTAATTTGGTCTGAACTGAATATTAGAATATTTTTCTATATATTTAGAAACTATAAATACTTCACTTTGCTACAGATTGATATACTACTTTTAATGCGACAAGTTGACGTGCGGAATGTGGGTTAAAGGGTTTTTCTGATAGGGAAATGCTCCGCAAACAGGATTTATAAATGTCCGCACCCTTTGCTTCGACTGCTATAGTATTGAAAGTAGTGGAGTGACACACCTTAAATGGTACGTTAGATGGGAAGTGCGGGAAGTGCGGGAAGTGTCGCAAGTGTCGCAAGTGTCGCAAGTGTCGCAAGTGTGGGGAGGAAAAGATACCTAGAAACAAAAATAAGAGTGCACAGTTTTAGCTGTGTCAGTCTAGTAGTGGAGTGACACACCTTAAATAGTGCATTAGATGGGAAGTGTGGGGAGGGTGGGTAGGGACGTTGCATAACAAAAATGCGAACGTCCGTACGGGAGGGTGGGGAGAAAAAGACACCTGGAAACAAAAATAAGAGTGCACAGTTTTAGCTGTGTCAGTCTAGTAGTATAAGAATTGGGGGCAAGTAAATATTTATACTGAAGAAATCATCTTCTATTGACCTTTCTGTTGAGTCAAATTCTCAGGCAAATATTAAGCATAAATACTCAATGGAGGCAGATAATTAGGGCTTGCTGATTAAATCTAAAAGCATTGATATATAAAAGTTTTAGTCTTTTTAAGTCTTGAAAAAGTACAAGATTTTTATTCTAAAGAGCTGCATAAAGTTAGGATGAAAGGGTTGACAAAGGCCGAAAAATCAAGTGATAATTCTTCCTCCTGTCTCCTCTAAATTCCCCATTCCTCCTGACTCCTGACTCCTGACTCCTGACTCCTACCCTCATCCATAAGACTTTTTCAGCAAACCCTAATTAGCTAGAATCATTTCCTACTGACTACTGTACAGGCGATTCGCGTTTGCAGAGCATTCCGTAGGAAATCGCCCCTACGACTACTGACTACTTGCACTTGAGATTACATTTTGAAGTGCGGAATGTAGGTTGAATAGACTTGTCGCTTTATAACTTAAAAAATCCTCAAAACCCTTGATATTTAACGATTATAGCTATCAAAAATCTCAAATACCTGGAATTATTACTCTGCCTGATTTTGAGCGATTTTTTCCCTCTATTTAGCGACAAGTCTAATAGTCTTCTGTTCCCTATTCCCTGTTCCCTGTTCCCTAGCGCGTAGCGCTATACAACTTGACGTGCGGAATCTGGGTTATATGCTAGATTTTGAAGTGCGGAATGTGGGATCTAAGGAAATAAATCTTCTGATTCTAAGCAATAAACCCAGTTTCTTGTTTGGGTGTATAAGTCCTGAACTTCTGACTTCTAACTTCTCACTTCACTGTTTCCCCCACCACCTGGAGTTTCAATAACAAACACATCTCCTACATTCATCTCGACAGTAGCAATACCTCCCAACTCCTCAACTTTCCCATCATTCCGTTCTACATAATTTTTTCCTACTAAACCATTACCTCCACCATTTAAACCAGGGGGAGAAACGACGCGACGACTTGATAAGATTCCGGCAGTCATCTCCTCCAAAAAACGCATTCGCCGAATTACTCCATTACCTCCTTTATATAAACCTTCACCCCCACTACCAGAACGTATGGCAAAACTTTCCAGTAATACCGGAAACCGCAATTCTAAAACTTCCGGATCGGTTAACCGAGAGTTGGTCATGTGAGTATGCACTGCATCAGTGCCATGAAAGTTTATACCTGCACCAGAACCTCCACAAATAGTTTCATAATATTGATATTTACTATTACCAAAAGTGAAATTATTCATGGTTCCTTGAGATGATGCCATTATTCCTAAAGCATTGTATAAAGTATCAGCGATCGCTTGGGAAGTTTCGACATTTCCTGCTACTACTGCTGCTGGATATTTTGGGTTTAACATACTGCCTTGAGGAATGATAATTTCTAATGGTTTGAGGCAACCTGCGTTGAGGGGGATATCATCATCAACTAGGGTACGAAAGACGTATAATACTGCTGCTTTACAAACTGCACTTGGTGCGTTGAAGTTGTTGGGAAGTTGGGGAGATGTACCTGTGAAGTCTATTTTTGCACTGAGATTTTTTTTGTCGATACTGACAGAAATTGAAATTTTATTATTGTCGTCTAGGATAGAGGTAGCAGTTTTATTGGTGAGTGATGAAGATAATTTTTTGATGGCTTGGCGTACTGAGTTTTCGGCGTTATTTTGCACAAATTTCATGTAAGTTTGTACGGTTTTTAAGCCATAATTTTCTGTCATTTTTTGCAGTTCTTTTACGCCTTTTTCATTGGCAGCTACTTGTGCTTGTAAGTCGGCGATATTTTGGCTGGTGTTTCTGGCAGGATATTTGCCGGATGTGAGGATTTCTAATAGTTTTGTTTCTTGGAATTTTCCGTTTTTGACAAGTTGGAAATTGTCGATTAATATTCCTTCTTCTTCGACTGTTTGACTATGGGGTGGCATGGAACCTGGAGTAATTCCGCCAATGTCTGCATGATGTCCGCGAGAGGCGACATAAAAGATGGGAGTTGCTATTTTTTCTTCTGTATTTTTAGGGGAATTTAGAGAAATATTTGTCTGATTCTCCCCAATCAAGTTTTTATTGTTAGGAAGGTTGGCAGACTTTAACTTTTGAGTAGTAGATTTATCCTCTAAAGCAATATCTGTATCGGAGAAAATTTCTGGAGTGGAATTAGTTTCCGTCAAAATCTTTGTTGGATTCTCCACCATCAAATTTTCATTGTTAGGAAGGTTGCCAGACTTGAATTTTTGAGTAATAGATTTATCCCCTAAAGGAATATTTGTATCGGATAAAGTTTCTGGAGTGGAATTAGTTTCAAGAAAAATCTTTGTCTGATTCTTCCCCATCAAGTTTTCATTGCCAAGAAGGTTGGCAGACTTTAACTTTTGAGTCAGCAATTTATCATCTAAAGCAATATTTGTATCCGATAAATTTTCGTCACTGGAATTAGTTTCAAGAAAAATCTTTGTCTGATTCTTCCTCATCAAGTTTTCATTGCCAAGAAGGTTGGCAGAGTTTAACTTTTGAGTCAGCAATTTATCGTCTAAAGCAATATTTGTATCGGAGAAAATTTCTGGAGTGGAATTAGCTTCAGTCAAAATATTTAGGGAAATATTTGTCTGATTCTCCCCCATCAAATTTTCATTGCCAAGAAGGTTGCCAGACTTTAACTTTTGAGTAATAGATTTATCCTCTAAAGCAATATTTGTATCCGATAAATTTTCGTCACTGGAATTAGTTTCAAGAAAAATCTTTGTCTGATTCTTCCCCATCAAATTTTCATTGCCAAGAAGGTTGCCAGACTTCAACTTTTGAGTCAGCAATTTATCATCTAAAGCAATATTTGTATCCGATAAATTTTCGTCACTGGAATTAGTTTTAGTCAAAATATTTATATTTAGGGAAATATTTGTCTGATTCTCCCCAATCAAGTTTTCATTGTTAGGAAGGTTGCCAGACTTGAATTTTTGAGTAATAGATTTATCCCCTAAAGGAATATTTGTATTGGATAAAGTTTCGTCACTGGAATTAGTTTCAAGAAAAATCTTTGTCTGATTCTTCCCCATCAAGTTTTCATTGCCAATAAGGTTGGCAGACTTTAACTTTTGAGTCAGCAATTTATCGTCTAAAGCGATATTTGTATCCGATAAATTTTCGTCACTGGAATTAGTTTCAAGAAAAATCTTTGTCTGATTCTTCCCCATCAAATTTTCATTGCCAAGAAGGTTGCCAGACTTCAACTTTTGAGTCAGCAATTTATCGTCTAAAGCAATATTTGTATCGGAGAAAATTTCTGGAGTGGAATTAGCTTCAGTCAAAATATTTAGGGAAATATTTGTCTGATTCTCCCCCATCAAATTTTCATTGCCAAGAAGGTTGCCAGACTTTAACTTTTGAGTAATAGATTTATCCTCTAGAGCAATATTTGTATCCGATAAATTTTCGTCACTGGAATTAGTTTCAAGAAAAATCTTTGTCTGATTCTTCCCCATCAAATTTTCATTGCCAAGAAGGTTGCCAGACTTTAACTTTTGAGTCAGCAATTTATCGTCTAAAGCAATATTTGTATCCGAGAAATTTTCGTCACTGGAATTAGTTTTAGTCAAAATATTGAGGGAAATATTTGTCTGATTCTCCCCAATCAAGTTTTCATTGCCAAGAAGGTTGGCAGACTTTAACTTTTGAGTCAGCAATTTATCGTCTAAAGCGATATTTGTATCCGATAAATTTTCGTCACTGGAATTAGTTTCAAGAAAAATCTTTGTCTGATTCTTCCCCATCAAATTTTCATTGCCAAGAAGGTTGCCAGACTTTAACTTTTGAGTAATAGATTTATCCTCTAAAGCAATATTTGTATTGGAGAAAATTTCTGGAGTGGAATTAGCTTCAGTCAAAATATTGAGGGAAATATTTGTCTGATTTTCCCCAATCAAGTTTTCATTGCCAAGAAGGTTGCCAGACTTTAACTTTTGAGTCAGCAATTTATCGTCTAAAGCGATATTTGTATCCGATAAATTTTCGTCACTGGAATTAGTTTCAAGAAAAATCTTTGTCTGATTCTTCCCCATCAAATTTTCATTGCTAGGAAAGTTGCCAGACTTTAACTTTTGAGTAATATATTTATCATCTAAAGCGATATTTGTATCCGATAAATTTTCGTCACTGGAATTAGTTTCAGTCAAAATATTATTGTTCTTGTTTTGCCAATCCTGCTTTGCAATTACAGAAGAATCTTTTGGTTTTTGTAGAGTTGGAAATACGGGAGTAATAACTGTTATGTCTGGCAGATGAGTACCGCCATTGTAAGGATTATTTAAAACATAAACATCTCCTGGTTTGAGGATGTCGCTTTTCTCAGAAATTAAAGCATTAACACTTTCACTCATCGAACCTAAATGTATAGGAATGTGAGGAGCATTAGCAACTAATTCACCATCTTGATCAAATATGGCGCAGGAAAAATCTAGTCTTTCTTTGATGTTTACTGAAGAACTGGTGTTTTGTAATGTAATTCCCATTTGTTCGGCGATCGCTCGAAATAGATTATTAAATATTTCTAGCATTACGGGATCTGCTGAGGTGGAAATTTTGTCTTCAGATTTACCGATTATCTCTACGGATTTTTCTGTAGTTTGAGTTTTGGTTAAAATTAGGTGATTTTTGGCAGTTAATTCTGCTTCCCATCCAGGTTCGATAATATTGGTTCCGGTTTTTTCAATTATTAAGGCAGGACTATTAATTTTGTCTCCTACTTGTAAATTTTCTCGGAAATAAATAGGAGTATTATGCCATTTTCCTGCTGTATAAACTTGTGTTGTTGCAGTTGGAGTTGTCGGAGATTTTTGGGTGGAAAATTTATCTATTTCTTCTGGGATTTCCATTTGCTTAATAACTTCTAGAGAAACAGCTTCAACTATTAAGGATTTTTCTGCCATGAGAAATCCATATCTTTGTTGATGAGCTGTTTCAAATTCAGCTTTTATTGTCGAGACATTTTCGGCAAAGTCTACTATTAATGTTGAGTCACTACCTTGATATTTGAGGTGAACTTTTAATAATAAAGATGTAACAGCAGTATCTTGCTTATCAAAATTATTCCTTTCTGAAATTAAATCTGTTGTAGATTCTAAATCTGAATTTTCCGACGAAAAACTTTCTGCTATTAACTTTTGTTTAGCTTGAGTTTCTGACAAAGGTGTAACAGAAGCATCTTGCTTGTCAAATGTAGATTCTAAATCTGAATTTTCCGACGAAAAACTTTCTGCTATTAACTTTTGTTTAGCTTGAGTTTCTAACAAAGGTGTAACAGAAGCATCTTGCTTGTCAAATGTAGATTCTAAATCTGAATTTTCCGACGAAAAACTTTCTGCTATTAACTCTTGTTTAGCTTGAGTTTCTGACAAAGGTGTAACAGAAGTATCTTGCTTGTCAAATGTAGACTCTAAATCTGAATTTTCCGACGAAAAACTTTCTGTTATTAACTCTTGCTTTGCTTCAATTTCTAACTTAGAAAAAATCCCCTTCAACTCTGACAATAATTCCGGAGTTAGTATTTTTTCAACCGCCTTTTCCTTCATCACTCGAATATCTGCTAATCCCATTCCATAAGCAGATAAAACTCCCGCGTAAGGATGAATAAAAATTTGTTTCATTCCCAAAGCATCAGCAATTAAACAAGCGTGTTGCCCTCCCGCTCCGCCAAAACAACAAAGAGTATATTCCGAAACATCATAACCCTTTTGCAAAGAGATTTTTTTAATCGCATTCGCCATTTTTTCCACAGCAATAGCTAAATATCCACTTGCCACCTCTTCCGGTTTTTTACTATTACCTATTTCTGCTGCTAACTGAACAAACTTTTCTCTAACAACCTCCAAATTTAAAGGTAGATTTCCATCCTTACCAAAGACTTTAGGAAAAAAATCTGGCTGTATTTTTCCCACCATTAAATTACAATCTGTAACTGTTAAAGGTCCCCCTTTTCCATAAGCAGCAGGTCCGGGATTTGCTCCAGCAGATTCAGGTCCGACACGATATCTAGCACCATCAAAAAATAAAATTGAACCTCCACCAGCAGCAACAGTATGTATCGACATCATCGGAGTTCGTAATCTTACTCCTGCAATTTCTGTTTCAAATTCTCGTTCATATTCTATTGTTTTATTTGCTGCTCCGGCGTAATGAGCAACGTCAGTAGAAGTACCTCCCATATCAAAACTAATTATCTTGTGAAAACCTGCCATTTTACTTGTTTGAACTGCTCCAACAATTCCACCAGCAGGACCAGATAAAATACTATCTTTACCTTGAAATTTTTGAGCATCTGTCAAACCACCATTCGACTGCATAAACATTAGTTTGACTGGATTTATTTTTGAGGCATTTTTACTCCTCAAACTATCTTTTTCTAAGTTAAAAATTAAATCTTGTTTCTCCTCTTTTTGGTCTCCTAAATAAATCTCTATTTTTTCCCTTTCTAAAGAATAGTTTTGTTTGACTGGATTTATTTTTGAGGCATTTTTACTCCTCAAACTATCTTTTTCTAAGTTGAAAGTTAAATCTTGTTTCTGCTCTTTTTGGTCTCCTAAATAAATCTCTATTTTTTCCCTTTCCAAAGAAGAATTTTCCTGAAAAATCTTATGATCTTCTCCCGAATTTTCAGACGATTCTAAATAACTGCTAACTTGCTCAACATATCGTCGTAAAATTGGTGATAAATAAGCATCAACTACAGTAGTATCTCCCCGACTAATTAATTTCATTAAAGGACTAACTTCATGGGAAACAGATATTTGAGTAAATCCAATTTCTTGAGCAATTTCCTTGATTTTTTGTTCGTGTTTCGGATAGCGATAACCGTGCATCAATACAATAGCGCAACTTCTAATTCCTTCGTTGTAAGCGGTTTCAAGTTTAGGAATTAATTCTGTTTTCTGAAGAGGAATTATTTCCTCACCTTTAACTGTGTAACGACACTCAACTTCGATAACTTTTTCATAAAGCATTTCCGGCAAAATAATTTGCCTGGCAAAAATATTAGGGCGGTTTTGATAACCAACTCTTAGAGCATCTTTAAAACCCTTATTAATAACCAAAACTGTGCGATCGCCTTTCCTTTCCAATAAAGCATTAGTCGCAACAGTAGTACCCATTTTAATAACTTCTATTTCTTGAGAAGGTATAGGTTCATTTTGAGAAATTCCTAATATTTCTCTAATTCCTTGAACCGGTGCGTCGGGATAGCGATCTGGATTTTCTGATAGTAATTTATGAATAATAATTTTACCGTCGGGAGACTTAGCAACTATGTCTGTAAATGTACCTCCACGGTCAATCCAAAATTGCCAACGGTTGTTAGTAATCAATGTGTTAGTCATGTTCATATTAATTTTAGAGATAATAATTATAATTTTTTTTGGTCAAAGATGGTAAAAGTTATACCCATACTAAATTATCAAACATAATCTGATGGGATTTTTCATAATTATTTCTGCATACTAAGTTCAATGTGTAAAAAGAGTCTGATAATTATTCCTGATTCGGTCAAAAATAAAGTTTTGTCAAATTGTTTTCTTCAATTAATTAGTAGTCGAGCAAAATTAATTGTATATATTACCGACAAATTAAGGTATACACCCTTTCCATTCATGGATAAAAAAGAAATTTTTTTCTTTTAGCTAATCCTCTTATTTATAACAAGAATTAATTATTAATAATTAATTGTTGAATCAGGTAGATTTTCTTTTCCCTATTCCCCTTCATATAAAGTCCCTTCAGAAATTGCCATTGGTTCCATTTCCGTTTCCAAATTTTCCTGATTACCCATTTCTCGTATCCATCTCAAAAGTGTATTTGCTAACCTTGTTGCTATAACAGTTCCTTCAAAATTAAAATCAGGATTTTGTAAACCCTTTCCCAGCATTTGTTTACCTATATCTGTAATGAAAACCAATACCGCTCTATTTTTTACCTCAATTCTAATTGCTCCTGATTTTTCTAATTCCTCATATACTGCTTGATATTTACCGATTTTTTTACCGTATTTTTTCCGTTTAACTCTAGTAGTTAATTCACTTTTTTTTACTCCTATAGCTGTTTCTCCTTCTCCTCCTAAATCCCATAAAGTAAGTAGTAAACGAGTTTTATTTATATCCTCAACACTTTCCTTTCCAATAGTTTCATTATTATCCTCTAAATTAATATTTGTTTCTGTTCCTAAACTATGATTTTCTGTTGACATCTCCAAATTTCCTTATGTGTATGAAATCATTAATAAACGTCATTGGGTAGACTCATCTTTTTGCCTATTAAACCTGCCCACGACAATTAAATGATTAACCAATTTCAAATTAAAATTGAACTATCAGAAAAGACTCTAATAGCTCTTAATTTCAAAATTCAGAAATGCTTTTAGAGAGACAAAGCTAAATATTCAGTATTTTCTATGCCATCTCTATAATTTGACGCATCTTCCGTTTACGATTAATCAATGCAGAATGTTCCGCATCTGTCAAGTCTACCTTTAACACTTTTTCAACTTTCTCACTTCCGAACAAACAAAGAACTCCAGGTATTGCGTCAAGGAAGTGTTGGAAGTGTGGGGAGGTAGACGCTCGAAAGTAGGAGGAATAATTGTACCTGTATTTTTTGGGGAAGTGTTTGCCACCCGTCCTACTCCCTTCCCGCTGGAAGATTTCCTATAAGATAGGTTGCGTTTCACTTCGTTCAACCCAATGTCTGTCTTCGGTTTCGGGTTCCTCAACCCACCCTACAATTTTTCGGTAATCTTAGAGCGTAATGGGAGTAACTTTTTAGTCTTAAAGGCTGAAAAATTTGCACTTTTTTCGCTCCAAAAATGCGCTCAATCTTTATATATCAGTGCTTTTAGATTATATTGGCCATCCCTGCTAGGGCGTTTCCCACACTTTATTGATGCACAACCGAACTCCTAAGAAAAGAAAATATAGTCATTCTGAATAAGACTGGGACGAGTGTTTCTTTCCTGGAAAGAGTTTCAGGCAAAAAAGTGTTTCATCCTTATTTGAAATGACTATATTTTCTATACCTACCTAAATCCAAAATACCTGCCATAATATGATTTCCAGGTATTACCAGTTTACCAAGCTAAAAAAGTTAGCAGGAGTCCCCTGTTTGAATTTCTGATTTAAAGGAAGACCCCTGCTTTTGATATATTCTTAAAGTTTATGGAAAATTTTACTCAAATTCTTCTAATTGCTCTAGTCGCAACCAGATATTCGGAGTAGGTACTTTGCCGAATTTGACAAAAGCATAATCTCCCCTAGTATCTACAATTTCTCCCTTACTCTCAAATATGTAAGGAGGGAACCTATTGTCACTTGCTTTAGCTTCTAAACTATTTTCTAGTTTTTCTCGGATAACACGAACTAAACTACCTTTTTTAATCGCCATATATGATTTCTATTTCTTGTCTTTTCTGTATTAAATTCTAATAGGGAATTAGATTAAGTTTATCTTTTTTTTTAGGGAATAGGGAATAGGGAATAGGGAATAGGGAATAAGATAGAAATAAATATAGGTTTACCTCATTAGTCTGAGAAATGCTATACTAAAGTTTTTGCTACAAATACTTAGGCTGTTTCAAGGAGTCAGGAGTTGAGTCGAAATAGCCTATATATCATTTAGTTGGAGTCAAACTCTCTTTTCAGAGTCTAAGTTTGAGCTGTAAATACGCACCCTACAAATTTTGCACTCCCTTACTCCCTTACTCCCCTACTCCTTACTCCCTAGTCCCTACTCCCGATTATTTTTGACATTGAGGACAAAAATGGGTAGAGCGTCCTGCTAATTTAATTTTTTCCAAAGAAGTATCACAAATTCGACATGGTTGGCCAGCACGATTATAAACCCAAGCTACACCCCCATAATTACCATTAACTCCCTTAACATTTAGAAAGTTGCTGAAAGTTGTACCACCTGCATCTATAGACGTTTGTAATACTTTGATAATAGCCTGATGTAGTTTTTCTACTTGGTTTTCAGTCAAATCTTTGCACAAAGTTGTTGGTCTAATATTACTGAGAAATAGAGCTTCATCAGCATAAATATTACCTAACCCGGCAATAGTTGTTTGGTCTAAAAGAGCTGTTTTAATTGCTCTGTGACTTTTGTAGAGTTTTTTGTTAAGGTACTTTGGGCAAAATTCTGGAGAAAACGGTTCTATCCCCAATTGTTTCAGACCAGTTATAATTTGGGATACTTCCGTTGCTGGTGGTACTCCCCACATCTGGCCAAAAGTACGTTGATCTACAAATCTCAATTCATGGGTAAAACTACCTTCATCTCCTGAAGATTGATGACCAAAAAATAATCTTACTCGTGTGTGTTTCTGTAGATTTTCTTCTGGATTTACCCATAAAAGTTGGCCTGTCATTCGTAGATGAACTCCTAACCAACCATCTTGATTTTCTATAACTTGGGATTTTGGGTTCTTTTTGCCCCATTTGTAGAGTTGGGCAAGTAAATACTTCCCTCGTCGATGCCATTGGGCGATCGCTTTTCCTTCCAACCCTCTCAAAAAATCAACTATAGAAATAGGGTGAGCAACTGTGCGTTCTAGCAACACTTCCCCACCCAATATTTTTTTGTTGAGAGTCAGTTGATTTAGACCTCGTTTTACTATTTCTACTTCCGGCAGTTCTGGCACAGTGCTAACTATCTCTGACAATATTTATTATTATAGATACTGTAGAATTTTTTTCTCGTTAAGCATTTATCTGAAACAGTTTTTGCCTATTTTTGGTTGTTGAATTTAGAATTGCTAGACTAAGCTTTTCCTTCAGCTTTATGTTCTAAGAACAGTTTTAGCCTAATTATTTACCTTTCGGTGCTTCTACCTCTACAACTTCATTCATGCCAAAGTTATTGGTATTAATGCCAGTTGCACTACCACTGAAACCGTTGTAATTTACTTTCTCAAAGCGAACAATAACTGGATACTTAATGCCACTTTTGTCAACAGAAGCAACTGTACCAACTTCCTGATACCAATAAGATTCTTTGCGTAAAATCCGAACTTTAGAACCACGTTGAACCATGATGTTTTTCCCTTAAAATTAAGTATTGTAAAATTGTTCTCTCATCCTATCTCTTTTAAGTCTAATAATTTTTTAAGTTTTGTTGCAATTAATTAGGGTTTGCACTCAAAAGTCTTATGGGTGAGGGTAGGAGTCAGGAGACAGGAGACAGGAGACAGGAGGAGTCAGGAATGAGCGAGGAGGCAGAAGGAAGAATTAAATTCGTGATTTTTCGGCTCTTGTCAACCCTTTCATCCGCTCCTAGCATGAGCTTTTTGGAGCAAAAACCTTGTAATGGATGAAAGACCATTATCGGCTAAAACCTTTAGGAGTCAATGCTTTAAAATTTAATCAGCAAACCCTAATTAATCCAGGATACTTGAACAAAATGAGCATTATGACCCCATAAATCCTTAGTTGGAGAAATATTTATCACTCTGAGGTTAAAAGGAATAGCAGTTGTTAGATATTTTTGGGTGAAAATACCCAGTCCCGGTGCTAACTGTCTAGCTGCTGTAACTGCAATACCAAAACCTAAAAGTTGCTCAATTGGTCTTGGGGGTAGAAACATATTTATACCAAAAGCTAATCCAGCAGTTAGAGTCATTGCCACTGATAAGTTTGTCCCACATCTAGGATGTACTGCTAAATCCCATTCTCCAGAAGTAATTCTCCGTAGTGCTATTTCTACTGCCCGGTCTAATTGAGATGGATCTACTGCGCCGTAAAGGTAAAATCCTTGTGGTGTGGACATTCCCCCTATTGATTCATTAGAAGCTTTTGCAGTTGCTGAGTCTGCTAGTTCACCCAGTACCCAAACTGTAGCGTGTTCTAAAGCATGAACTTGTCTAATTGTCAATATCTCTTTTAAAGCAGGAATAAATTCTAATTGATTGAGAAAATCCCTATCCTGTTTAGAATCAGGGGAAAATTCAAAGGGAAAGTAATATTGTCTAGAGGCAGTAGCGTTAGTTGCTGTCATAGTATTTTTTTACTTCTTTCAAATTGCATATTTGTATAGCACTAGGGAATAGGGAATAGGGAATAGGGAATAATAAAGTGTCAAATGGTTTTTCCTGTGGAAATGCTCCGCAAACAGGATTTATAAATATCCTAACCTTTGCTTCGACCGCTATACATAGCAGGGAACAGATAATAGACAACAAAAATTTAGAAAAACATTTCCTAGTCTAAGATTCATTATCAGTAATTCTCCTAACCCATTCTTTCTTAGCTATAGCAATCCTAAATAGGTTGTAAGATTTTATCGTAGGGGTTTGGTCTCCAAATCCCTTAGCGCTTAGGTTTAGAGACCAAACCCCTACAGCTTTTTCTCATATCTCATTGCTGATTGCTATATATTTTATCTTTAAAATTACTTTGAAAATGTAAATCGACGTTCAGGTAATTAACTCTTATTTATAAAGATTTATGAAATAGTTTGAGATTCATATAATCCAGTTCTTTTTACTATTTTTCTCAAATTATACCTTGATTACTTTATCTTAATTAAGAATACTATAGCTTCCTTCAGCTTTTGTCAGGTAAAGTTTTTTCTTCTTTTCTGTATTCAGAATTAACATATTAGCTAAAACTTAAAATTTCATACTTCACTCACAGACAATAATTGCTAGAAATGTATTTCTAGCAATTAAAATTTTATCCAATTATCTCCAACTCCAATCAAATTACTTACACATTTTTTTGGGAAAATAAACTATAGCAATCCGATTCCTATTCCCTATTCCCTATTCACGCTTCGCGTAGCGCTATAATAGTTAATTTGAGCTAAAAACATCAGTAAATTCTAACTCCTGACTTCTGACTTCTAAGTGCCTCCAAAAAAATATTACAACTTAAATTAGGATTGCTATATCTAAGTTTCTTCCTGTCTTTGACCATTACGAAATACTCCTGGAAATCGCTTTCCTTCAGTATCTATAATAACTCCTATCCCATGAGGTATTCCACCTCTTAGTTCTCCTTCATAGCGAATTCCATTAGGATATGTACAAGTCCCTTTGCCATCTAGTACTTCGTTATAAAAATCTCCCTGACACCGTATTCCATTAGCACGGGTAAACACTCCTGGGCCAAAAGGATCTCCAGCAAAGAATTCTCCCTCAAAGCGATCGCCATTCGCGTAAATAAATCGACCTTGACCATCGGCCTGACTACTGGTCACACCACTAGAGATATCTGTTACTAAGTCAAATTCTCCCTCATAGCGATCGCCATTCGCAAAAATAATTGTCCCAGACCTAATTTTTCCATTTTGGAATATTCCTGTCACTCTAGCGTCATTGGAGAAGATAAAAGTACCTTGTCCATTGGGAAGACCATTACGAAACTGTCCTTCATAGCGATCGCGATTAGCATAGACATATATACCACTTCCTTCTGGCCTTCCATTAACAAAATCCCCAACATAATTATCTCCACTATCAGGGTAATTACACTTAACTCGACCTGTGGGAGGATTGCCCTCACAAATAGGAGGTCTTGTTTGTTCTTGTGCCATTAAGGGCTGAGGATACCAAGTTATGATTATGTATCCTAGGCAAGAACCTGTTAATATTGCTTTCCTTAGTTGTTTTATTAATAGCAGCATAGTCATTTCAGTTATCAGTTATCAGTTATCAGTACCTCCAGTAATAGAGATATTTGAAATCTGAAATTTCCTTTCTCTTTGTCTGTTGGATATGGCGTTCCCTCTGGGAATGGAGGGAACGGAAACCCTATCTTTCAAAGTCGCTCCGCTTTTCATATCAACAAGAGTGGAAAACGACCGCTTTTTATCCCCTTAAAAGGGGAAGCTTGAAACCTTATTTCTTGGTCAGTATCCAGCTTGCTTATTTATAGCAATCCTCAATAGGTTGTAACAATTCAAAAACTAGAAATAAATTCTGAAACTCTTACCCATTGCCCATTGCCTATTCCCTATTCCCGAAAGCCGTAAGATTTTTATACACAAATATATTAGAGGATTGCTATAGTAGATTTTCTATTATTCCTGATTTCATTATAATACTGTTCTCTAAATCTTTAGGAGTTTGTGGGCATTTAATAATAAATGCCTAAACTTGCTGAAAAGAAGTTATTTTTTATTAGTTTTCAGTAGTTATCGGTTTACTTCCTACTTCTTTGAAAATTTCCACACCATTTTGTTCAAAAACAACAATTGGGTCAGCTCCCTGCTTCAAGTCAACTCGCTTTACCAATACCTGACCATTAGCTAGTCTTTGTCCGATTTTCACATATCTACTTGTAGGTTCGGTAGGAACTTTCACGATAATCTGTTTTTGATTTCCTACTTGCACAACCCCGCTAACTTCTATGCCATCAGCAATAGTAGTATCTGGAGGAGGAGGTGGTGGAGGTGGTGGTGGAGGTGGAGGTGGTGGTGGAGGTGGAAAACCAGGCCCTCTCCACTGAGCAGGTGGGGTTGGTGAGATGGGCAATTCTGGTAAACTTGGTACTTGTCCAGTAGATGAATTTGGTAGCTCTGGGGGTTTTGGTGGAAGATTAGGTCTTGTGCTTGTGGGAGGACCTGCAGGTCTTCTCCACTGAGGAGGTATACCTGTTATTGGCAATTCAGGTAACTTTGGTACTTGTTGTGGACTATTTGGTACTTGTTGTGGGCTATTTTCTGTAGTTGTATTTGGTGGAGTATCTGATGGAGAAGAAGGTTGAGGTGAACCTCCAGGGGGATTTCTTGGTTGAGTTCTCTGTTGAGTTCTCTCTGGTAATCTCCAATCTGGTAGATTGGGAAGCTCTGGTACTTGTTGACTGCTTACTTGAGGAAGTTGGGTCAATGTAGAATCTGTGGAATCATTCTCTTGGTCAGATTCCTGACGTGGCACTGGGATAGTTGGTAAACTAGAGAAGGGATTTTTCCTATCTGAATTTGTTTGAATAGAAGTTTGTCCTTGAGAGGTTGTGTTAGTTTGTTCTTGCTTGAGAGATTTAGTTCTTTCATCGGGGTCTGTAGACCTAGTTAAATTTTTTGCCGTTTCCGACGTTTGGGGAACATCTGGAGATGGAAATGGTTCATCGGTAGGTTCTGGAGATGGAGATTCTGGAGCTTCTAATGTTGGAGTAGGAGAAGCTTCAGGAGTATTCTCGGTAGAACTATCTCTATTATTAAGAAAGGGAATAGAGTCACATCCACTTATCCATAGAGATAATATACCTACTCCTATTGTTAGTATAAGTTTACGCATTGCCAATTCTGAAAAGCATAATATTGCATAGGATAGCTTAGAATTTAGAATTTAAAATGTAGAATTTAGAATTCTTAAATTTTATAGCGCTAGGGAATAGGGAGTAGGGAATAGGAAACTGTCAAAGGGTTTCAGTATTTACAAATGTCCTCACCTATTTGCCTAGTGCTATACAAGTAGTTGTACTGAGAATTTAGAATTTAAAATAATGTAGAATGTAGAATTTAGAATTCTAAAATTTTATAGCGCTAGGGAATAGGGAACAGGGAATAGGGAGTAGGGAATAGGAAACTGTCAAAGGGTTTCAGTATTTACAAATGTCCTCACCTATTTGCCTAGTGCTATACAAGTAGTTGTACTGAGAATTTAGAATTTAAAATAATGTAGAATGTAGAATTTAGAATTCTAAAATTTTATAGCGCTAGGGAATAGGGAACAGGGAATAGGGAGTAGGGAATAGGAAACTGTCAAAGGGTTTCAGTATTTACAAATGTCCTCACCTATTTGCCTAGTGCTATACAAGTAGTTGTACTGAGAATTTAGAATTTAAAATAATGTAGAATGTAGAATTTAGAATTATTAAAATTTATAAGTAGTTGTACTTTTAGGAATTTTCTAGTTGAGAACAGGAACAGGGAAAAGAGAACAAGGGAAAAGAGAACAGGAAATAGAGAATAGGAAATAGGGAATAGGAGCTATTCGGTTATCAGTTATTAGTTATTAAACTTCTCCAAAAATGCAAAATAAAATCAATTATTACCCATAAATTATCAATTACTTCCCCCAGTTAAGTGTTCCCAGTTAAGTGTTCCCAGTTAAGTGTTCCCAGTTCCCTCTTTTCTGGAGATGTCTATTAGTTATCAGTACCTCCAAGTCAACCATTGGGATTGAAATAATGAACCAAATATTTTCTTGAGGGGAGATTAGGTCAAGTTCTGCTTTTTAATTGCCTTAAAAAGGGGAAGCAAGAGACCTAATTTTTTGGTAGCAGAAAATTAAAAATTCGATGCTTGTTAAAATTTATGTTTACAGAATTTAGGATTTCTCTGCAACTAAATTAGGGCGAATTCTCTTCCCAAGAATTATTATAAATTTCTGATCAATTTATCAATTAAAGATAAAGTTAGTAGCAATTTAATAAGAAAATCATAAAATTTTCTTTATTAAGAGATTATATGACTTTTTTTTCAATAAAATAAATCCAACTTATCATATAAAAAAAATACTACAAGTCTAGTATTTTGAGGTTATTGATTATCAAACCGAGATGAGGCATACAAGGTAATAAATTATGAATAATGGTTCTATATCTCCGGTTGTACTAATTATCCTAGATGGTTGGGGTTATCGAGAAGACAAAGATGGAAATGCTGTTGCTATGGGTGCAACACCTATATTTAATAGTCTTTGGCAAGCTTATCCCAGAACTTTAATTCAAGCTTCTGGAAAAGCAGTAGGTTTGCCAGAAGGTCAGATGGGTAACTCAGAAGTTGGTCACTTAAATATAGGAGCGGGGCGAGTTGTTCCCCAGGAATTAGTCAGAATTTCTGATGCGGTAGAAGATGGCTCAATAGCACAAAATCAAGCTATTGAAAAAATTTGCCAGGATGTGAGAGGGCGTAATTCTAAATTACACTTAGTAGGTTTATGCTCCCCTGGAGGGGTTCATTCCCATGTAAACCATTTATTAGGTTTACTGGATATGGCTAAGGCAAAAGGAATTTCTGATGTTTGTATTCATGCCATTACTGATGGACGTGATACAAATCCTAAATTAGGAGTTCAGGTACTTAAACAGATAGAATATCATACTAATCAAATTGGTTTAGGAAGAATTGCTACAGTTAGTGGTCGCTATTATGCAATGGATCGGGATAAACGATGGGACAGAGTTCAAAAAGCTTATGATGTAATGACCAAAGATGGTTATGGGCTTGGTTATTCTGCTTCAGATTTATTACAAAAGTCTTATACTGAAGGTATAACAGATGAATTTGTCATCCCCATTAGAGTAGCTCCAGGAGCTATAGAACCAGGAGATGGAGTGATTTTCTTTAATTTTCGCCCAGATCGTGCCCGTCAATTAACTCAAGCTTTTGTAGATCCAGATTTTAATGGGTTTGAGCGCCAACAAATTCAACCATTAACATTTTTAACTTTTACTCAGTATGATAGTAGGCTGCCAGTTTTAGTGGCTTTTGAACCTCAAAATTTTAATAATATTTTGGGACAGGTAATTTCTCAACATGGTCTGCGTCAGTTCCGCACTGCTGAAACTGAAAAGTATGCTCATGTAACTTACTTTTTTAATGGGGGTTTAGAAGAACCATTTGAGGGAGAAGAGCGAGAATTGGTTCAAAGTCCAATGGTGGCTCATTATGATGAAGCACCGGAAATGTCTGCAGAAGAGGTGACAGAAGTGGCGATCGCTGCAGTGAAAAAGCAAATCTATTCTCTAGTGGTTATTAATTATGCTAATCCTGATATGGTGGGACATACTGGGGTAATGAGTGCTGCGGTAAGTGCGATTGAGACAGTTGACCATTGTCTAGGAAAACTTTTAGATAATATTGGTGGAGTGGGTGGCACAGCGATTATTATTGCTGACCATGGAAATTCTGAATATATGTGGGACGACGATGGCAACCCTTGGACTGCCCACACAACAAATCCAGTGCCATTTATACTGGTAGAGGGAGAGAGACGTAAAATTCCTGGTCATGGGACTAGCGTACCTCTACGAGTTGATGGACGGTTGGCAGATATAGCACCAACGATTTTGGAAATTCTGAATCTGCCTCAACCTGCTGAAATGACTGGAAGGTCAATGATCGAGGAGGCAAAGTATATTCTCCAACAAGATCGTACTCCTATGCGAGTTGGTTTGTAAGCTTGCTCAACACTAATTAGAATTCAGAATTCAGAATTTAGAATTTAGAATTTAGAATTTAGAATTTAGAATTTAGAATTCAGAAGTAATTTCTGACGCTTGTTTGAGGATTTATAAATGTCCTAACTAATTAACATAGCGCTATATTAGTGAATTTTTTTGAGCTTTAATTAATGAGTTAGAAGATTATGAATGTTGTTCAAGTTGCGGAAACTATCTGGGTTATATCCGCTATTGGTATTATTGTATTTGTCTTGTTACATAGCCCGAAAGGTGATGGAATAGGTGGTATTGGTGGACAAGCTCAGTTATTTACTAGCACTAAGAGTGCAGAGATAACTTTAAATCGAATTACTTGGACTTTATCTGTGGTGTTTATGGGTCTAACTGTACTTCTAAGTGCAGGGTGGCTACCACAATAATGAAGTCAGAAGTTAGAAGTCAGAAGTCAGAAGTTACAAGTTAGAAGTTAAAAGTTAGAAGTTAGAAGTTAAATTCTTACTGTGACTAAATTTGAAGATTTGAGAATGTTGTAATTAGTGTAGGGGTTTGGTCTCCAAACCCTTATATTTTTAGGAATTTGAAATTGAGAATTTGAAATTGTGGATGTAGCTAAATTGGAAGATTTGAGAATGTTGTAATTAGTGTAGGGGTTTGGTCTCCAAACCCTTATATTTTTGGGAAGTCAGAAGGCGGGAATTGAGAATTTGAAATTGTGGATGTAGTTAAATTGGAAGATTTGAGAATGTCGTAATTAGTGTAGGGGTTTGGTCTCCAAACCCCTATATTTTTAGGAATTTGAAATTGTGGATGTAGCTAAATTGGAAGATTTGAGAATGTTGTAATTAGTGTAGGGGTTTGGTCTCCAAACCCTTATATTTTTAGGAATTTGAAATTGAGAATTTGAAATTGTGGATGTAGCTAAATTGGAAGATTTGAGAATGTCGTAATTAGTGTAGGGGTTTGGTCTCCAAACCCCTATATTTTTGGGAATTGAGAATTTGAAATTGAGAATTTGAAATTCTGGATGTAGCTAAATAGGAAGATTTAAGAATGTCGTAATTAGTGTAGGGGTTTGGTATCCAAACCCCTATATTTTTGAGAATTTGAAATTGAGAATTTGAAATTCTGGATGTAGCTAAATATAGATATTGCTCAAACCCTACTGGCGCGTCAAGCTTGAAAATGTGGATTAAAAAACCTAACCCCCCAACCCCCTTCCCTGCAAGGGAAGGGGGGTGAAGCTCCCCTCTCCTGCGAGGAGAGGGGTTGGGGGATAGGTCTTCGTTTGTTGCTATCTCCTAACACACCATTTTAAGCTTGACACGCTACTACGAACTATTCTATTTTGATAAATTTCTGCAGACTATTAACTAATGTGGGTGGCCAACGACGCACATTAGCTACCCAATCAAGGTCTTGATACCGGGGGTCTAATCCTACAGCAGCTACCCAGTTACTTTCCGCTTCTCCTTTTTTGCCTTGTTCCCAGAGACAAGCAGTTAAAGCTGCCCGCATATCTGCAAAGTTAGGATATTTACGAACCAGACCTTTTATGGTTTTTACTGCTTTTTGAGTTTGTCCAATTTGGTAAAGAGCTAGAGAATAATTGGCACGAGCAAAAGCATATTCGGGAGCTAATTCAGAAGCTTTTTTGTAATCTGCGGTTGCTTTTTCCCATTCTCCTAATCCTCCTTCTGCATTGCCACGGTTATTGTAGGCAACTGGATCTGTGGGGTCTAATTCTATGACTTGGTTGTAATCAGCGATCGCTTCTGACCATTTTTGGAGTCTTTCATAAGCAATACCACGATTTAGGTAGGGATCGGGTGCTGAGGGTACTATTTCTATAGCTTTTTCATAATCGGATATTGCTGCTTCTATTTTGTTTTGGCTGAGTCTGATATTGCCTCTGTTGCTCCAGATGGCAGGGTTGTCGGGATATTTTTCTAGGATTTGAGTCCACAATTGTTCGGCGTTGGTAAAATCACCGTTATTACTGGCGTTTAAGGCTTGATCGAATAGATTTTCTAATTCTTCTAATTGAGTGGGAGTAATATTTTGTGGTTGAGTGGCAGCCATTAAATTTGATGGGTTACTCAAGCAAAATAGAGAGAATAAAAGGATTGTTATGAAAAATTGGCGAATTAAGTGTGGCATATTAATTTTATTTTTACCATGTTCGATCATACTGTATATCATATTTTGAACCTATAAATGTTTTGAAAAAAGCTAAACCATGCCAGAATTATATATAATTGGAGGATGTAATGGTTCAGGAAAAACTACCACAGCCAAAGAAATATTACCGAAAAACTAAGGTTTAAAGCTTCTTCTTTCAAGGAGAAAAAAAATCCTTTTAACCAATCCTCTTATTTTTAAGAAGAGGTGATTATTAATTATTAATTATTAATTGTTCATTGTTAATTATTGAACCTATTTATTAGACATTTATGAATACGTCAACGCTGATGAAATTGCTTCTGGTTTATCGCCATTTCGCCCGGAAAATGTAGCTATTCAAGCCGGAAAATTAATGATAAAAAGGCTAAATTACTTATGCCAAAATCAAATTAACTTTGCGTTTTAAACTACCTTATCTGGTTTGAATTATCTACGCTTTCTTGAGCAATGTCAAAACAAAGATTATCAAATTAACCTCATTTACTTTTGGTTAAATAATCCCCAATTAGCTATTGCTAGAGTTCAACGAAGAGTAGCAAGCGGAGGACATAATATCCCTGAAGATGTTATAATTCGGCGTTATTACCGAGGACAAAAAAACTTAATTGAATTTTATCTTCCTTTGTGTGATACTTGGGTAATTTTTGATAACACTAACTTTCCTAGTCAATTAATTGGAGAAAAAGGAATCAAGCAAACACCGATTATTTATCAACCTAAAAGTTATTCTCAAATTATGGAGATCAAACCATGAATAATGAGCAACCTAAATTATTGTCGGAAAGAATCCATAAAGGTGTCAATAAAGCCATTGCTGAAGCCTTAGAAAGACACCGAAAATTGGGAGAGTCGATCGCTATTTGGCAAGATGGAAAAGTAGTTATTGTACCTCCAGAAAAAATCCCATTAATCTTGGACAAGGAATGGGATGGATAATTAATAATTAATAATTAATAATTAATAATTACCTTTGGTTCAGCTTGAGGTGCTGATTAGGATTGAGTTTAGAATTAATTGCTGAATATTTAGATTTGCCTTTGTCGGTTGTTCAACAAATAGTTAATTCTGCTAATAATAATTAGATAACTCAAGAGATTTAGCCTAACTTGGCTACAGAAGATTTTTGATCAATAATTCAATTTTATTTGTAGGGGCGAACGGCGGTTCGCCCGTACTTAAATAAATTAGACAAACGTCAAAACAGGATGAAACTCTATGGTTTTAACAGCCCAACAATTAGAGGCAATAATGCCGGATGCCACTCAACTAGAAAGCGATGAACCTGAAATGGAAAGCTCTCAACACTATGCCCAACTCATGTTGCTAGTTATTTGTCTGGAATGGTTATGGCGCAATAAAAATGATTACTTTATTGGTGCCAACTTAACTATTTATTATAGTCGCCAACATCTAAAAACTCGTGACTTTCGCGGTCCTGATTTTTTCTTAGTCAAGCAAACCGAGAAGCAACCTAGGAAGTCATGGGTAGTTTGGGAAGAAAACGGTAAATATCCCAATTTAATTATCGAGTTACTATCAGACTCTACTGCTAGAGTCGATCGCAACGTAAAAAAACAGTTATATCAAAACAACTTCCGCACCCCAGAATATTTTTGGTTTGACCCCGAAACTCTGGAGTTTATGGGATTTTGCTTAAAACAAAATGGTTATGAAGAAATTCAACCGAATCAGGAAGGTTGGCGTTGGAGCCAAGAATTAGAATTATACTTGGGAGTAGATGAAGGTAAACTGCGTTACTTCACTGCCAACGGTGAACGAGTGCCAACTCCCCAGGAGGATGCTCAACAAGCTCAAGTACAAGTTCAAGAAGCTCAATTGCAAGCACAACAAGCTTTTGCCGATGGGGAAGAAGTTGGTGAAGAAAGAGGCAAACAGAAAGTCAAGCAAGAAGCAGTTGCTCGAATGCTCAAATCAGGATTGAGTTTAGAATTAATTGCTGAATATTTAGATTTGCCTTTGTCGGTTGTTCAACAAATAGCTAATTCTACTAATAACAACTAGATAACTTCAGAAGTTCTGACTAACTTGGCTACAGAATATTTTTGATAGATCATTCAATTTTATTTGTAGGGGCGAACGGCGGTTCGCCCCTATTTAAATAAACAGGACTTACGCAAATTCTTGGACAATACGCTATCTCTAGAGGGCGAATGCCATTCGCCCCTACTAAATATGGAGGTTCTGCGTAAGTCCTGATATTTAGGACTTACGCAAAGAAACCCGGTTTCTATGATAAATTGTTGTTTTTGACAATAAACATCTAGGAGAAACCGGGTTTCTGGGTTGGCATAGCTTTAGTCCTGATGAAATATTAAAATCTTCGCTACATATTGATTTGACTGGTTTCTAGTTGCAAATATTGGAGTAGCTCCTCAGTTCTGAGATGCAATGATTTTACAGTTTCGTTACCGATCGCTCTAAAATTAACAAATTTACCGAAAAATTTTGGTTTAAAGCCTCCCCTTTTAAGGGGATAATAAATAAAAATTGTATGCATGAGTCAATCCTCTTCTTTTCAAGGAGAGGTAATTATTAATTATTCATTATTAATTATTAATTGTTGAACTATCCCTACTCTTCTTCATCAAAGACTGGCGGCCAAAGTTCGGAAATGAATATTTCCCAACCAGGGAATAGTTCGGGAATGCTCAAGATGTCATCCCCTGTGAGTTTAATGGGTTTTCCTGTGGGGCGATAAATTATTACTGTTTCTTCATCGGGATCGATTAATATTGCGACTTGCACCCCCAGCTCAATATATTTTAGGAGTTTCTTTTTCAGAGGGGGAACTCTATCGCTTTGAGATTTAATTTCGACTGCTAGATCGGGTACCATTTCTGCAAAATAGCGGATGCTTCGTGGTAAGCGATCGGCTTTGACAAAGGATACGTCTGGTGCTTTGAGGTTACTATCGGGTAAGATAAAACCACCAGCAGAGTCAAATACTCGCCCCAGACGACGGGGGTTTATCCAGGCATAAAGGGAAGCGCCTAAACGCATAGTTATTTCGCTCGAAACGATATCTGATGGCCCCATAACTGATATTTTTCCACCTTCTAATTCTAATTGATAATCTAAACCTGCTTCGTTGAATAGGGTTTGTACTATTTCTAAGTCTTTGATGGTGACATCCGACATATTTCCTCTGAATTATATGATGATAGGTTAATTTGTATTTTAGCAGAAGATGCTACACATTGAAATAGATTCTACAGCAGTTTTCATTTGGGTAAACCACAGTAGGGACGTTCCATGGAACGTCCCCTACAAGGTTCTGGCTGTGACGATGTGGTTCATCAATCTGAAAAGCGCTGTAAAACAAACTCGGTTTCTGCGCTTCTCCCCACACCTCCCACACCTCCCACACTCCCCACACCTCCCACACTCCCCACACCTCCCACACTCCCCACACTCCCCACACTCTCCTAACAATATTCCACTGCTCCCAATGCTTTCAGGCTGTCTTTTTGGGCGTTGCTTAATCCTGTGACTCCGGTAATGTTGGCGTTTTCATAAAGTCTGGGTATTCTCAGGGTTTTGATGCACTCTCCTGTTTTGATGTTCCAGAGTTTAATTGTTTCGTCGGCGCTACTGCTGGCAAGAATTTGACCGTCGGGGTGGAATGCTACTTCTAATAGACTTCTCCAAAAATGAAAAATAAAATCAATTCTTATCCATAAATTATCAATTATTCCCCCCTGTTCCCTGTTCCCTGTTCCCTGTTCCCTCTTTTCTGGAGATGTCTAATACCCAACTCTGATGTCGGGTAAGGGTGGCGTAGGGTTCGTGGGTGTTAACGTTCCACAAGCGCACGGTGTTGTTTTCTGCTCCACTTGCTAAATGAACAAATAGAAAATCGGCGTTGGTGAATTAGTGTATGATATTAAACTTAATTATTTAGGAGTCAGGAGGTAGGGACGTTGCATGCAACGTCCGTACGGAGTCAGGAGGAAAGAAAGAAGAAGAAAGAATAGTAGAGGGAGAAAGTTTTTTGTTTGCGCTCTGATCCGGACAAGAAATCATACCTCAAATCACCAACGCCAGAAAATCAAGTAAGTTTCAATCCTTCAACAACAACTACAGATCGTGACAAATCCTGGAAAGACGACACTTATCATCTGGGCAAAGTTTGTCAAATATCCTGGTTTCGGTACTTGGTTAGAATATTGTGGTCGCTCTTGCAAGACAGAAACCAGAAGGCAAAAGGCAGAAAACAGAAGAAAAGAAACTGACAGATTCAAAACCTTTAAGCGATCGCTGATTTGTTATGCTATAATCTCAACTATATCTATTAATTGTAAGGTGAAAATCAATGGTTTTAACTGCCCAACAATTAGAGGCAATAATGCCTGATGCCACTCAACTAGAAAGCGACGAACCTGAAATGGAAAGCTCTCAACACTATGCCCAACTCATGTTGCTAGTTACTTGTCTGGAATGGTTATGGCGCAATAAAAATGATTACTTTATTGGTGCCAACTTGACTATTTTTTACAGTCGCCAACATCTAAAAACTAAGGAATTTCGCGGTCCTGATTTTTTCTTAGTCAAGGATACCCAGAAGCAACCCCGGAAGTCATGGGTAGTTTGGGAAGAAAACGGTAAATATCCTAACTTAATTATCGAGTTACTATCAGACTCTACCGCTAGAGTCGATCGCAACTTAAAAAAACAGTTATATCAAAACAACTTCCGTACCCCAGAATATTTTTGGTTTGACCCCGAAACTATGGAGTTTATGGGATTTTGCTTAAAACAAAATGGTTATGCAGAAATTCAACCGAATCAGGAAGGTTGGCGTTGGAGCCAAGAATTAGAATTATATTTAGGAGTAGATGAAGGTAAACTGCGTTACTTCACTGCTAACGGCGAACGAGTGCCAACTCCTCAGGAGTCAGCGATACAAGAAAAATTGCAAGCTCAAGAAGCTTTTGCCGATGGTCAACAAGTTGGTGAACAGAAGGCCAAACAAGAAGCAGTTGCTCGAATGCTCAAATCAGGATTGAGTTTAGAATTAATTGCTGAATATTTAGATTTGCCTTTGTCGGTTGTTCAACAAATAGCTAATTCTGCTAATAATAATTAGATAACTCAAGAGATTTAGGCTAACTTGGCTACAGAATATTTGTGATCAATAATTCAATTTGATTTGTAGGGGGCGAACCGCCGTTCGCCCCTACTTAAATAAATTAGACAAATGTGAAAACAGGATGAAACTCTATGGTTTTAACAGCCCAACAATTAGAGGCAATAATGCCAGATGCTACTCAACTAGAAAGCGATGAACCGGAAATGGAAAGCTCTCAACACTATACCCAACTCATGTTGCTAGTTATTTGTCTCGAATGGTTGTGGCGCAATAAAAATGATTACTTTATTGGTGCCAACTTGACTATTTTTTACAGTCGCCAACATCTAAAAACTAAGGAATTTCGCGGTCCTGATTTTTTCTTAGTCAAGGATACCCAGAAGCAACCCCGGAAGTCATGGGTAGTTTGGGAAGAAAACGGTAGATATCCCAATTTAATAATAGAGTTACTATCAGACTCTACCGCTAGAGTCGATCGCAACTTTAAAAAACAGTTATATCAAAACAACTTCCGCACCCCAGAATATTTTTGGTTTGACCCCGAAACTCTGGAGTTTATGGGATTTTGCTTAAAACAAAATGGTTATGAAGAAATTCAACCGAATCAGGAAGGTTGGCGTTGGAGTCAAGAATTAGAATTATATTTAGGGGTAGATGGAGGTGAACTGCGTTACTTTACTGCCGACGGTAAACGAGTGCCGACTCCCGAGGAGTCAGCAGAAAAAGCTATTACTCGAATGCTCAAATTAGGATTGAGTTTAGAGGTAATTGCTGAATCTTTAGATTTGCCTTTGTCTGTTGTTCAACAAATAGCTAATTCGGCTAATAATAATTAGGGCTTGCTGAAAAAGTATTTTTGCTGTTTCTAGTAGTCAGTAGGTAGGGACGTTGCATGCAACGTCCGTACGGAGTCAGGAGAAATAGGAATTTTAGAGGAGATAGTCGGAAAAATTGTCCCTCAATTTTTCTGCCATAATCATCCCAAAATACTAGCTTTTTGGCGCTAAAAGCTCAAAAAGCTGGTACTTTTTCAGGACTAAAAAATGGTATAACCTTTACCTGTCAATGCTTTGATATTTAATCAGCAAGCCCTAATTAGATCGGGATTTAGGCAAATTCTTAGACAACGAGCTATTCGTAGGTGGGCGAGTGCCATTCGCCCCTACAGAATTAGTCAATCCTTTCCCTAAAAGGGAGACGTAATTATCAATTATCCATTATCTATTATCCACTGCTCCCAATGCTTTGAGGCTGTCTTTTTGGGCGTTGCTTAATCCTGTGACTCCGGTAATGTTGGCGTTTTCATAAGGTCTGGGTACTCTCAGGGTTTTGATGCACTCTCCTGTTTTGATGTTCCAGAGTTTAATTGTTTCGTCGGCGCTACTGCTGGCAAGAATTTGACCGTCGGGGTGGAATGCTACTGCTAATACCCAACTTTGATGCCCGCTAAAGGTGGCGTAGGGTTCGTGGGTGTTAACGTTCCACAAGCGCACGGTGTAGTTTTCTGATCCATTGGCCAATAGTTGACCGTCTGGACTGAAGGCAATTGAATAATGCCATACTTGTTGACCTTCAAAAACCGCGAGGCATTCTTGGGTGCTAAAATTCCACAAACGAGCTGTTTTGTCACGGCTGCTAGTTGCTAATAGCTTACCATCAGGGCTGAAAGTAACTGACACAATCTCTGCTTGATGTCCTTGGAAACTGCTTAGATTTTCATCTGTCTCAATGTCCCACAATTGAACAATAGGCTCAACTCCACCAACAGCTATTTTCTTACTATCTGGGCTGATGGCAATTGCAAAAACTTTCGATTTGTAGTGGCTGGGTAAAGTTTTCCGTTGCTGCTTTGTCTTGACATCCCACAACTTTATAGAGCGAGACTCTCCAGCACTAATCAATAAGCTGCTGTCAGGAGTAAAAGCAATAGAATGTACTACGTCTGTATATCCACTCAAAGTTGTTAAATATTCCCTGGTAGTCACATTCCATAACTTAACAGTAAAATCGAAACTTCCACTAGCTAGAGTTTTACCATCAGGACTAAAAGCAACTGATTGCACACGCTCCTGATGTTTCTGGAAATTTGCTACTATTTTCTCCTCTTTTATATTCCAAAGTTTCACCGTATAGTCATCACTACCACTAGCTAAGGTCTTGCCATCAGGACTAAAAGCAATTGAGCGAATCCAATTTCCCCAACCTCCTAGAGTATTTTGGAGTTTTAGGTTATCAATATTCTCAAGACTATACAAATTTACTTTGTTATCACTAGCACTACTGGCTAAAATCTTTCCATCAGGACTAAAAGCAACCTGATGCAGCCAAGAGGTATGTTCTCGTAAAGTATTAAGTAGTTGTGGGCGATCGCTATGGCTAACATCCCATAATTTTGCAGTTAGATCGCCACTGCCACTGGCAAGCATTTTTCCATCTGCGGAAAAAGCTAGCCCTCTTACTAGATTATCATGGGCAGGAATAGTAACAGCCAGGGAAATATTTTTGATATCTCTAATATCCCAAAGTTTAATAGTAAAGTCAAGACTACCACTTGCCAAGATTTTACCATCGGGTCTAAAAGCAATAGTGCGGACTGCTTCTTCATGTCCTGATAAAGTGGCTAAACATTCACCATTATTGACACTCCATAGCTTGATGTTTCTATCTTGGCTAGCAGTTGCTAAAATTTCTCCACTTGGACTAAACACTACTTTGTTTATCCAACTTGTATGTCCTTGTAAGATAGCTAAATATTTGCCATCGCTAAGATTCCATAATTTGATTGTCCCATCTATGCTACCAGTAGCTAAGAGTTGGATATTTGCACTCAAGGCAGTAGCTTTTATAGATTCAGAATCTATTAGTAAACTTCTCAAACATTTACTGCTTACCAAGTTCCAAAATTTTACTGTTTTGTCAGAACTAGCGCTAACTAGAGTTTGACCATCCGCAGAAAATTTTACGGTTTTGATCGCATTGGTATGACCTTCCCAAGTCAAAACTTTTTTACCATCGGCAACTTGCGACAAATGAATTTTGCCAGACTCATCCCCCGTTGCCAGGAGTTTACTATCGGGAGTAAAAGCTAAAGACCTAACTATACCCAGAGACTCCAGAAAAATAGAATCAGCCAGATTTGCCTCAGTCAAATTAACATCCTGCAAGCTTGCACCTACAAAATTAGCTCCCAAAATGACAGTCTGACTCAAATCGCAACCCTCCAAAGCAGCATTATTGCTTTTCACTAACAAAGTTGCAGCATTGCCACCCACATAACCAACCTCGTCAACTGTTTTCCCTCGCGTCGCTTCCACAACTTCCCGTAACTTCTGGCAGGTTTGCGCTGCCGTTGTTTCCCTAGAAAGCATTGGTAACAACAAATCCAGAACCGCTTTCGCCAGAGGCATCTCTCCAAAAGTGGTACGCAAACGCTCCAGAGATTCTCTAGAAAAAGTTTTTAGAGGAGGCGCAACAGAAAGAACCTTCCCCTGAGCATCCACTTCCCGCTGGAAATAATTAGACCAAGTGTACTCCTGGGCAGTTGCCTCTGTGTTGACATAAGACTGCGCCGCTGCAACTTCCACAAAATCTGGAGGCAATACCCCCAACTCGGCAGCAAACTTATAGGCAACAAAAAACTCTAACAACGAACGATGCGCCGGACTGTAATCCCCATCCTCATTGCGGATCAACATTGTCTGACCCATCATGTCAAAATGCCAGTGGTCTAAATCTTTTTGTTCTTCGACTTTGCTTCCAAACAAACGGCGAATGCGGTCTGGAAATTCCCGATAGTTGAGACTCATCTTGTCACTAGATAACATTTCCCAAGAAAGTTCGCAAAGAAAATACAACTTATCCGCTAGAGAAGTAAAAGTCCGCCCTTCTTTAATATCTCGTTCCATCTTGTGTTTCACCGCATACAAATAAAGCCGTGCCAAGTCGATCGCTTTCCCTGCTTCTATATCTGGCAGCGCCTCCAGAATTAACTCGCTCATCACCGGACGGCGAGCTAAATCTAATAATTGAGAATTACCCATCACTTTTTCCACCGTTGCGGGTTCAGTCTGAAAGGAAAGTACCTGACGAATTTGGTCGTCGTTAAATTTTTTCAGTTCCAACACTTCAAACTGTGGAGGTTCCCCAGTCAAGTTAGCCACAGAAGCTTGCAACTCGGCATTTAGTAAAGCGCGACCTTCCTTAGCTTCGGGAAAATGCTCGGTGCGACAAGTGAGAATCACCTTAGCTCCGGGCACCACCGTTTGTGCTAACTCCCAAAAATTATTAATCATCTTTTGCCGATCTACCTTAGCTGCCATCTCGTCAAAACCGTCAAAAATTACCAACAACTTACCCATGCGGTTGAGCAGTTCAAAAGCAGAATAACCAGGCAGTGGAATTTCGTGTTGCCGGAAAAAGAACTCCGAAAACAGAGATTTCATATTAACTGCCTTAGCATAGTCCCGCAACAAGATAACTAGAGGCAAGCGCGGACGTTCCACCCCTCGCTTTTTAGCATCCAAATAGCGCTGCAACTGTTCCCAAGCGTAGTGAAACACAAACCAAGTTTTGCCAGTACCGAACTCGCCCAAAACCGAAAGATGTTTTTTCGCCGGATCGCCCTGCCATCGATCAACATAACCATCTATCCAGCCATCATCTTCATCGTAGTGACTCACTCCGATTTTTTGTTTAGTGTTGGGGTCAACCTCTGCCTTGCTACAACCGAGGGGCACATATTTAACATCCATACCCCGCTGTTTGACTTGTTCCTCCAACCACTGACAATAACGACTAAAGTCCGCTTCTTGGTCTATGAGTTCGTCAAAAGTGTAGCAAAATAAGTTTTGGTTTTCTGGCTTTTTGACTTCATCGCGAGCAGCTTTACTAATACGAAAAACTGCCACTAACCAACCCTCATCCGTTCTTTCGTTAATTACAGACTGACGCAAAGCATTTAGTTCCCAAGGTTCTGCCTCCCCTTCCACTCCTCGAACCAGGATGCGATCGTATCCGCGACGAGTTTTAATTTTGATAATCCATTCAAACCACCTTTTACCTTTTTTCTCCTCACGGTGGTAGTCTGTAAACTCGTAGCCAAGAATTTCAAACCATTCTTTCATCTGTTTCGGTAGGAGGAAATTGTGGCGATCGCTATCTCGTTTAATTTCAGCTTCTACAACCAATCGAAAATTCTTATTAGTGACTTTTTGCCCGCATAAATCTCCCAGTATTTTCCATAATTTAGCTGCTTCCAGTTTGATATTTCCCTCAGTAGAATATATTTTTAGTGCAATTTCTTTATATTTTTCACCTTCCCAAGCCAAGCAAAAAATACTTTTTTGCAAGTCGCTCAAACTTTTTTCTTTTTGGTTAAAATATTGATTATTTACAAATTCAAAAGCTGTTTCTCTGTTCATTTTTTTTATAAACTGTAATTTATTGGCAACTATTATATTTTCTTCTACTAGCAAATGCCAGCTTTTTATCAAAATTCTAACTTTTCCTAACTTTTTTAATAGGCATATATACCGTTTCTCTGTTGGATGAGGTACACCTACGATCCCCCTAAATCTCCCTTGAAAAGGGGGACTTTGAAGTTCTAACTTTTTCTAACTTTTTCAATAGGCATATATAGCGTTTCTCTGTTGGATGAGGTACACCTACGATCCCCCTAAATCCCCCTTGAAAAGGGGGACTTTGAATCCCCCTAAATCCCCCTTGAAAACGGGGACTTTGAAGTTCCCCCCTTAAGAAGCTATCCCTTATAAGGAACTCTTGAAACCCTTGTGGGAGGGTGGGGAGGAGGGGGAGGAAGAATTCTGTCTACATTGATAAAAAAGTGTATTGAAAAATACTCTTTTCTCCTGAAAAAGCCGATTCAAGACTTCAACATAACTTGTCTATGTTGTCAAGTTTTATGTTAAGAAAGATGTTTATAAAGCATAGCTTAAGAAGGGAGGTTAGGGGGGATCGAACATCTATACCTCACAGATTAAAGAATTGCTATATCAGAAATTTAAAGTCATAATACTTATAATTAAAGCTCAAAGCTCTTCAACAATGAATAATGAATAATGAATAATGAATAATGAATAATTACCTCTCCTTGAAAAGAAGAGGATTGACTCGAAGGAAAATTTTTATTTATTACCCCCTTAAAAGGGGAGACTTTAAACCAAAATTTTTCGGTAAAACAAAAACTAACTCTAACCTCTAACGTTTTCTAACTATTAAAACTCAATTATTCCCTAAAGTTGAGATGACAAAATAAATTGCTCAGTGAGGTGATCGCTAGATAGATATCTTACCATAATACTAACTAAAACTAACTCTAAGTTTTCACATTTTCTAACTATTAAAAATAAATTATTTCCTAAGATTTAGATGACAAAAAAAAACTCAGTGAGGCGATCGCTAGATAGATATCTTGCCATACTACCAATTAAAACTAACTCAAACCTCTAACGTTTTCTAACTATTAAAACTCAATTATTCCCTATATAGTAGAGGGCGAATGCCATTCGCCCCTACATAAGGTGTCTGGTTTCGTATTTTGCCTAAGTCCTGTATTACAAAATAAATCGCTAAGTGAGGCGAGCGCTAGATAGATATCTTGCCCTACTACTAACTCAAACTAACTCAAATTCTTCACGTTTTCTAACTATTAAAACTCAATTATTCCCTAAAGTGGAGATAACAAAATAAATCGCTAAGTGAGGCGATCTCTAGATATGTATCTTGATCTATTACTAACTCAAACTAACTCTAACCTCTAACGTTTTCTAACCATTAAAACTCAATTATTCCCTAAAATAGATGTTACAAAATAAATCGCTAAGTGAGGCGATCGCTAGATAGATATCTTGCCCTACTGCTAATTAAAAACAACTCTAACCTCTAACGTTTTCTAACTATTAAAACTCAATTATTCCCTAAAGTGGAGATAACAAAATAAATCGCTAAGTGAGGCGATCTTTAGATAGATATCTTGCCCTACTACTAACTAAAACTAACTCTAACCTCTAAGGTTTTCTCACCATTAAAACTCAATTATTCCCTAAAGTGGAGATAACAAAATAAATCGCTAAGTGAGGCGATCGCTAGATAGATATCTTGCCCTACTACTAACTAAAACTAACTCAAATTATTCACGTTTTCTAACTATTAAAACTCAATTATTCCCTAAAATTGAGATAACAAACAAAATCGCTAAGTGAGGCGATCGCTTGAGGGTTCAACTAATCGTTTAGTTGAATCGAAATGTCTAATAAAATATGGAGATGCAAAAATGAAAGGTATTAATAAAAAACTGTTAGCAGCTTCTTTATTATCTGTTGTGTTGCTAACTTGTAAATTAGCTAAACTAGATCGATCTAGTAAGACTCTACGTTGCGCAACCGGAAGCACTAATGAACAAATAGAAAATCAAGTAAGTTTCAATCCTTCAACAACAACTACGGAGCATGACAAATCTTGGAAAGACGACACTTATCATCTGGGCAAAGTTTGTCAAACATCCTGGTTTCGGTACTTGGTTAGGATATTGTGTTCGCTCTTGCAAGACAGAAACCAGAAGGCAAAAGGCGAAAGGCAGAAAACAGAAGAAAAGAAACTGACAGGTTCAAAACCTTTAAGCGATCGCTGATTTACCAAAATAATTGGGTTTAGAGCAAGGACTTTTAAGGCGAAATGTTTTTGGAACTGGGCATAAATCCCCGTTACAAAAACAACTTCTGACTTCTGACTTATAACTTCTGACTTCGTTAACGTGCTATAATCTCAATTATATCTATTAATTGTAAGGTGAAAATCAATGGTTTTAACTGCCCAACAATTAGAGGCAATAATGCCCGATGCTACTCAACTAGAAAGCGACGAACCCGAAATGGAAAGCTCTCAACACTATGCCCAACTCATGTTGCTAGTTACTTGTCTGGAATGGTTATGGCGCAATAAAAATGATTACTTTATTGGTGCCAACTTGACTATTTTTTACAGTCGCCAACATCTAAAAACTAAGGAATTTCGCGGTCCTGATTTTTTCTTAGTCAAGGATACCCAGAAGCAACCCCGGAAGTCATGGGTAGTTTGGGAAGAAAACGGTAGATATCCCAATTTAATAATAGAGTTACTATCAGACTCTACCGCTAGAGTCGATCGCAACTTAAAAAAACAGCTATATCAAAACAACTTCCGTACCCCAGAGTATTTTTGGTTTGACCCCGAAAATATGGAATTTATGGGATTTTGCTTAAAACAAAATGTTTATGAAGAAATTCAACCGAATGAAAAAGGTTGGCGTTGGAGCCAAGAATTAGAATTATATTTAGGAGTAGATGAAGGTAAACTGCGTTACTTTACTGCCAACGGTGAACGAGTGCCAACTCCCCAGGAGTCAGCGATACAAGAAAAATTTAAAGCTCAAGAAGCTTTTGCCGATGGTCAACAAGTTGGTGAAGAAATTGGAGAACAAAGAGGCCAACAGAAAGCCAAGCAAGAAGCAGTTGCTCGAATGCTCAAATCAGGATTGAGTCTAGAATTAATTGCTGAATATTTAGATTTGCCTTTGTCGGTTGTTCAACAAATAGCTAATTCTGCTAATAACAACTAGATAACTTCAGAAATTCTGGCTAACTTGGCTACAGAATATTTTTGATAAATCATTCAATTTTATTTGTAGGGTGCGAACGACGGTTCGCCCCTACTTACAGCGCTTTTCAGTTGAGTAGACCACTAAATTCATTGTTAGGAGTCAGGAGTCAGGAGTCAGGAGTTAGGAGTTAGGAGTCAGGAGTCAAGAGTTAGGAGTGAAGAGTCAGTATCATTGTGGTTTATTCATATGAAAACCGCTGTCAAAAAATTAGACAGGAAGTTGAAGGGGGGAATTTGGTTAGGACTTAGGCAAAGAAACCGGGTTTTTAGGATAAATCGTTGTTTTGGCAATAAATATCTACGAAAAAACCCGGTTTCTGGGTTGATCTGCGTAAGTCCTGTTGGCATCAAATCATATTTTTTGCTTTAGCTTGAATCAATAAATCTGAATCATCAACCAACAACTCAGCAGCTTGACGATCGCCTAACTTTTTCAACGCCAATAAACAAGCATATTTAAAGTCAAAAATTCTTGTCTGACTAATACTTTCTCTAAGCAAAGGTATCGCTCGTTCATCTCCCAAATTTGCCAGAGCAAGTGCAGCAGCACCACGAGACTTCTGAAATTGAGGCGCTGTATTGTGCAGTGCTTCTACCAAAAGATCGTAAGCATCAACATATTTCAGCCAACCTAAAAGTCTAACTACATGATAGTGAGCGCCATAATCATTATGAGCGCTTTCGGCAAAGGTTGCCATTAATGCTGCACCTGCAACTTCTGGAGCAACTTGTTCTAGAAGAGTTTTGCTAGCTAAATAACACCTACCAAAATCTGTACTGTATAATTCCTTAATCACAAATTCTAAAGCAGGAGTTTGATCATATTCGTGAACTAATTCTAAATCGTTGGGATGATCGCGAATAACTGTATCTAAAAACGGTTCAATTTCAGTAAAGTTAATCTCCCCTGTGGGAATACCTGCTTCTGCTAAAAGTCTAATTCCCCGGAGACGAAAAACCATAGAAACTGGGCACTTAGCAATATTCGGAATAGACTGATAATATTTGCCATCAATCAAGTCTTGAATACAACCACGTCTCGCATTAACACTAGAATGCTCTAAAAATTCCATTACCTTTGTCATTTGCGAGTAGTCTCCCGTTAAACGACAAACAGTAGCGATCGCTGCACTAGCAATAGGTTCATCATCAGATTCTGTAAACTGCTGAATCTTACTTATTGCAGGTTTATAGTCAAACTTTGCCAACACCTGAATAATCAAACGATAACTTTGAGCTGGTTTTTCTAACAACTGAGCAATTTCTGCCAGAATTTCTTGGTCTTCAGTTCCTATTTCACTAATTGCCCAGACAGCATTTTCTACAGTGTAGCAGTCTGCATCACCCAAACAAGCTCGAATTGTGGGTAGTGCAGATGTTACATTCAAACGCCCCAATGTTTCGATCGCTTTACGTCTAGCAATTTTATGTTCTAAAACAGGATTCGTATCCTGTATAGTTTTGATTAAAGCATTAATAGAGCGATCGCTAGGAAAATTAACCAAATGACTTGCTGCAATATAACGGTCTGATTTGTCTTCTAACTCTTCTAGAGGTGTTTCTAACAAAGCAATTGCTTTTTCTTCAGTTAATCCAGGAAATACATTGAAAAAACGCTTATCCATATTCTTGGCGTGTTAATTATAATCAACAATTACAGGACTAAGGCCATGTGAACCCAGAAACCCGGTTTCTCGTAGACATCTATTGCTCAAAACAACGATTTATTGTAGAAACCGGGTTTCTTTGCGTAAGTCCTAAATTAATTTCTTGAATAGATTATATAGCAATTCGGGACATAAATATACACAACAAAATTTGTAGAGACATTCCATGGAATATCTCTACTATTGTTCGGCAGATATATATTTGCTAGAAGACCCTAAAAGTATTTCAGTAGATTAGAGAATACCTATATTCGCCAATCCTAAAATAGCACCAAATCCGATCACATGGCCTAAACTTGTAGTTGCTAATAGGGCAGGATATCCCATACCACCAAACATTTTTGGCATGGGTAATTCTGGTCCAGCAGTAGGGGTAGCCATAGTTAATTTACCCACAGCGATCGCTAAGATATTGCAAATAATCATTACCATTCCCACTATAGGACTCCACTCAGGGGTATGGGGAACAGCAGCGGCAAGTGTCATTAAATGAATCATTTTATGTCTCTCTCTGGATTAAATAAAGTAATTGAAATAGGACAAACTGAAATCTTATGCAGATTTTAAACCTTTTTATTTTAGCACAAGAATATTAAAAAGAACCTGTCTTGAAAGCAGCAATGGCAATTGTCACAAATATCCTGATAACTTCAATGCCGAATGCAACAGCTATAATAGCAAAAACTTGACTGACAAGAAGGGGTGGATTTCCATTTTTCCAACGTAGAATACTGCCATAATAATGAGGTTTATACTGATTAATATTACCCTCTCCTGCATAGCGTTGAATACTTTGTTCTTTAGGTAAAGCAGGAAGATTCTGATCGCTAGAAAATAGCTTTAGAGAACGGCGACTTGGCACAATATTGTCACCAAAAGCTGCGATATATTCATCACTTCCTGTCAATTGTTCTGCAAAAGCTCTGAGACCTTCTGTTGCTAAAAAAGAACTCCACTTATATTTTTCCAGTTGTTCTGGTGGACGGCCAAGAACCCTTTCAAAACAAAGACTAACAAAATAATAGTTGCTATTAACTCCTAGAATATAGTCTCTGTACATTTCTGAACAAAGCAACTCGCAAATCATGTCGCGGGTTGTTAACTCACCTGCTAAAAACAATGAATCTAATGTCGAATTATGAAAGAAATCGAAATTTCGGTTTTCTTTAAAAAGTTGTCGATAGATTCCTTCCAAACAAGATGAACGATCTGAATAATCCTGTGTCGGATTAATTTCCATTAAGCTGGCGTTAACAGGTTGTGTCTCCATAAAAACCCTCCAAACTATTTTGAGGAAATTGTGTTTTTCTAAATTCCAGTATTGCTGATTTTAGGTATCTGAATCTAGTTACTTACTTTGGGTAGTAAAACACTTTCTTTCTATCTCCTGACTCCTAAAATCATACCTTCATTCACCAACACCAAAAATCCTTGTTTTTAATACCCCCCAGGCAAAAGCAAAAGGAGTTACCCATTAAATTAATATTTTCTGGTAGTTTGTCAAGCAATTAAGTAGCAAAAGTAATAAAAATTAACTTTACAGATTTTGTATATTATTTAGTGAACTTTTATTAATTAAGTTTAAAGGAATTGTTTGTGGCTTCATTATGCTTAGTTTAAATAAATAATTGTAACAATTTGTTTCTCACAAACCATTCATAAATAAAATATTGTAAATAAAAGCAAACAGAAATAGACAATAAATTGGATAATCTTATATTTTACTTATTTTTGTAGATTTCTGGAAACAGATTATATAAAATTCGGATAATTACTATATCTAAGTTATTGCGACTCGAACGGAGTCGAAGGAAGCAATCTCATTGGTTTCGCGAGATTGCTTCCTATCGTCGTGGCGGAGACTGTTCAACCGGATTTTATATTAGCTATAAATACTACCAACTTATACACGGAAAAGATGAATACCAATGATAAATTGATAGAAGCAGCTAAAAACGGTCAAGTCGATTTAGTACAAACTTTGCTTGTCCAAGTTGATAATATTAATGCCAGAGACAACCTCTTTGGTAGGACAGCTTTAATGTGGGGAGCTCGACAAGGAGAAACTGCCACCGTTAAAATTCTGCTTGAGCAAGGAGCAGATATGAATGCTGCCGACAAATATGGTGTTACAGCTTTACAAGCATCTGCCTCTTGTGGTCATACTGCAACAGTTAAAACTATTGTTGAATATGGAGCAAATATTAATGCTCAAGATGGTCAAGGATGGACTGCTTTAATGATGGCTGTCGCCCATAATCATCCTGACACAGTACAAATTTTACTAGAAAATCAAGCGCAAAAAGATATTCAGGAAGAAAATGGTTTGACAGCATCGATCATGGCTCAAAAATACAATTATTCTGATATCGTAAAATTATTGAATTCTTGATTTATTTATTATTAATTTTCCATGGTCAATATTTCTGAGAAATTACCAGATCCTATAGAAACTGAACAATTATTAGAACAAATTAACGAACAACTCGCTCAAAAAACATTTAACTCACAAGACTCTGAACTATTGCAACAAATGGTAGAAGCATTGGCAGATAAGCGAGGTATGATTAGATTAGGTTTTGTGGAAGCTTTTGGGCAAATTGGCAAACCAATAACTCCTTTTTTGTTAGAAGCACTAGCTAACCATCCTAATCCTGTTGTGAGGCGATCGGCAGGAAAAGGATTAGCTAAAATTCAAGAACCAGAGTCTATTCCCACTTTAATTAATGCACTATTAAATGATGAGGATACTGTAGTCAAAAGTTCATCTGCTGGAGCATTAGCTAAAATGGGTGCCCTCGCCGTTAAACCTTTATTAGAAATTATAGAAGGAGATTATCCCGGTACATCCAAGGGGCAAGCTAGTTGGGCATTAGGATTTATTGGAGCAGAAGGAATTGAAGAATTATTGTTAGCATACCAATCGGATAACAGAGATGTTCGTATTGGTGTGGTAGGAGCATTAGGGAGAATAGCAGAAAGTAGATGGGATGAAAGTTTAGAGGAAGTTCTATTTTCTGCCCTTGAAGATCGAGATATCGAAGTGCGTCTGGAAGCGATCGCCGCTTTAAGTAGAATACCACCAGGGTTAGCATTAGCTAAACTTATTCCTTTGTTAGATGAGTCAAATTTAGAATTATCAAAAGCAGCCTTTTTAGCATTAGGAAAATTAGGAGACAAAGAAGCTTTACCTTATTTAGAAGCTAAATTAAAGGATAATCGACCAGGGATTTCACAAGTTGCTAAAATTGCTATTTCTCAAATTAAATAATGTTTTTGGGGCTTTGGTAAATCAAGAGATGAAACTTTAAAAGTAATCTGTTTCTGATACCTCTAAATATCTAACCAGAGTAAGTAATGGGTATCACCCATAGTAGAAAACCATCTTATATCATGTCCGGTTGAATAGTTATAAATAATTAGGGAGGAGTCAGGAGACTCGAGACTGGAGACTGGAGGGAATAAGAGGAAGTTTTAAGGTATAAAGAGGAGCAAGTTTTTTTATCACTAATTATCCTGACATGATATTATATCAAGTCTCATTAATGAGCCATAATAAAAATGTTCTTCGTCTCTAAGGAAGAATATTTTTCGCTCTTTCCCCTAACCGCATCTTTTGAGGAAGTTGAGGTTTGAAACCTCTCGGCTCAGGTTTGGGACTTCAAGGTTTCAGGTTTGGGCCGTCTTAGTTAACTCCTACCCTAACCACTCATACTTTTTCAGCAAACTCTCTTGTTGACAAAACTAAAATGAATGTTTATACTTGTTTTTAGATAACACCTCTTATGTTATTTTTTTTAAACATCTAACTATTGTCCAATAGTAAAGGAGAAAATCATGCGTACTAGAGAAGCGTCTTTTTTATTAGGTATCTCTCGTCAACGTTTATTAGTCTTACTCGCTCAAG
>NZ_JAAHHT010000068.1:0-26251 GCF_010672085.1 Okeania sp. SIO3I5
AATTGGTGAGATACAGTTTTAGATCCCCCCTGCCCCCCTTAAAAAGGGGGGAGTCTTCAAAGTCCCCCTTTTCAAGGGGGATTTAGGGGGATCGTAACTGTACCTCATCTTTATGAGAAATGCTATAGTCATTTCAGTTATCAGTTATAGTAGGGAATAAGGAATAGTTGGAAAAGCATTTCCGCTGTCTAAGATTCATCATCAGTCTTATGTCTTAACCAATTCTTTCTTAGCTATATCAGTCATATAAATTTTATTCTTAGTTGTACTTGTTTAAAATATTTTTTCAGAATTCAATCAGTCAACTATAGCCTTTTTCAAGTTACTTAGATAAGGTATGTGGATGGGGAGTTTATATTTTTAGATCCTGACTTAAATTAATCAACTTTACGCAAAGTTTGAGTCCCAGAGTCGCTACCAACCTCTGCGTAACCGTCTGAAAACCTGACTTTTATTTCAGCGTTAGGGTTGCAAGAAATCCTTGTTTTGGCTAGAGAATACTTTCTAGGCTTTCCAGTAAAAGTATTTCCAGTCAAAGTTCCTTTATATTCAAAAGTTAATGTTCCGTAATTTTTAACAGTTGTAGAATAAACCAGTATGTTAGCCTCTTGAAAATAAAAAATGCTCTGCTTTCCTTCAATTGTAATATAGGGACCTCTGTTACAAATTTGTGTGTAAATAATACCTCTATAATTTCCAATATAATAACCGGTATATCTGCTTTTACGTTTAATCTGCCTTAGTCTTCTCTCCAGCTTTTCTGCTTTTTCCTCTGCTTCGTTTTTATCGGTTCTTAAATTACTATTTGTTTGATTCAGTGCTGTTTTTTGTTGTTCTAAGGTAGCTTTTTCCTTAGCTAATTCTGAATTATTTTCTGATAACGAGCTAACTTTTTTTTCCAAGTTAGTATTTTGATTTTCCAACTTTTTTACTGAGTTGGCTAATTCTGTATTTTTTTTCTCGACTTCAGCTTTTTCTTGAGAAATACGAGCGTTACTTTCTGTTAATTTAGCTATATTACTTTCTAAACTATTGCCTTTAGTTTCTAACTCTGAAATAGTATTTTTTAATTCGACAATTTTACGATAAGGAACATTTGAGTTGAAAATTATAGAATAGACAACAAAAACGATTAAAACTAAGCCGAGACTTGAGAATGAAAGGTCTGATAATAACTCGGATGTCAAAACTTCATTTTTATTTCGTTTGCGCTTTTTCATAAATAAGCTCGGTATAAAACGACAAACCCCACAACAAATACTAAGATTAAAACCAGAATCAAAAACACGAAAAACGTTGTTAAGCGATTAAGACTAATAACAGTTTTGTTTAAGTCACTTAGCAATTGATTGTGATGGCTAATATTCACAGCCCGACTCAAACTTTTAATATGTTTTGTAATCCTAAGTTCTAAACTTTCAGTGACAGAATTCATCCCCTTTGAAGCTTCCATCATACTGTAAGTATATTCCTTTAAAAGAGAATCAATTTGTCGAGATTTATCGACAAACATTTTTAAATCGCGGTTGGCAGTAGATAGGTTTTTCAACTCTCGTTGCCATGCCTGCTTTTGCAATTCTGGCAAATATTCAACCTCAGTTAAAAACCTAATATTATCCAGCAAATCTTCAATTAAGTTAGTAGTAGAATGGCTGAGTATTTTCAGAAATAATCCACCTAAAAAAGCACCAACTAAAGTAGTGATAAATGCACTCGACATCCCAGACAATGCCTTGCCAAGTCCAGATAAAGAAGCTGCCATATTGGAAGGGTCAGCAACATCCGTAGACTGCATATTAACTCTAATTCCATCAATTGCTTCGGAGAGACCGCCCATCGATAAAGTCAAACCAAGCACAGTACCTATCATTCCTAGAGTAATCAATAAACCTGCAAAAAGCTGTACCCAATTTTCTCTTCGACTCAATTTATTTTCCATTATTTCTAACAAAAACTCTTGGTCAACTTGCAAACTATTTTTAGCTGCCTGTTCTAGATTTTTAATATGCTGCTTGAACAAACTAGAGTCAGAACCACTGTGTTTGACATTTGCAAATTCCCACTTAATTTTAATTGTATTGGTAATATTTATTAGCAATGCAACTAAAAATAGAGCGATAATTATAAATGTAATTCCGGTCTGGTCTGTGTAATTTTTGGTGTTGTTTGAGTAATACCCAATCGCTGCAATTGAGACGATTGAAAAAATTGCTAACCAGAACAGCCATAATAAAAAATCTTTACCAGAAGAACGCATATTTAATAGCCAATTGTTATCAAAAAAAAAGCTAGTTTCTAAAAAAATATCGTATTTGTTGAACTTCCGCAGATTGTTCTCTATTAAGTTTAGATATTTCTGCTCTGTAATCTCCATCGCAAGCTCTACTACAACTATTAGAATCAGAACTCATCATACAATTTGTTTGACACCCAACTTGATCGAATTTAGCTTGTTGTTAAAAGTATTGGTATTTACTACTAACAAATGCTCCTCAAAAAGCACGGAGACTACCTATAAGTTTTGGTTGATACTCGGAACATCTTGGATCAAAATAAATAATTTTTAATTTATCAACTAATGATTGGGTTTTTGCCGGATAAAAAAGTTGACCATAATTGTACAAACCATCTGCTTTTGCTACTTTCGACATAGCTTCTTGCATTTCTGTATAAGTCATAAGACAAGAAGCATATTCCTGAGCGTTAAGACCAGAAGAAATCAATCCCAAGAAAAGTGCAGCACAGCAAGCAATTAGAATTAATTTGAGTCTCTTCATAATCGAAATTTCTTGCAAGAAGAAAGCCAAAAATTTATTGCTTTTAGGGAACACTTAACTGAGAATAGGGAATAGGGAATAGGGAATAGGGAATAGGGAATAGGGAATAGGGAATAAGGAATAGGGAATAGGAAAAAAGTATTTTGGCCAATAATAAGATGCACCCATTTATTTATTAAAAATTGGCATTTTTAGAAAAAATCGGTTCAGAATTGCCAGAATTAAATTCAATTACTATTATATTACTCTTTCCCTGTTATAGCTATCCTATTTAGCTATTATTATGACGGAAAAATTTGCTTTCAAGCCTCCCCTTTCAAGGGGATGAAAAAAATCAACTTCAGTATTTAAAACCTCCCTATTCCATAGAAGTACTGATAACTAATAACTGATAACTGAAATGACCCACATTATGTACTTCAAATATAGAACAAAAGTAGAATAAGATTGTTGGCGTAACTCCTAATATTTTTTCAGAATTGAATCAGCAAAATTTCTCTTAGACCGTTTCAGCTCAAATAGTAAATTAAATTTGCCATTGTAGCAAGAGAAAGTTATCTATTCAAGACTTACCAAGGCGAACCCAGAAACGAGTTTTTTTCGTCAATATTTATTGTTAAAAACAACGATTTATCCTCAAAACCAGGTTTCTTTACTTAAGTCTTGTCTCTTCAAACTTTTCTATTTTATAATTTATTAAGATGAAACAGTCTACTACTAGACTTCTTACCGAATAATTAAGGTTTAAAGCCTCTCCTTTAAAGGAGAAATAAGAAAAAATTTTCCTTTTATTCAATCCTCTTCCTTTTAGGGAGAGGTAATTATCAATTATCCATTATCAATTATCAATTATTGAATTCTTTCTTCCTCAAAAAGCCCAATTATCTTGCCACTTAACATTTCCCTCTTCAGCTAACAACCATTGCCGAGAAACTAAATTTTCTCGCTTCGGAATATCCGTTTCATTTCCATGTTCATCTCGATAAACAATTGCATACTTATAAGCAATGACTTTTCCTGCACTTTCATTAAAGGGAATTTCATTAAACCAAGTATTAGAATTAATATACTCTAACTGGTAACCTTTACTAATATCCCAATTTCCTAACTCTGGGCAATCTCCCGTTACTACTACTACCTCACCATGGTTAGTTGAAATGCCATTTAACTGCGCTCGAACAATAACTTTTCCCTTAACACGATCGCCCAAATAATTAATCACAATCATGTCTTGTACACCCAGTTCTAAATTATGTAAAACTCCATCTTTTACCTCAAAAAAGCGCTTCGTTAAACTACAAATATATTCCCCATCTTCAAAATCAGTTTCTACCCGATCAATTGTTACTGAATCACCTCGATTAATTGCCACAAAACAACGATAATCTCGGTAACGTCGCACATAACAATAAACATCCTCCGTCACATATTTTTCCCACTGACTTCCCAGAGAAACAGCAGGATTAATTCGACGAACTTTTGATAATATTTGAATATCCCGATAAATAGGTGTATCACTATCCCACTTTTCCATCATCGGGCGATTATAAGGTTCTTCTCCACCATCCGTATCATTATAAAGATATTGCTCGCTACCATAATAAATGCAGGGAATACCACGAGAAGTCATAATTAAATTAATAGCTAATCTCAAAATTCCTGGGTCTGGATTCAAATTTTGAAATCTCGGCATATCGTGATTATCAACAAAAGTAACCAGTTCAGTAGCGCTATTATAAACATTATCTTGGTCTAGTAATTCTTGAATAATATGAAATCCTCCCGGTTCACATTTTCCCAGAGCGCGTCTAATAGCAATACAAAAACCAAAATCTAGCATTGACATTCCAGACTTATTAGCAAATTCCACTGATGGAGCATCATAAGGTCCGCTAAAAATCCATTCCCCAAAAACAAATACTGATGGTTTATGGCTTTTAATATCAGCATAAAATTCTTGCCAAAACCATAATGGCATATGTTTAATTGTATCTATTCGTAGAGCATCAACTCCTCTATCTAACCATAATTTTATTGCTGATTTTATGTATTTTCTATAGTCAGGATTATTCTCATTAAAATCAGCTAATCCTCCCAATTCTTGGTTTTCAACTTGCCATTTATCATCCCAATCTTCTACTTCACCATAATGATGATACCAATCATTAACATCATTATGAAAATCAGCAATTAAAACTCCATCATCAAACAGTTGACCTTTCTTTCCTCCTGCATCTGGGCTACTATGATTACACACAATATCTAAAATTACTTTTATCCCCAAATTATGAGCTGCTGCTACTAATTTATCAAAAATAGTCTCCTGATTTTTCACTAAAGAAAGCTCATCATCTTTGTCTACTAAACGAGGATTTAGACGTTTAAAATCTTTCGCCCAGTAGCCATGAATTGGAGCCATTTCAAATAATTCTTCTTCTATTTGTTCAAATAAAGGAGTCATCCAAATAGCAGTAACTCCCATTTTTTTGAGATAGTCAAGTTTATCTATTATTCCCTGTAAATCTCCACCCCAATATAAACCCCATTTTTCTTTATTTGGGTCGTATAATTTCGGGTTAGGACCTTCGTTATTACTAGGATCGCCATCAAAAAAACGGTCTACTATAATAAAGTAAATTGTTTCTTGGCGAAACTCTATAGAGCGAGTAAATAGAAATTCAAAATCACTATTAATATTAGATGCACTACTAGATTTTTGACTTGTAGAATTTGTTGGCATTCTTGACTTTTCTCCGGTTAAAATGATTTATAGCAATATGAAATGATTTGTCAAAAAATTGTAGGGGTTTGGAGACTAAACCAAAGCACAAATAGGATTTGGAGACCAAATCCCTACGATAAAATTTTATAGCCTATTTAGGATTGCTATAGTTAATTTTAACTGAAAATGCCTGAAATTCTGACTACTAACTACCACCAAGAATATTACAACTTAAGTAGGATTAGTATCTAGAACCCATTTGCTATCTTTGCCCGCTATTTTTGAGTTACGAGTCGGGAGTTAAATAAAGGTAATACACCGAAAAGATTGAAAATCCCTTACTTATTTACTCCCCTTGTAGAGCTTCCCCAAAATGCTGGCTTTTCCCTGATCAAATCTTTCCATCCATCACTGTTGAGTGCCAAACTACAAATATTTTCATTTTATGAAGCTCCTAAAAAAAATCGCGCCTCAAAGGATTTTTTGGTTAATTTTTGTGATACTATAAAAAGTAGTGAGGGTCGCTCGCCCCTACGCATGACTTTTTATTCAACCAAAATCTGGGCTAAGTAGAGAATCAAAATATTCAGGAATTTTTCTCAAGCAAGATCGATACCAGAAACATTTTCATTTTCCGAGAGCTACCAAAAATGCAGGCTTTTCTCTCTTCAAATCTTTCCATTCATCATTATTAAATGCAAAACTACAAATATTTTCATTTTATGAAGCTCCTGAAAAAAATCGCGCCTCAAAGGATTTTTTGGTTAATTTTTGTGATACTATAAAAAGTAGTGGGTGGTACTCGCCCGTACACATGATTTTTTATTCAACAAAAAATCATCAGCGATCGCGAATGTTAATGTTTAAAGATACCAAATAGGTTCTATATAGGATTACCCATTTAGGTTAGAGCATTGGAAAAACTCAGTCAGAGATAACTTTTAACCTTTGACTTTTGACTTCCGGGTAGCACTACATCACTTCATCGGCAAAACTAGCCCAACGAACAAACTCAAAAGGTCCAGCGATCGCTCCCCAAACTTGTTTATCAGTTTCCGGGTCACATCCCGTATCATGACTAATAAATTTATCTTCATTTATCTCAAAATGACTTTTTAGATAAGTAGTTTTCCCATTACGAACAACACTACAAGCTTTTCCTGGTTCTACCTCCCCTCTAAAACTTTTACCTGTCCATTTAGTAATAAAATTGCAACCAGGAAGTTTTTGAATGTGCCCAGTTTTGAGATTTTCTAGACGTCTGGGGTCACGGGAACCTCCATAAAATTCTTTTTCTTCGTCAATCGCGTAGTTTTCAATATCTATATGGTCTTCTGAAGGGACTAATTTAAGGATTCTAACTCGGTAGGGTTGATTGAGGGTAATGTCATAAGCTTGCTCTAGATAAAGGCTAAGTCCATCAAGTAGTTCATAAGGAAGTGGACGCATACAAACGCGAATGTGGGCGAAAAGGGGTGGGTTGTCAAAAGCTTGTTGTTGGTTACTGAAGTCCGCAGCTAACCAACGCGCCAAAGTAGTAATATCTGTCATTTCAGTTATCAGTTATCAGTAAATTACTAGGAGTCAGGAGTCAGGAGTCAGGAGTCAGAATGATTTTTGATTAGGAGTCAGGAGTCAGGAGTCAGAATGATTTGCTTCAATACCGTTTTTTAGGATAGCATCTTTCTGTGATACCTTCTCTCTCTTGTTCTGATACAACTCTTCAACAGCAACTTTTGCTCTAGCTCTAACTGCTAAAATTGTATCTGTATCACTAATTTGATGAATACGATTTAAAATATCTTTAAACCAGTTTTTACCACTAAATTTCACTACTTTTGCTAAACCTTGCAAACCTACAACAGCAGCATAACGCACTACCCATTCTGGGTCCTGAGATACTTGCAGCAGGGTTTGAAAAACACGTTGTTGAGCATCAGAAATTTCTGCTTCTGATAACTTTTCCCAATGAATAAAACCTAAACCTCTAGCTGCACCTCGTCGTACACTAAAAGAAAAGTCATTTGCTGCACTATCTAATAATATTTCTAACCCACGAGGGTCACCAATACCTGCTAATGCTCTTATTGCCCAAGCTCTAGCACCATAGTTATAACCATCAAGTGTTTCTAGAAGTGGGAGTACGGCAGGTTCTCCTATTTCTACTAACCCATCAACTGCTGCCACTGCTGCACCTGGATTATTATAGCCCAAGACCTCAATTAATATTGGGATAGCTTCTGTTAGATGAGCTGCTGCTAAATCTTTAACTGCATCTATTAAACCTTGAGAAGAGTCTGCTTCTTCAACTGCTCGGATGAATTGATTATCTATTGTTGAGAGTTGACTATTCATTTTACAGCTCCAAGCATAATTAAGTTCAAATATTAATAATAAAACCTTTGTACCACAGGCATCTTGTCTCTAATATTTGTATCACAAACTTGATTAAATCTACTATATTAGGATTTCAAAAAATATTATAGATATAGATTTCAAAAACTAAAACGTCTTAGTTTTTGAAATCTACATATAACAGTACCTTCAAGTAAGTCCTGTATATATAAAGAGTATTGCATATTTATGAGGTAAAAGCTATACACTCATCATTAGCATTAGTAATATCTCAAATTTTTCATGTCTCTAATCTGTACCTCACTTAATCTGAAATGTGCTGTATATACCAAAAAATAACAGTTATTAAGCAATAGGAAAAAAGTTATAATATTCCTTTTTGGGAAACAGAATAACATTTTTATTGCACCTAATTAATCAAACTTAAATTACTTCTAAAAAATATTTTTGTAGTTACTTTTCAGGACAAGAGGTATGAATAAATATTAGAAAAGAGAGAGTAGGGAGTAGGAAAAATAATTAGGGTTTGCTGAAAAAGTCTTTTTTATAGTAGTTTTCATGGGTATGAGACCACAATTGTAATCATCGGGGGTCTTTATGGAAGATTTGTATTCATATATTAACTAGCCTTTGACTCCTTACTCCTTACTCCTTACTCCTTACTCCTTACTCCTTACTTCTTACTCCTACAACAGTTTTGTGGTCTACTCAACTGAAAAGCGCTGTAAGGAGTAGGGGGGTAATTTTTTTGCCCAACAATGCATCAAAAATGCTAGCTTTTTAAGCACAAAGAGCTGAAAACCAAGGTATTTCAGATATAAAAAGGCTAAAACCTTTATCTGTCAATCCTTTGAGATTAAGAAAGCAAGCCTTAATTACTTCTGTCCGATAATTGATTTTATTTTTGATTTTTGCGGATGTCTATTTTATTATGACTTACCCAAAAACCATATATATAACGTTCAAAACTCAAACGTCTTAGTTTTTGAACTCTATACATAGTAACTTTGTGTCAGTCCTGTTTATAAAAGTAAATCCATTAAATTCATTACTTGTTTAGCTTCATCTGATAATAATAGTTGAGATTCTACTTTTGACTTTTGACTTTTAACTTTTGAATTTATTATGAGGTGATGTTCTAAAAGTCCTTTCAGAGCAATTAATTTCATACTATTTTCGGCTAAGGTTTCTGATATTGCCTTAGCTGCAGGTAAATAACCGATCGCTGCTAAATCTAATAATGCAGAACGTCGTAATTGTAAATTATCACCCTCTAATGCTTGAGTCAAATATTCTCCATATACTGCTTCTCCCGTCAGTTGATACAGAGATCTAGCAGCAGCATATTGTACTTTTTCTGCCGGATGTTCTATAAAAGGCTTAATTAGAAAAATTGCCTCTTGAGCTTGAAGTGTTCCCAAGGCTTCGATAATATCTTCATAAGGTTGAATCAAATGAGGTTTACCAGGAACCAAAACTGCAACTTCAACCCCTCCCTCCAAAAGTTTGATTAACGCAGGAATACAACTAGGGTCTCCTAACATTTCCAATGCTTCTATTGCTGCTTCTCGTACATAATAGTCAGAACATTCCAAACACTCTATTAAAGCAGGTACAGCTTTTTTATCTTCTAACTTACCCAAAGCACGAGCAGCATTCCGTCTCAGGGGATATCCACCATCTTCTGTACGATCAGACTTATCTTTTAATGCAGCAAGCAAACCCTCAATAGCATCAGGAGTATTAACTCTAAACCTCCCTAACCACCAAGCAGCATAATACCTTTTACCTAATTCTTCATGGCGTAGGTTAGCGATCGCCTCTTCCACAGTTAGAGACTCGCCATTCTCTGATGCTTTTTCCGATGGTAATTCCAAATACTGCTGCTCCATTGTTTAAATATATAAGCTCTCCTTCTTTATTTCTTTCCAAGAAATACTGTTATAGCAGTCGAAGCAAAGGTTAGGACAGTTCTAAATCCTGAAACCCTTTGATAGTCTCCTGTTCCCTGTTCCCTGTTCCCTGTTCCCTGTTCCCTAGCGCGTAGCGCTGTAACTGAAATAACGATGCCCGGAAAGATTAACAAATACTAACCACAGGCCAGCACCTGTATACCTCTCCAGGCTACGTTGAATATTAGCTCAAGGCTATTGATTAAGTGAATATTAATTTCACTTTCATCAGTTAGTTAATCTCACAACTACTAGCTAAGAGCGTTAATAGCGTAATCAATATAGTTGTTAGCTTCAGTTCCAGGTTGACCAGTAATACCGTGATTAGCTTTAATATACTTTAGAGCTTCAATGTACCAGCTAGGAGACAACTCGAAAGTCTTGTTAATTTCATCAATTCCTGCAATGAGTATCTCATCCATAGGACCTGTACCACCTGCTATTAGACAATATGTTACCATTCGGAGATAGTAACCAATGTCACGGGAACACTTTGCTTTTCCTACTGGACTAGAAGCAAAGTTAGGTCCCTGGGTTGTAGTAGTGTAGGGATACTTGTTATATACTGCTTGAGCAGCACCATCAATCAAAGTTTGGGATTTCTGAGTAAGAACTTTAGCAGCTTCTAAGCAAGCAGCAGCACGGCCAAAACGACCAAAAGCAGCATTGATTTCTGTGTTAGTTAGAAAGCGGCCCTGAGAATCAGCAGCAGTTACTGCTTCAGTTAGAGGAGTTTTCATGTTTGAGGTACTTCCCTTATTATTGTGAGTACAATTTTTGGTACAATTTTAAAAGTTGTAGAGATGCTAAGGCGCATCCTTACAAATAAGTTTTTTACAGTTAGTTTTTTTAGCCAACTGCTGCTGCAGCGCGGTCGAAATATCCACCAATTTCAGCAATTAGAGAGGAGCAATCTCCAGGAGTAATGCCACTAGGATCGTTAGCAATAGCAATAGCTGCATCTTTCATTTTTTGTACACCTACTGCTACAGAAGTGCCAGGAGTTCCTAGAGCTGAGTAAGTTTCACGAAGACCATTAAGGCAACGGTCATCTAGTACACTTGCATCACCAGAGAAAATAGCATAAGTTACATAACGTAGGATAATTTCCATATCACGTAAGCAAGCAGCCATACGACGGCTTGTATAAGCATTTCCACCAGGAGCAATCAACTGAGGCTGCTCTGCGAATAAAGAACGAGCTGCATTAGCAACAATAATCGAAGCATTGCTAGTAATGCGGTTAACTGCATCTAAACGCTTGTTACTATCTGCTACCATTGCGCTTAGAGCGTCGATTGTGCTAGCAGGAACAAAATCACCCCTGGCATCTGCCTGGGAAACTACTTTTGTGAAAGCATCAAACATTGATTAATTCTCCTAATTTGCTTTTTTTTTAGTTGCTTTTCGATGCTATGGGTATTTGTTAGTTTTTATTCAGGCTAGGTGCCCATGGCTGGAAAAGTAAGACTAGGACTTTTTGAGAATCCTGAGAAAATCTTACACTGTTTATGAGAAGCTTTTCAACTTCATTAATCAGTGGTCTTCTTAAATTCCCCTATCTTTTAAACCCTTCAGATATTCTTTATACAATGCTGTTGTGTTTTTGTTTATTACAAATTATTAACAAAATTTTCTGAAGCTGGAAAGTTAGGTGGGATTTAAGGCCAATTTCCTTTCTAGGTCAAACAGAAAGCCATGAATATATTCTTCTGTCCATTCTGGGCCATAAAATCTGGTAAACATTCCTCTAGCTGGATCTTTCTCAGCTCGATATCTGAGATAACGCAGTTGTGCTTCCTTAATTTCTGCTAATTTCTCTAGATTAGTAATGGGTTCTGCTTCCTTTACAAAAATTAAATAAGCTTCTAAGTAATCTTTGAACGCCTCGAACACTCTTGTCTCAACTAACTCAGTTTTTTGAGGACGAGTCCAAAGAAAAGCTGGAGAAAAGAATGGGATTGCTTCTTCTGGAAAATCACCTCCCCAAGGCAGATGTTGCTGATGTTCTTGAAAAGTCTTCCATATTGGCTGAGTATACTTTTTTTGATACTGGGGGTCATCCCGAAATAAGGGCTGCATATCTAAGGCAATTAAGTGTCCCCCAGGTAAGGTAACTAGGTCTGCTCCAAAAAAGGGCAAGTCATAATTTAGATGGGGGAATATGACAAAATTTAATACTTGCAGGGCACTGCCACCTTGGACATGAGCTGCTCTAATTTGTCGGAGTTTGGGACTACAGTGGGCATAACTGGTTGTCTGTACTTCTTGTTCCTTTTTGCCCTTACCAGTCACAGCAACTTTATCTTCAAATCCAGAGGGTATAGGATAAGGTTGTAGTTCTAATTCCTGCTTAAGTTGGGTTAAAGCATAATCTAGAAAAGGTTTATATAGATCGATCATATTTTCAATTTTAGATTCATCAACTTATCGAATCAACTAAAGCTACTCTACTATTTAGTTTTTCTTAATTAGGGTTTGCTGATTAAATCTGAAAGTGTTTACAGATAAAGGTATTGACGTTTTTAAGTCTGGAAAAAGTGCGCCTGTTTGAGTTAAAAATCCTCAAAAAGTTAGTATTAACAGCAAGAGTTGGGCAGAGAAATTGAGGAACAATTCTAACTCCTACCACCTTTAAATTCCCATTTCTCCTGACTTACCCTTCCCCATCCTCGGAGGGGTGAGGGGTGGGTTGACTACTGACTACTACAAAGAGCAAAAAGACTTTTTGAGCAAACCCTAATTAGTAATTTAGGATTAAAGTCGAGAACAGAAAAACTCTCGAATTTCTTCATTTCAAGGAAATAGTGTTTACTTACCTTGTGAATTTTATTGACAAAATATCACCACTTGTACACAACTACTTACAAATTTATTGTAAGTATTCAGGTATTAATTTTCAGCCTTGAGTTTTTTTGGTAATTATAGCAGTCGAAGCAAAGGTTAAGACGTTGCTAAATGCTGAAATTTATCAGATATTACTTTTTACTTCTGACTTGCGGATAGCGCTATAATCCTACACCAAGTAATTAATCAGAAAGACTAACAAAGAATGAAATGAATCTAACTTTTAATTTTCTCTCAATCTTTCAACTCTGAGTTCTTCCTTGAAAAAGAATAAGTTAATGGTTAATAATTATATAGCTAAGGGCTTTTAGCTCCGCATTTTCCAGGAAATATTTATAGCAGTCGAAGCAAAGAGCGCGGACATTTATAAATCCTGTTTGCGGAGCATTTCCCTATAAGAAAAACCCTTTGACAGTTTACTATTCCCTATTCCCTATTCCCTATTCCCTATTCGCGCTTCCCGTAGCGCTATACAATTTATCTAAAAAATTTCTATCTCAATGACTACATCAAAAAAAACTTAAAATTCCCCTGCCCTATCACTATATTGATTTAGAGTATAATTACTTCAAATTTTAATTCTTGAAATAAATTCATCGAGTTGTATTCGGAACTGCCAATTTTACAGAATCTTCTTTTTTTACAGCATCTTCAAATAAGAATTCGTAAAGAAATTTTTCTGACCATTCATGACCAAAATAACTACTAAATAATCCTGATGCTGGGTCTCGTTCAGCACTATATTCATCGTAATCTTTTTGGGCTTTAACTATCTTTTGAATCTCGGCTTCTGTCTGGATCATTTCTGCTTGCTCTAACATTTGCCAATATAAACTAATGTAATCTTGATAAGCTTCAAAAAATCTAGTTTTTACTGTCTCTGGATCTGTTTTGGCAAATAATAAATATTTAGAAAAATATTGATTGGCATCGTAAAACCTCATTTCTAAGTTTTGAGCCAAATCATTATATTTCTCCCGTAGCGATCGCATCGGTTCTATATACTTAGTTAAATATGATTCTTCCTGGAATAAAGGTTGAATGTCCAATACTACTATAATTTTATTTTTACCGAAAGATAATAAGTCTATTCCTAGCAGTGGAATATCGTAGTGGTAACTGGGATAAATTACACTATTAAATACCTGAGCTGATGCTCCTGCATCAATGTAGGTATAACGTATTTTTCTCAGTTCGGCACACTCATAACACCAACTTTGAATAGTAGCTTGATTTTTGCCTCTATTACTAACATTGCCTTCTAAACCAGCAGGAATTGGACGACTACGTAAGTCGAATTTACTAAATAATTCTTTTTCTAAGTATTCAAGAAATGGCCTGTACATTTATACTTATGGTCACATATTAATTTGTTTTTGAGGATAATTGATGGCCATCACCTGAGTCTCATTTTTTTGAAACAAAGCAATAATCCTTCATAAAGTCAAAAGTAATATCAGAATATGGAGGTAGGCGAAGGGAAGGAAAAATTTGCCAAATTCCTGGAGGGTGTCTTGTTTATTCTCTTACTCACCTAAATCTTAAACTTCATACCCAATCTCTAGTAACTATTTATGGGTATAGCAGAGAATTTATAGATTTTTCTACTCTACTAAATTCGTTTTTGATTTAATTTGTTTCTGCTTAGATAATTAATATAGCTGGCTTTTCTTTGACTTTTGTTTCTCGTAATCTCACTTTTTCAACAAATTTAATAAACTCTTGATAATCAAGAACTTTGGCTGTGGGAATATAATTAGCATCTCCAATAATATTTGGTGAAGTAACTTTCATCCCATTGATAATTTGTTGCTCTAAATTCAGGTCTAGTTCAAGACTTAATAAGACTATGCTCGGAGGAATTAATCTGGTTCTTTGAATTATCAGGAAATTTGTTTGAGTAAATATATTTTTATAATTTTCAAATTGTGATTCCGATAAAATATTTGTATTAATTTAATCTTGATATCACGATTCTAAATTTTTTTTGAGTCATATAAAATTTGAGGTATGTTGATTTTAGACCAGACAATTCCTCTAAAGACATATAATAAATATCCTGCTGGATAACATGGTATCCTCAACCTATAGTTTTGTTATAAAGTTTTGAATTCTCAATTTAACTGTCAGATTTAACTACTATGAAATAGCTTAATTTAGCAAAATATGGAAATAGAGAAAATTTGGTAATTTGAGCTTTTTTTGTAGTTTGAATAATCAGAATTACCTCAGTATTTTTCATCATGGTTGTATAGGTTGATCTTTTTCCTTTAAACATGACTGGTGGAATTTTTTCTCAGGAGAAAATCTGTGACTTGAGTTTTTCTTTTGTATTTTGGCTAATCAGAATTACCTCAGTATTTTTGAGCATGGTTGTATAGGTTGATCTTTTTCCTTTAACAATGACTAGCAGCATTTTACCTTAGAGACAATTTGCTGATTTGAGCTTTTTTTGTAGTTTGACTAATCAGAATTACCTCAGTATTTTTCATCATGGTTGTATAGGTTTATCTTTTTCCTTTAAACATGACTGGTGGAATTTTTTCTCTGAGAAAAATCTGTAACTTGAGTTTTTCTTTTGTATTTTGGCTAATCAGAATTACCTGAGTATTTTTGAGCATGGTTGTATAGGTTTGTCTTTTTCCTTTAAACATAACTGGTGGAGTTTTTTCTCTGAGAAAAATCTGTAACTTGAGTTTTTTTTTGTAGTTTTACTAATCAGAATTACCTCATTATTTTTGAGCATGGTTGTATAGGTTTATCTTTTTCTTTTAAACATGACTGGTGGAATTTTTTCTCAGGAGAAAATCTGTGATTTGAGTTTTTTTTTGTAGTTTGACTAATCAGAATTCTCTCAGATTTTTTCATCCAGCTCTGATGATACTTTTTGCCAAAGTCAACCATAAAGTTGTATGGGTTTCTCTTTTTCTTTAAGCATGAAGGGTGGAATTTTTTCCAAGGGAAAGTTATGTGATTTGAGTTTTTCTTTTGTAGTTTGATTAATCAAAATTCTCTCAGATTTTTTCATCCAGCTCTGATGATACTTTTTGCCAAAGTCAAGGATATAGTTTTTATGTTCATATTTTTCCTTTAACCATGACTAGCAGCATTTTACCTCAGAGACAATTTGGTTATTTTCGCTTTTTTTGTAGTTTGATTAATCAAAATTATCTCACTATTTTTAATCATGGTTGTATAGGTTTATCTTTTTCCTTTAACCATGAGTGGTGAAATTTTTTCCCAGATAAAAATCTGTGATTTTAGTTTTTCTTTTGTAGTTTGACTAATTAAAATTATTTCAGATTTTTTGATCCAGCTCTGATGATACTTGTTGCCAAAGTAAACGATAAAGTTGTATAGGTTCGTCTTTTCCTTTAACCATGACTGGGGGAATTATTTCCAAGGGAAAATTATCTGATTTGAGTTTTTCTTTTGTAGTTTGACTAATCAGAATTTCGTCAGCCTTTGCTTCACTACATATTCGACTAGTAACATTAGTTGTATCGCCAATAGTAGCATATTGAATTAATTTTTCTGAACCAATATTTCCCGCTGCTACTTTACCAGAATTAATTCCTATATGAATAGCAATTGGTTCTTGCTGACGTTTTTCTCTCTCTTGATTTAACCGACGAACTGCCCATTGCATATCAATTGCTGCTTTTATGGCTTTTTCTTCATCATTATAAGTTTGATAGGGAGCGCCCCAAATAGCAAATAAAGCATCTCCTATATATTTTTCTAGGGTTCCTTCATATCTAAATACAATGTCTTCTACCATAACTTTAAAATATTCATTTAGCATAGATATAATTTGGCGTGGTTCCATCGTTGAAGACATTTTTGTAAAGCCACTAATATCAGAAAATAAAGCTGTTACTTCTGTATCAACTATTTCTAATTTATCTGTTTCTTTGAGTTTTCTAGCTACAGTTAGAGGAAAGAAACGCTCTAATTTATTTCGGAGAATTGCCTCTGATTCTATCTTCTTATAAAGTTGGGTATTATCTATAGCGATCGCTGCTTGATTAGCTAAACCTGTCAGAAATTCTACATCTTGATCTGAATAAACATTTGATAATGATAAATTATCAGCATATAAAACTCCGATGACTTTATCCCTTGGTTTGAGTGGGATACAAACTGCTCCATGAATTGATTGAGAAACAATTGATTCTGCATTATCAAAGCGCCGATCTAAAGAAGCATCTGTAGTTAAAAAAGTCGTACCTTTCTCTAGTGCAAAATTAGTAATATTTTTGCTATAAAATCGACCTTCAGTGGTAATTCCTTCTTTTCCTTTGACTGCTTTTTGTTCAAGTTCTCCAGTTTTTTCATTGACTAAAAGTATGACAGCTCTATCTACTTTGATAATCTCAAATAGCAAATCAAGAATTTTTGGCAGTAAAATTTCTAATTCTGCAGGAGAAGAAAGCTGTTTGCTGACTTCTAACAAAATTTTTAATTTATCTACTGCCTGAAGATTAACATCTTTTTGTCTCAGTTTAAGCACTGATAATGAATCATCTTGTTGTTGATCTAAGAGTAGATTTAATTCAGTTTTAGTAGACTCTTGTGAGTATTCTTTAACTATATTTTTCGGACCTGTATCTTTTTCTTGATTAGCATTAGTAACAAATTTAAAAATTGCATTACCACAATGAATTAAATCTCCCTCATTAAGTAAGCAACTCTCAATTTTAATTCCATTAACAAAAGTACCATTACTACTTTGTCGATCGACTATATTCACACTATCTTGAGAAATTATAATTTGTGCATGATGACGAGAAACACTTGTTTCATTAGTAATAGCAATAATATTGTCTCTTTCTCTACCAATACTAATTTCACCTGCTGGTAATTCATATAGTTTTTCATCGGTAGTATCTGGAGCGTAGATTAAGTATGGCATTTATTGTCCTCCTGGAAAATATAACTAATTAGAGCAATTTTCGAGTTGATAAAGAAATATCTAGGGTATTAGAGAATAGGGATTAGGGAGCGGGAAAGAAGGAATAGAGATTAATATTCAATTGTACCTCACCATTTTCAAAAGTTTTGTTAATATATACAGGACTTACAGAAAGACATTATATATAGCAAATAAAAACTATAACGTCTTATATAAGTAGTGCTTAGAACTTATGGGTTCGGTAAGTCCTGGCATAGTAAATATACAGATATATTATCTTAATTCTGATTAAAATCAGCAACAAGCTGGTATTAAGAGTTTTTCAACTGATGTGTGACACTGCTTCAAGTTTATTTGAGGCAATAGGGTTAGGAAAATAAATAATATTAATGGAAAAGTTACACAGTATTCAGTTTTCATCACAACTTCTAAAGACTAAACAAATAAAAAAACATTTTTTTGCATAGTAAACTAGGAAAAACTATTTCTGGCACAATTACACAATATATTTTTCATAGTATCAAGTTTTGCTGATTCTTTTTTTTACCTATATTGATGTTCCGTCAAGATTATTTAATTGAAATATAGCAATCGTATTTTAGTTGTAATGTTTTGGTGGTACTTAGCACTCAGGAGTCAGAATTTACTCAGACTTTCAGTTGAAGTTAACTATTATAAAAGTTTCCACAACCTATTTGGGATTGCTATAAGCACCTACACAAAATTAATTACATATTTAATTACATATTCTTGACCAATTATCAAGCACCTTTTTTGAGATAGCAAAGGAAGCTTTTCCAGCTTTCACATTTCATCAATTTCAATCCATTTATACTTAATAAATTTCCAGATAATTTCAATTAAGTTATGGTTTGGTGAGTAATACCATTTCGACCTGATGTTGCGCTTAATATAAAAATGAGAATAGTCAGTGTAATCATGTCTGAGCAACAATTATTAAGCGCATTGTTATAGAGAAATGGTATAAGTTAGTAATCAAAATATCTCTAAATTTTTCCCATTCTACTCTTCTAGTTTTTCGATCATTTTATCACTCGTATAGCTGAGAAAGAGTTGCTTAGGACATGGACTGATGATGAACCTTAGACTGGGAAATGTTTTTCTAACTGTTCCCTGTTCCCTGTTCCCTGTTCCCTGCTATATGAATTGGTGCTTAGTCCATCACTACTAAAGTAAGTTGAGTTAAACCTTCACTAAATTTATCTAAAAAATTTATCACAATTTGACTATCAATTAATCCCTAATGTATTGCGTAATTTAACTCGTTTTTATATCCCATTAATCCCAGAACATTAATTCTTTTACTTTGGCAACTATTGATAGTTATCCTTGTTTTTTGAGGGTGTTGAGTTGGTAGAAATATTCAATACAACCTTTGTAGAGAAATCAACTTAGAGAAATCAGGTATTAAAATAATTTACCAATATTTACTTGCTTTAGTTATTGGCAGCAGAAAGTAGGTAGGGAGTTGCATATAACATCCCTACCTCCGACAATTAACCATCAATAATAAGTACCATCAAACTTCCGAAACTACTGTATTTAGTAAAACTAGCTAAATTTATTTCATAAATGAACCTACTACACCATTCATATCAGTATCTAAAGGATCGCCTAAAGCATTAAATTTCCACAATGTATTATCTCGATAAACTGCTCCCATTAACATTGATATTTTACCTTGATAAGTACCATTACCAGATAAGGTATATTTTGCTATTTCTACCCCTTTATTATCAATAGCTCTAACAAAGGCATTTTCTACCATTCCAAATTGTTGTTTCCTTTCTTTAGCTTGATAAATACTTACTGCTAAGATAATTTTTTGGTATTTTTCAGGAATAGAGTTGAGTTTCAATATTATTTGTTCATCATCTCCCTCTCCCTCTCCAGTCAGATTATCCCCTGAATGAATTACTGTCTTATCCTTAGATTCTAAATGACCATAATAAATTACATCTTCTTTATAGTTTTTGAGTTTGTCATTCTCTTCTAATAAAATTGCATAACCATCAAGGTCAAAATCCGATCTATTACCGAAGAAACCAGCTAAACCACCTGGAGATTTTGCTACATCCCATCCTAGTCCCATTGTCAGTCTTGATAGATCGTATTCACTTTTATCAAGTACAATTTTTTGTCCTTTTGTGAGGTTGATAGTCATATATTTATTACCCTGTATAAACTCTAAAAAATTTTAACAAAAGTCAAGCAGGAATCATACCAATTTGATAATTTTTTGGTACAAATAGGAGACATTGATTATCACTACTTCCTGTTTATATAAATTTCTTTCTTTGAATTAAATATAGTAATTCTCAAAAAGAGTGAGGTATAGGCATTCGTTGGTTTTAGCTTGAAGGTAGGGAGTAGTAATTTGGGAAGCAGGCAATATAAAATAAGAAAAACAACTGTACCTCAAGCTGCTTGAGAAACCCTGTATAAGCACTCAGCTAAAAATAAAGTCAGTTATTGGGTAATTAAATCTAGACAATTTGTAGAGGTGGTTTGATAAATATTTTAGTTGATCATTACTCCTTTATCTATTTACTGATAGCTAAATGCTTACAACTAAATTAATTTACAAAACTACTTTTTACCTGGTTGCTAATTAAACCCATATTTATAAAATTGGTCTGCCTGTCTATGACTTTGAAAATATTTTTCCTCTTTCACAATCATAATTTGAGAATTAATATTTTTCACCAATGCTGCCAGACAAAAACTACGATTACTATCAGGATTACTTAATTATAGATAAATTTATTCACCATACCATTACTTATCTTGAAGAATATTCTTCCATGTACAGATTAAAAATTTTTAGTACCTTCTTTTCAAGATAATTTACTATGCCTGTTTGGTCACATTTATCTAAATAAATGTCAGGTAAAGTTTTTCTGGAGCTAAAGTTTTTTCCTAAAGGTTGAATAACTCCTTTTTCACTATTCATAAATTTCATACATATAGCTTCAATCTAAGTCTGAAATACTATTACTACTAAATATTTGTTCTCTCAAACATTTTAACTATTTTTAACAGCTTCCCAGTTAATATAAAAAAGATGAATCTGAACATGATTAGCTCTCTCATTTTTGCTTAAGTATATTTTCTGAAAATCTCCAGTTTTTTCCAGTTTAATAACTATGGTTTTTAGTCTTTCATAGTAACAACAAAAGACAAGTATTCAGATACCTCGCGGTCAACTTATGAATAATTTAATACCATCAACAAGAATAAAAGTTGATCAGAGAGTATATTAGTTGAACTTTTACTAAATTCAATTTTAGGAATTCCTATTCTAACTCCAAAAGTAATAGTAACAAATCCAGTTATTACATCCTAGTTACCTCCCATCCAAAATTTTTTAATCAGGCAAAGATTTTGATTTTTTTTATTTTACAATTAACTCTTTAAAATGATAACTGATAGCTCTTGGGGCAGCATTCTCCAGGAAATCCCGCTCAAAAAATTATTTGGTAGTCCTCAAATATGAATATTATCAGAACTATCCCCTGTTCTATTTTCCCTACTATAGCAATCCTAAATAGGTCGTAAGAATTCAAAAACTAGAAATAAACTCCAAAACTCTTACCCATTGCCCATTGCCCCCAAACCCCCATACCAAAAATAAAGCAGAATTTTTGCCACGAATATGCGGAGGATTGCTATATCATTATTTATTAACCACTGCCAACTATTTTTGACTTTGATTTTTTAAGTTTTTAGTTTTAGCGATCGCCAAAGCTCAAATAGTCTTTATACTTATTAGTAAACGTATTTTTCTACAAAAGTTTGTAACCCGGCATTATATCCTGTTCCTACTGCTTGAAATCTCCACTCACCATTTTTATTATAAAGACGACCAAATTCTATTGCAGTTTCTCTGGAAAAATCTTCTTCTAATTCATACTTAGTTATTTCTTCTTGAGTTTCCAAATCGTAAACTCTAATGAAAGAATTTTTAACTTGCCCAAAGTTTTGCCTTCTTTTTTCTGCTTCGTGGATAGTTACAACAAAAAGTAGTTCTTGAATACTAGAATTAACATTAGTTAAATCTACTTCTATTGTTTCATCATCCCCTTCCCCCTCTCCTGTTCTGTTATCTCCCCAATGCTTTACAGAATCATCTGGAGATTTTAAATTATTGTAGAAAACAAAATATTCGTCCTCTGGAATTTTTCCATTATCTCCTAACATAAACACAGAAGCATCTAAATCAAATTCGGTACCCGTATCGGTAGGATTAACATCCCATCCCAAACCAATAGCAACTTTTGTTAAACCTGGTGCATCCTTAGAAAGATTAATTCTGTGACCTTTGCTGAGTTTAACAGACATTTATTTTCCCTCCCTGAATAAATAATTTCAAGCATTTTTCAAGATAATCATTTATGTTTTTCTTGATTGATTATCTTGTACTAGAGTCATTTCAATTATCACTTATTAATTATCAGTACCTCCTACTGAACTAGGAGGCAAAAAAATGCTAAATTTTCTTTCTCTTGGTTGATTATATCGTGAGGAAAACTTCCCATATAATCAATCGCTCTTTATCCCTTTTAAATGGGAGTTTTTACACCTTATTTTTTGCTCAAATTCATGGTAGTAAAGTTTAGCAAATAGCCAATCAAGTAAATTTTGAATTGAGACAATATCTATTTATTTCACCTCTCAAATTATTGAGTATATTTTCAAACATATACTCACAGCTATTTTCTAAACTAAGCAGCCATGTAAAAATAAGTTATACAAATTTTATTTACGATAAATTGTCAAATATAACTTCCATCAAAAATAATCTGAACAGTTTTTTTTACCGAAAAATCAAGGTTTAAAGCCTTTCCTTTCAAGGATAAAAAAGCGGTTGTTTGCGGAGCAGTCCGTTAGGATGGGATGGCGAGGTTTCCTCGCCAGATCCAATCAACCAAGAGAGCGGTTGTTTGCGGAGCAGTCCGTTAGGATGGGATGGATGGGTTACCGGCGCCAGATCCAATCAACCAAGAGAAGAAAAAAAATTTCCTTTTTAACCAATCCTCTTCTTAAAAACGAAGAGGTAATTATTAATAATTAACAATTAATAATTAATTATTGAAACGAGTCCTCAACCTATTTCGTAAGCATTTAGCAATCAGCTATTAGTCATTTATTAGTCATTAACTATTTGCGAAAGTAGGAGGCAAAAGCTACCCTTGAAATTTAGAGATAATTAAAAGTTACTACTGAACTAGACTCTCTTAACAGCAAGCACTATTCATTTCAACCTTGCCTTTAAAGATGGCTATATCATTGCTGATAGCTGACTGTTAAGAGCTGAATGTTTAGGCTATTTCTATTTTATCAGAATTATTTTTTTTCCATTAATAATTCACTAAATCAATTAATTAGGCTTTGCTGATTAAATATTAAATCCTTTTCAGGCAAAAGTTTCAGGCTTTTTAGGTCTTGAAAAAAACCAAGCTTTTAGGTTTTTTATGTTCAAAAATTTAGTATTTTGGGGAGATTAAAGACAGAAAAATTGACGAACAATTCTTACTGCTACCTTCTCTAAATTCCCCTAACTCCTGTACGGGCGAATGGCCATTCGCCCCTACGACTCCTGACTCCTACCCCTACCACAAGACTTTTTCAGCAAACCCTAATTAGGTATATTTTTGTACAAAACTTTCTAAACCAGAATTATAACCTTCTCCGACTGCTTGAAATTTCCATTCACCATTTTTTTTATACAATTTACCAAACTCTATAGCTGTTTCCCTAGAAAAGTCTTCTTCTAATTCATACTTAGTTATCTCTTCTTGAGTTTCTCCATCATAAATTCTGATGTAAGAATTTCTCACTTGCCCAAAGTTTTGTCTTCTTTTCTCTGCCTCATATATAGTTACAACAAAAATAATTTCTTCAATTGTCGAATCAACCTTTGATAAATCTACATTGACAGTCTCATCATCTCCTTCTCCTTTTCCTGTGCGACTATCTCCCATAGACTCTACTGAACCATCAGCAGATTTAAGATTATTGTAAAAAACAAAATATTTATCTTGAGGAATTTTGCCACTTGCTCCTAACATAAACACAGAAACATCAAGGTCAAAATCTGAACCTGTATCTGAGACATTTACATCCCATCCTAAACCTGCTGCAGCTTTTTTCATTCCAGGCGCTTCTTTAGACAGACTAACTCTTTCACCTTTGCTGAGATTAATACTCATAAATATTTCCTCAATTTATGTACTATTTTTAACTACAACTAGGACAATTATAGATTACGGAAAACTATTACAACTAAATTTTAATATAGGATGTCTAATTATGACAAAAGTAGGATTAAAACCAACATTTACTATTTAGTAATGTTACCAATGAGATGAAAACCTAAATAGTATCTGCCCAAAAATTTCTCTGATTATGATTGAGAATAGAGAAAATTTTTATCGTTAGTTGAAACTTTTTACTAAACTGTTTTATCTTCAAAAATTGTCTGATTTTTGCTAGTATAAAATACTTCTATTTTTACTTAGTAAAACTTTTAATACTTCTCGCTCATATTGAGACAAAAACTCTCAAATTTTTCATAACTACTAAGTAAATTATATGTAAGGATTCAGGTGACTTAGCAATTTAATAGCCTCATTATCAATAATCACGAAAATAAAGGCTTGTATCAATCTCTAATTGAGAATATGATTTTGGGTGAAATTGCCGGAAATACTTATCCATCAATATTTATAGGCTTTTCCATAAGACCTAAATCCTTACAATTATATCATTTTCAATAAATATTTCTACATTGATTTTTTTTATACTATTTCGACCTGATGTTGCGCTTAATAAAAGATAACAGCTATTAGTAAAATTCAGGTCTGGGCAAGAATTATTAAGCGCATTGTTACAGAGAAATAGTATTAGTAAAAGCCTGCTATACCAATCAGATATGATAATTCAGGTGTTCCTTAAAAGGATAGTATATAGCAGTTATACTATAATCATAAATACATTTTTTTCTTCTTCTCTGTTTCCTGTTCCCTAAAAGTATCCAAGCGGAAAAATTGGTTTTAAAATCAAGCAAAATCGGGATGGAAGATTGAACCAATGACAATTTATTTTCAACTATTATTAGAGTATTAGAGATAGAATCTTATTTTAATTGTGATAAATTAGAAATTGTTATGGAAAAGACAATCGAGAATAGGAAAGAAAGAAAAAACTGTATCATAGCCAAATAAGAAATAAGAAGCGTTATCTACTGAACTTTTAAGAAATAGTCAAATTATCAAATATGATTCTTGATTACTATATAAATTTTTTCATTCTGATTATAAGTTAGCTATTTACAGTATATTTCTTAATTTTCACTTATAAATATTTTGCTGAACACTCCAAAATATCCTCTTAATTCCTACCTCCTAATTTCTTGATTGAATAATTTGTTTCTGATATTCATCTTCTGTCATTAAATCTGTGGTATTTTCCACACGATCTAAAAATACTAAACCGTCTAGATGATCGTATTCATGCTGAAAAATTCTAGCAACAAAATCCGTTAATTCTTGTCTTTCTAGTTTTCCTTCTCGATTAGTATATTCTACATTTATTACTCTATATCTTGGTACTAAACCCCTAATTCCTGGCACACTTAAACAACCTTCCCAACCCTTAACTTTATCTTCCGAATGAGATATTAATCTAGGATTAATCATAGCTGTTGGTTCCATTTTTGGGGCATTGGGATATCTCAGATTGGGTCTTGAGGCAACAATGAATAAGCGATCGCTAATTGAAACTTGTGGAGCAGCAATTCCGACGCCATTTGTTTCAATTACTGTGGCAATCAAATTATCAATTATTTGTTGTAAATTTTCATCCCAAATATTATTAACAGGTTGAGCTTTATATCGTAATATCTCATTGCCTAACTGAGCTACTTCTAATACTTCCATAATCTTTTCCTTCTGCACAAGCAAATTCATATCATCCATTTAATAAAAAAATAGGTAATAAAGAATTTTTATTTATCCTTCTACTGCCTATTTTCTCACGACTAACAGATTTTTCAGTTCTCAAAACTATTTATCTAAGATGTTATAGTTTTGATTCTGTATAAAAAGCACTTCCCAATTTCTCCAGACTATAGTTTCTAACTTATCAACCTAAATCTGACTCTAGTCAATTTACCTCAGCAGACTGAGAAATGCTATATTTATAATATTGTATCCTTATCCAAATCACGAATGACAGATTTTTCAGTTCTCAAAACTATTTATCTAAGACGTTATAGTTTTGATTCTGTGCAAAAAGCACTTCTCAATTTCTCCAGACTATAATTTCTAACGTGCGAGCCTAAATCTGACTCTAGTCAATTTATCTCAGGAAATTGAGAAATGCCATATCTATACTATCTTTATCCAAATCACGAATGACAGATTTTTCAGTTCTCAAAACTATTTATCTAAGACGTTATAGTTTTGATTCTGTATAAAAAGCACTTCCCAATTTCTCCAGACTATAGTTTCTAACTTATCAACCTAAATCTGACTCTAGTCAATTTACCTCAGCAGACTGAGAAATGCTATATATAATATAGTATCCAAGTCCAACTTACGAATGAGAGATTTTTCAGCTCTCAAAACTATTTATCTAAGACGTTATAGTTTTGATTCTG
>NZ_JAAHHT010000068.1:26330-39832 GCF_010672085.1 Okeania sp. SIO3I5
AGCAGACTGAGAAATGCTATATATAATATAGTATCCAAGTCCAACTTACGAATGAGAGATTTTTCAGCTCTCAAAACTATTTATCTAAGACGTTATAGTTTTGATTCTGTGCAAAAAGCACTTCCCCATTTCTCTAGACTATAATTTCTAACTTATCAACCTAAATCTGACTCTAGTCAATTTACCTCAGCAGACTGAGAAATGCTATATATAATATAGTATCCAAGTCCAACTTACGAATGAGAGATTTTTCAGCTCTCAAAACTATTTATCTAAGACGTTATAGTTTTGATTCGTGACAAACAGCACTTCTCAATTTCTCCGGACTATAGTTTCTAACGTGCGAGCCTAAATCTGACTCAAGTCAATTTACCTTAGCAGACTGAGAAATGCCATATCTATACTATCTTTGTCCAACTCACGAATAAAAGATTTTTCAGCTCTCAAAACTATTTATCTAAGACGTTATAGTTTTGATTCGTGACAAAAATCACTTCCCAATTTCTCCAAGCTATAGTTTTTCAACTAACTGCCCGAGTATAACCCAACTCAATTTACTTCAATAGATTGAGAAATACTATATATATCTATCCTCTCAATCGAGATGGTAAATTTCCAGTTCGTACCTGAAAATTCAAATTTTGACCATTCCGATTAATTTCTAACTCCAACAAACTACCTACTGTTTTATTCTGAACAATTTGTTGTACATTTTCAGATTCACTAATAGTTTGATTATCAATTTTTTGAATTATATCCCCTGGCTTTAAACCACCTCTATCGGCAGGAGAACCAGGAACAACTTGCATCACCAATACCCCTTTGTCAGTGAACAACCGAATATTTGTATTGAAATTTCGATTAAGTTCTTGCTTAAGTTCCGGTGTCAAAGTCTGCATAGCAATACCTAAATAAGCGTGTTCTGCCTTACCTACCTTAATTAATTGTTCACCAATTTGTTGAGCATTATTAATAGGAATTGCAAATCCTAAACCTTGAGCACCATCAATAATAGCTGTATTAATGCCAATTACCTCACCATTTTGATTCAACAGAGGGCCACCAGAATTACCAGGATTAATCGCAGCATCCGTTTGAATAAATCCTACCCGCTTATCCGGGACACCCACATCATTACTAGAACGACCTGTTGCACTAATTATACCCACTGTAACAGAATTATCTAGACCTAGGGGGTTGCCAATAGCGATCGCCCATTCTCCAGGTTGCAAATTATTTGAATCTCCTAGAGAAACAGTAGGAAGATTATCAGCATCGATTTTAATTACTGCTACATCAGTTACAGAATCTGTGCCCAAAACTCTACCCTGAAGACGACGTCCATCCTTAAGGACAACCTCTACAGTAGTTGAACCCTCCACAACGTGAGCATTTGTAAGAATATTACCATCAGAACTGATAATAAAACCAGAACCAGTTCCCTGTTCAACTGGACCATTACGTGACCTAGGTGATTCAAAACCATAGAAATCTTCTGGTATTCCTCTGTCAAACATATTAGGTCTTTGGCTAAAGCTTCGAGAAGCATTAATCCTGACCACTGCCGGGCCGACTTTTTGGACTGCATCTACAATAAAGTTGCTATTGGAAATAGGAGCTCTAACTGGCAACCAACTTGACCTTTCCGAGTTAGAAGTACCATCAGTTTTGCTAGAGGATGAAGTAACTGATAATTGAGTAAGTTGGCTTGAGTTTTCTGGTGAGCTACTTATCTGGAATATCAGTCGCTCGCTTAATAATGCTCCGACTGCTCCAGCTAGTAGTAATAAATAAGTTAAAGGTTGTTTCCAAAATACCTTACCTGTTGTATTTTTCATTGTTATTTATCTGTAATTAGTTAGTCTGTCAAGAATTAATACTCAGAGTTTGGTTTCCTCATGGAGAGGTTTTCTTTAAATTTTCCTACAACATCTATTTAGTCTATTACTTAGAGCATAGTAAAAAATAAATTATCCGATTTGTGGACTTGACTTACTTGTTTTACTTTCCCCGATTCTTTATATCTAATTCCAAAGGGATATGTTTAATTTGGAAGTTTCTTACTGTCTACTCCTGAATATTTATGGAAATTTGGATTTAGCTTATATTATGTAAGCATTTAGCTATTAGCATTCGGCTTTCAGCTTTTCCTAAAGAATGCGGAACCAACAGCTTTTGTAAAGAATCAAGCAACTCTAAAGTTAGCTAATAAATTTTATTCTTATATGGTTCTTTAGAAGCTAATTCCTTCTTGGGTGTGATAATGAGTTAATAATTTAGCTGATAGCTTACTGTATTATGGCGAGCGACTAAATTTAATACTCCTCGGAAATGATGTCCGGCGATCAAGAATTACTGATTTTACCCTAATGCTTAGTGTTTCAGAGTCATTGAAATTCAGTCTTCAGTTTTTTCCTTTATATACTTAACTTTTGGAGAGTTAATTTTCACTGTACATAGTAATCACAATATTAAGTTACATATCTGAATCTGGGATATCTTGGGCTTGAGTATATTTACAATTCCTAAAAAATTTATCCGGTTGTTTTAAGGAAATCAAGTTGATACTATTTTTTTCATAAATTCAGGATTTATTTAGTGTTCATGCTAATTTATCAAAAAAACTATGATTGTTTAAAATTTGCTTGATTTGATATTGATTTTTGCCTTGAATATTTACTTGATTTTTTTTGTGGTTAGTAAGTGTAATTAAATGTAAGCTTTCCTAAGCAAAAAGGAAATTACTTTACCTAGTGCCACCTAAAAAAACAATCATAGTAACTGGAAGTTTCCTAAAGAAATTATCTCCAAACTTCCCTGGCAATGACCTAACCTATAAGTTTATATTTTTTTAGCAATATACCATATATTTATCTTGTTTAATTTATGATTTATTTTTAGCTGAAAAATTTATTTGATTTATTAAAAATTTTTGTATTCAATACAGCGTTAAACATCTTCAATAATTAATAGTTAATAATTAATAATTACCTCTTATTATAAAGAAGAGGATTAGCTAAAAGGAATTTTTTTTCTTCTCTTGGTTGATTGGATATGGCGTTTAGCTAGCGCAAAACTGCGTTAACGCGGAGCGACATGTAACGCGTAGCTTCCCGGAGGGAAAGGAGACCCGCTCTTTCACAGCCCCGAACGCTTTTCATGTCGCGCAGCGAAATGCTATCGCAAACAACCGCTTTTTTCTCCATGAATGGGGAGGCTTTATACCTTATATTTTCCGGTAATTACTAATAAAAATTTGATTGAATAAAATTTTTTTTCTGATTATTATAAACTTTAATTATTGCTCTGCTGATTAAATCTAAAAGCATTCAAAAATAAAGATTTTAGCTTTTTTAACTATTGAAAAAGTACAAGGTTTTCCTTAATCAAGAGCTGCATAAAGTGAGGATGAAACGGTTGACTATTAGCTGAAAAATCAAGAGATAATTCTGACTTCTGCCTTCTCGCTCATTCCCCATTCCTCCTGTCTCGAGTCTCGAGTCTCCTGACTCCTACTCTTACTCATAATACTTTTTCAGCAAACCCTAATTATCCTAATAACTGTCACTATTGCTAAACCACTATTTAAACCAATTGTGTATAAAATCTCCACTTAATAAAGTCAGATAGGATAGCCTTCAGATTGGCGATGTACAGAAATTGTTTTTGCAGCATAAATTTTGAGCAACTTTCCCAAAACATTTCATCTTAAAATGCACGGTTTTATACCCAATTATTTTGATAATTTAGACAAAAGGAAATAAAAGTATATAAATATTTTTTATGTAAGCTTTCAGCTATTAGCAGTCAGCAAGATAGTAATAATACTCTACTTTTAAGGAAGGAGTTTAAATGAATATAGACTTTAACAACTTTTGTAATAAAATTTAATTCTGACTCAATTAATATAGCTTTGAAGCTACACCAATAGCAATAGCTGAATTGCGCAATTTCGACCCAAGGAAGCTAGCTAATAGCTGACGGCTGAATGCTTACTTTTTTATCGTGAAAAAATGCAAGAGTTTTTGTCAAATTTCCAGAAACTTTTATAACTTATTAACTTTAAAATACTTGAGATGAAAGTTGTAAATTATGAGCTTTATTAGATAAATATTCTGAATTTTTTACTGTACAACACTTAGTTTTTCATTAATCAACATTCTGTTTTATTTAAGTCCTACTAAGAGACTGTTTGTAAAATAGACATCTCCGAAAATTCAAAATCAAATAAATTCTCCCATTTGAAATTATCTATTCTTTCTTCCAGTTAAGAGTTAAGTGTTCCCTGTTCCCTCTTTTCCGGAGATGTCTAATAAGTATTAAGAGAGCATCACTTGTGATGTGAATCTAAAAGCGGTAATAATTCAAGAGATTGAAAGAAGGTAGATAAAGAAGTATTCAGTACATATATTCCGAGACTTTTTAAGCGACAAATATTTATGTTGATTTCTTCATCCTTATTCCCTATTCCCTATTGCGTATTCCCTGTTAAGTATTCCCTGTTAAGTGTTCCCTATCTCGTTTTTATATTTTCTGATACATTCAATCTCTAATATATTCAGGGTTTCCACATTTAATAAAGTCTTTTTGACTCAATTAATGAAAAACCCAGTTGCTTAATTTTGACAGAAAGCTTAATTACAATTAAATCGACAATTTAACTAATTAATCCTCAGCAAAAATATACCGATAAAGTTCATCTGACCCTGGTTCTGGACTATTTGTACCAAACTCAACAGCTTCAGTAATTAACTCCTCAATCTTTTGATCGATTGCTTTTAACTCTGCAACATCTACCAAATTATTTTCTGTTAAATAAGTTGTAAATTGTTTAATAGGGTCACGAGAAAACCAATATTCCTTTTCTTCTTTATCTCGTAATTCATCAGGGTCTGCCAAAGAATGGCCTCGGAAACGATAAGTCAAAGCTTCAATTAAAGTTGGTCCTTCGCCAGCACGAGCCCGAGCAACAGCCTCTTGAGCAGCAGAATGTACCGCTAATACATCCATACCATCAACTTCTACACCAACCATTCCAAAAGCATGAGCTTTTTTGTAAATCTCAGGTTCAGAAGTAGCACGTTCGTGAGCCATACCAATTGCCCACTTATTATTTTCTACTACATAAATAATTGGTAGTTTCCACAATGTAGCCATATTTAGACATTCAAAAAACTGGCCGTTATTGCAAGCTCCATCTCCAAAGAAACAAGCTGTCACTTGGTCAGCATTTTCATTTCCCATAGTTTCCCGACGATATTTACTCTGAAAAGCTGCCCCAGTCGCGACAGGAATACCCTCAGCGACAAAAGCATAACCCCCCAATAAATTATGTCTAGCAGAGAACATATGCATTGAACCACCACGACCTTTAGAACAACCTGTGGCTTTACCAAATAATTCAGCCATTACTTCCCGTGCAGGTACACCAGCACTTAGAGCATGAACATGGTCTCTATAAGTGCTACAAACAAAATCTTCATCTTGGCGCATAGCTTTAATCACACCGGAAGAAACTGCTTCTTGTCCATTGTAAAGATGAACAAAGCCAAACATTTTACCTCGGTAATACATTTCAGCACACTTATCTTCAAACAAGCGCCCTAAAACCATATCTTCATATAGCATTAATCCTTCTTCTTTAGTTATTTTTATACTGTTAGTATCAAAATTAGGTACAGTACGTTCTTGGATCATTTTATGTGTCCTAAGCTAGTATAATTAAGTGATAAATTTTGTGTTGTACAGAATAATGTTAAGCAAAAGTCTCTAATGATTTTGTAATTAGTAACTTCTGAGAAAAACTCGTTAGAACCTAAAAACAAACCACTTTAGTCTTTGAATGAAAAGCGATTGGGTGATTTTAGTCGCCGTGGCTGTTAAATACTTTAACAAAAAATACCTTGCTTTCCTTTGATATCTCCTAAGATTATTATTCTATGATAGTTAACATAAAGAAAACAAAGATGGTAAAGTCTAGCCATGATAATTTATGAGTTTAAAATCAAAACCAAAAAAGTTCAATATAGGTCAATAAATGAGGCTATTCGCACATCTCAATTTATCTACAATAACTGCCTACCCTACTCAATGGATAATAAAGGTATGAGCAAGTAGACTTTAACAAATATTACACTAGACTGGCTAAAGAATTTGCTAAAGTATACAAATATTGATCGACTAGAACTTTGTCCTCATAGTGGCTACGTGGAAGATAGAGACATTAAATATAGCCAAGAATATCCGAACAAAACCCTTCGCGAAACAGGTTCACCTCTAATGGGAGATTTGTCCTCTGGCTTGATTAGTTTCGACCTATCAAGTGAATGCTAGTCGTTGAACCAAGAATCTGCCTTCCTCTAACACCTATCCATTAGTCACATTTAACGAAAGACTTATGTGAGTAAAGTTTATGGTTTAGCATGGGCAGTGTCACATGGGAATAGTATTGTAAAGTTTTATTAATTTTATAGAACAACATAGGAAAACAACTAAAAATATCTTAGACTGACAAAGGATTGCAGAACAGCTCGTTAAATCTTTACAGGAGGGATAATAAGGCTTGCTTAGTAGGAATCAAAGTCTTTCTTAATGAAGAAAGTTATACTTCAATTGCTAGCTTTTTAGACTTGGACGAGTTACCAGTTGATCAAAAGGGTGTCAAACACGGAGAAGCGTGGGGTTTACGAGTGAAAAGAGGACTTGATAAAGCAACAAAAATGGTGTCAAATACAATGAGTCATGTCAATGTTCGTTTAAACACCGATATGAAAAGTAGTCTCAAACGCTTTTAGCAATGGGATAGAGGGTGTTGTAGTTCACCCCGTTAAGATAACACTTAATTAAAACTAAGTCAAGGAATATTTTTCTATAGATTTAGTAACTATATTAGAGCAAACAAATTTTACTAGCTTTTAACTTCCCCCGCGGGAAGTCCCGCGCTCTCCATCCCCCCTAACCCCCCTTGGAAAGGGGGGATGGGAGCGTCGTATGGGAGAGCCGGGCTAGGGTGTGCAGTTTTCATGTCTGTCCTGTTTGCTATAGCTATTGACAATTTCTAACACAACCATTACAATAACTACTGAAAAATCCTGGTAGATTCTGCCTTGCTACTGAAATATAAGTACAAACTCAAACCTCATAAAAGCCAAACGGTAATTATAGCTAATTGGTTGGAATTAGCCCGACGGCAATATAATTACCGTTTGGCGGAAAGGTTAAACTGGTTTGAAGCCACGCGCACACCAGTAAATGCTTGTCCTCTCAATGTTTCAGTAGTACCAGTAGAAAGAATTTACCAAAACGTTCCAGAGTTTAGGATACAAACCCGCGATGGTAGAAAAAAAGACAGCAATGGTCATCCGATAACCAAGAAAGGGGATAAGCATCCAAACATCATTAATGGGTATGTTGTTTGGGAGACTGTGCAACTAGCAGATTTAGCACAGACTAAAAAACTTTTCCCTGGGTATAAGTCTATGCACTCTCAGGTATTGCAAGATGTTATCCAAAGAGTACAAACAACAATGGATAACTTTACTAAACCAGATCAAAACGGTAAAACCAGTGGTAGACCTAAATTCAAGGGAAAACATTATTATAACTCTTTCAGCTATCCCCAGTTATCAAACACTAATATTGTCAAAAATGCTAACGGTCGGTATTGTGTCAATTTACCAAAAATTGGCTTAGTCCCTTTAGTATTCAATCGCCCAATACCAATAGGATTCAAGGTTAAGACAGGGACACTCATCCGTGAAGCAGACGGATGGTATGTTAGCTTCACCATAGAAGATAAAAGTGTACCTTTGAGGCGTGGAGAAATTCAGCCCACCAAGGAAAACTCAAAGGGTATTGATTTAGGGTTGTTGCACTATGTTGTTACCAGTGATGGAGAATTTATTGGAGTCCCGAAGTTTTTCAGGTTCTATGAGCATCGGTTGTCTAAACTTCAGGGGAGATTAGCTAAAAAACACAAACATTCAAAGAGTTGGAAAATTCTCAAACGTAAAATAGCTAAACTGCATCAATTAATAGCTAGACAACGTTGGGATTGGCAATTCAAACTAGCTTATCACTTGTTTAGTAATGTAAGTGTGATTTTTGTAGAAGACCTGCAAATAGCTTCTTTAGTCAGACGTTGCAAAGCTAAATTAGGTGACAATGGTCAATTCCTACCTAACGGCCAATCAGCAAAATCAGGATTGAATAAGTCTTTGCAAGATGCAGCGTTTGGTCAGTTTGTTCAGATTTTAGAATATGTTGGCTGGAAACTTGGCAAAAAAATTATCAAAGTAGATCCAAAAGGTACATCTCAGCATTGTTGGGAGTGCCTAAATAGAGTTTCTAAAAGCTTGTCGGAACGTTTCGCTGCGCGACATGAAAGGCATTCATGCCCTGAATGTGGCCAAGAATTAGATAGAGACTATAACTCACCCACCCCTCTAGCTCCCCTCCCGGGAGGGGATGGGGGTGGGTAGGATTATTATCAACACAGAAGGAGGACATCACTTCTGTTAAAACTGCGGTCAGGGAAACCCAGGCTGAAGAATCCCACGCTCTCGCGTAGGGGAGCGTAGGGAGTATGTCAACAAAGTAATGTTGTAAGGTAATAAAGAAAATCTCTGCTGAAGAGCAAGAAACAAACAATATTATTAATTAGTAACTCGCCTTTGAGGAAATGCACTGTGCGGATTCCACTAGATTATTACCGAATTTTAGGTTTACCAATTCAGGCTACTGCGGAACAGTTAAGGCAGGCACATCGAGACCGCACTCAGCAGTTTCCTAGAAGGGAGTATTCTGAGGCAACAATAGTTGCTCGTAAACAGCTAATAGATGAAGCTTATACTGTTCTTTCAGATCCTGAACAACGCCAAACCTACGATGGTAGCTTTTTAGCTAAAACTTATGATCCTGAAGTAAAAGAACTAATTACAAGTTCTGAGATAAATCTTGATCAAGTAGAGGAAAAAGAAACAAGACTTCAGGAAACAGGAGAAGTTATTCCAAAAATTGCTTCTAGGCGATTAGGAAAAAGAATCGGCTCTCAAAACAGAGAGACTCAAGTTAACTCTGAGTTTGACCTTAATACTCCTAGGATAGAAATAGAAGATCCACAGTTTGTGGGAGCAATCCTGATTTTACAGGAGCTAGGAGAATATGAACTGGTATTAAAACTTACTCATCCTTATCTTACTAATAATAGTATTGCTATCAAAGATGGACGTTTTGGCGACCCAGCATTAGTTCTGTCAGATATTGTCCTTACAGTTGCTCTAGCAAATTTAGAATTGGGCAGAGAGCAATGGCAACAAGGACAATATGAAAGTGCAGCTACAGCTTTAGAAGCAGGCCAGGGATTATTGCTGCGAGAAAACCTATTTGTTCAAGTACGAGGAGAGATACAAGCTGACCTTTATAAGCTACGTCCTTATAGAGTAATGGAGCTAATAGCACTACCAGAGGAAATAGCTCTAAACCGTCGCCGTGGACTAGAAATTCTTCAAGATATGCTCAATGAACGGGGAGGAATTGATGGTCAAGGTGAAGATAGTTCTGGACTGGGGGTAGAGGATTTTCTGAAGTTTGTTCAGCAGCTACGTCAATACTTAACTACAGCAGAGCAAAAGAAATTATTTGAGGCTGAAGCTCATCGTCCTTCGGCAGTTGGTACATATCTAGCAGTTTATACTTTTTTAGCTCAAGGGTTTGCCCAAAAACAACCAGCCTTGATTCGTAAGGCTAAGTTGATGTTAATGCAATTGGGTCGGAGTCAAGATGTAAATTTAGAGAAATCTGTTTGTGCTTTACTTTTAGGACAAACTGAAGAGGCGGGTCGTTCCTTAGAACTTAGCCATGAAAATGAACCTCTATCTTTTATTAAAGAAAATTCTCAAGAATCTCCAGATTTATTACCAGGTCTATGTCTTTATACCGAACATTGGTTGACAGAGGAGGTGTTTCCGCATTTCCGCGATTTGTCTGACAAGTCAGCTTCTTTGAAAGACTATTTTGCAGATCAGCACGTTATAGCTTATCTAGAAGCTTTACCAAAAGAAGCAGAAGCAGCTAATCAATGGGTAGTTGTTCAACCTCGTCGCGATCGCGATACAAAACAAATGTTTGACCCAAAGGAACTGGACCAATCAACCTTATCAGATTTAGAGCGTATAGAAGGTATTTCTGGTGTGGGTACTACTGCTACTACTACTGTTGCTGCTGCAAGTAAAGGAAGTTCTAATCTACTAGGAGTTAGTTCTGATGGTTCGCTTCAAGAATTACAAAAATCATCATCTACTAGAGGTCTGTCAAAACAAGTAACTACTTCAAGTTCTAGTCACTATTCAAGAAGAGTTAGGGAAAGGAGTAGAAGTAGTTTACCTGAATTTAATGAAAGTATGTCGGTGGGGAGTGAAGAATTACCCCAATCGATCCTAGAGCATAGTTCACGCAGAACTTCAGCGAGAAGAGAACCTGTCAAGTTTGGTCGTTTAATATTAATTGCAATTGTAGGATTGTTGGCAATAGGATTTATTGGGTTGTTAACAACTAAAACTATTGGCTGGTTAGTAAATGCTTTAGGTAAGACAAGAGAACAACCTATGGTACAATTGGATAGACCTCCAATAGAAATTCCAGAACCTAATCGGGTTAGCCTTGCAGTATCAGGACCGATCAATAAAGAAGTAGCACGACTAGCAATTCAAAGTTGGTTAGATATTAAGACTTCTGCTCTTGGTCCTAATCATCAAGTTGAACAATTACCAAATATTCTAGTAGAGCCAGCACTTTCTCGTTGGTTGCCTACAGCTAATGCTTTGAAGCGAGAAAAGTCTTACCGGAAGTATGAGCATAATTTAGAGATAAAGGATGTAAAGATGAGTAATACAGATGCTAATCAAGCTCAAGTAGATGCTCAAGTTAGAGAAAAGGTGGAATTTTATGACAATGCTGGTAGATTGACTAATTCTGACAATGAAAACTTACTTGTTCGTTATAATTTAGTTCGTCGGAATCAAAAATGGCAAATTAGTAACTGGAAGATACTTAGATAATTTTAACTAGCTATTAGTTTGAGTGTATATTGAGGATTTGCTCGAAACTAATTGCTCCGATTAGGATAATCATTTGACAATGAGGATAGGGTGCAACACCTTATACTCTTTCTTCAGATGGGGATATACCATCAAAAATCATGGCAGCTATATGAGATATGATGAAAACTTTGTATTTATCATTAGTATTGATAGATTAATCGCTTTCACGAAAGTAAAAAGAAAAATTGATCAATATAAACACTTTAACTGACAACAATTTTATAGTAAATGGGTATAAAAAGCAGTAAATAGCCATAGCCATATTTTAACAACTAAATTTCTGTTTTCTCAGCAGGACTATGCTGAAGATTAATATGAAATCCAGTTAAACAGTTATCCGCAGCAACCGAAGGGAAACAATCTCGCGCCACATGAGATTACTTCCTTCCACGGAGTGTAAGTCGCAATGAAGAATGCAGTAACTAATTACCCAGATTCTATATAACTGCTAATAGCTCTATTGACATACTCCCGACGTTGCCCTTACGGGAAAACGCGGGTTCTTCAGTCTGGGAAACCCTGACCGCTGTTTAGACAGAGGTGATGTCCTCCCCCTGTTTTGACTTTTACAATAACAAAATGCTCCTAGCTTGTGTCTTGGGCATATGAACGTTTAGCTTATGAAGGTATCCGAATCCGGGCCCAGGCTTTCATCCCGACGCTCCCCTCGCTTTCCAAGGGGGGTTAGGGGGGATGGAGAGCGCGGGACTTCCCGCCAGGAAAGTTAAAAGATTTAGTATTTTTAATTCTCTGAAAAATCACCCATAATTTAATCAAATTAGGAGAAGGACTGATACGAGTTTTTCATAATTGCTTAATAGCTAATTTTTTACCTCGAAAAACCGGCTTTTATCAATCTGCTTCTCCCTCAAAAATCCAACTACAATTAAAGAAGATAAATTATGAAATTATGCTTCTACTTCTGCCAACCCAAAGACTCGATTAAATACCTTTTTCACCTTATCACCAGAGTCAATACTTTCCAAAGGATCTTTTCTTAATCGATGCCGTAAACACATAACAATAACACGACCAATATCCTCAACACTAACTTCCGTATTACCTTCAAAAGCAGCTAAAGCTTTTGCGGCACGATTAGTAACAATATCCCCCCGTAAACCATCAACATCTAACTCAGAACAAACTTGAGAAATTTTGACTCGTAAATCATTGTCAACTTCCACAGATTTCAACTTTTGTTGAGCATCTACAAGCTTATTTTGTAACTCTTCCTGTTGTGATTTGTACTTATCTAAAAATCCTGGAGAATTTTGGTCAAAAGCAGAACGTTGTTCAACAATTTCAACTCTTAATAAAGGCTCTTTTACAGTTCTAATTTCGGCGTGCATTCCAAATCTATCCAATAACTGAGGTCTTAACTCCCCTTCCTCCGGGTTGCCCGAACCCACTAGCACAAAACGAGCAGGATGACGTATAGAAATACCCTCTCTTTCCACAGTATTCCAACCACTGGCCGCCGAGTCAAGCAACACATCAACCAAGTGGTCATCCAAAAGGTTTACCTCATCAACATACAAAATGCCACGGTTAGCCTTCGCTAGCAACCCTGGTTCAAAAGCCTTTACCCCTTCCGATAAAGCTTTTTCAATATCAATAGTGCCACAGACCCGATCCTCCGTAGCCCCCAATGGTAAATCCACCATTTGGACTTTTTTTGTGAAAACCGGAATTTTTTCCTGCTGTGCTAATCTATCTCGCACAGAATCACTCATTAAATCTGGGTCATAAGGATCGCTATTAAAAGGGTCATCAACAACAATTTCAATTTCTGGCAATAGGTCAGCTAAAGCACGGATAGTGGTAGATTTACCTGTACCCCGATCGCCCATAATCATTACTCCCCCTATTTTGGGGTCAATTACATTTAATAGTAAGGCCAATTTCATTTCTTCCTGACCGACAATGGCAGTGAAAGGAAAAACAGCTCTACTTTTCTGGACTGCTGATTTAACAGATGTATTTACCGTGTTATTGGCTTGAAGGGTTGGACTCACAGTAGACTCTAAATTATATAATTACTAATTTTTGTCTCAACGTTGGTTGAAAAGACGTACAAATGTGACATCCTCCCGAGGCCGACCTGACGGTACGGCGCGGGCTTCCAAACCTCACAGTTTGGCATTCCTAGTTTTTCTCCCTACGAGGTTTCGCCTCTGACCTAGACGGAGTTGCCTCCGTCCCCGGCAGACCGACTGCATAGGCATTTTCTATTCCCCAGAGTCCCTGGGTACTCAATTTTTCTAGACCACGCAATTTGATTACTTCTGATGCTGCATGATCTCTGTCTGTCTCGTATCCACATTCACTACATCTATGTCTCCGTTCCGAGAGTTCTTTCTTTCCCGTATGTGTTCCACATTTAGGACAAGTTTGAGATGTTCC
>NZ_JAAHHT010000069.1 GCF_010672085.1 Okeania sp. SIO3I5
ATGCCCTTCCCACCTGAAAAGATCAGGAACGGGCATCCTTCCCATTCCACAAAAGTCTTAAAATCATCCCTTATTTATGCAACGCCTCATCCAAAAATTTCAATAACTATAACGTTGCAGTTTGGGGCGTGACCCCTCATAGCGCCAAAAAAATCAGAAAACATTACCGTAGGGGTTGTCAAACCAAACCCTCATATAACCAAACTTCCCACCCGGACCACACTCTGCTTTTCTCCGCCAACCCTACTTAAACTCCTCACTTTTAAGGCATTGCTCAGGGGCGGGATGAATATAACTTGGAAGGATGCCCTTCCCACCTGAAAAGATCAGGAACGGGCATCCTTCCCATTCCACAAAAGTCTTAATAACGGGCAAGATGCCCATTCCACAGCGTATTTATGCAACGCCTCATCCAAAAATTTCAATAACTATAACGTTGCAGTTTAGGGTATGACCCCTCATAGCGCTAAAAAAATCAGAAAACATTACCTTAGGGGTTGTGAAACCAAACCCTCATATAACCACGCTTCCCCTCCTGGGAGTAGGACTAATTCTTTGTCGCCAGAGAATATTTACGGTTTGCCTCCTGCCTGGGGAAGATGGGGATACGCAAGCTGCATGAATAAAAGCGGACTTTTCTCCCACACCTCCCACACTTCCCACACTCCCCACACCTCCCACACTCCCCACACTCCCCACACCTCCCACACTCTGCTTTTCTCAGCAAACCCTACTTAAACTACTCACTTTTTTTATATAAAAAGCTTCTTACTGCCAGAGATAACCCATAAATCCGAACACGGGCAGCATTTACAGAATTAGGATCTTTGGAAGAAAACCCCTCCACAGCACCTAAAGAATCTGGTTGCCTGCCAATATTAAAAGAGAGTTTCTCCGTTTCCTCAAAAGATAGCGCTCTTTCAAGTCTCACTGTTGCTAAATCAAGCCAAGGAGAAGTTTCCTCGCTCCAGTCTCGCTCCTGCGTAAAAATTGCAGTTTTATCTCCTTGAATATCCTCATGCAAACGCAATTGCAGATGAAAAATTAAAGGTTGTCTTGATAATCTATCAATATATTCCTTGCGGAGATAATCAATAGGTCTTGTCTCCTCCGGAAGTCGCTTTTGCAACCAAGGCTTTTCCAGATCGCTCCCGAATACACTCCCAGAATCTACTCCCCGATCTTCGGGAATTAAACGATATTTAACATATCTGAGTTTTCCATCTTTTGCTTTAAAGTAATTTACCAACTTCGAGTAATAATACATCTGACTAAAAGACTCAGGGGCACGTCGCATGGTTTCAGCAAAAATTTCTTTGAAGATAGGTTCTTTTTGACAATAACCCTCAAGTCCCTTAGAACTAACCGGTTCGTCCTCTCCTTTATCGCTTATCGATGCCAAAGTAAAATTCCAAAATTCAATGATATCTCGAAATGTGCGCGGCCCCGTATTCATAATGATATCAAGTGGACTCTTCTCTGGTTGCTCGCTGAGTTTGAGAGACGCACTGCGAAGATCCATCGCTGCATCATCCTCAAATGTCACCGCACCATGGCGAATTTGTAAGGGAAAAACTTTTCCTGGTTGCCAAAACTCATGTTCTGGAAATTCCGGGCGTTCCACCACTTTCAAAGTTCCAGCACCACCGACGCCATATTTATGAGTTGCACGTCCTTTATTTTTAAATGCTGCCAACATAAAAAGTAACGAGGCACCAATTAAGTAAAAAAAGAACACAATAGTATCCGAAATTTTTTTCATCAATCTCTCCATCTTTATACCTCCAGGGGACTCCCGTTATAGCGAAGCTTAATGGATATCAACAAATAAACTGAGCAAAGCGAATCCTTGTTAAAAAGCATAATTGTATCCGTCATTTTTGTGTATAAGAGTTTTGTGACTCTGAAAAAACATACTGGCGCTTTCTTCTAAATATTAATACTCATCATAATCCATCCAAGAGGAATTCCTGGTTCGATGCGATCGCGATATTCCCAAAGTAGTTTTTTCAGAGGCAGGGGAGCAAATTCAATAGCAGGGTTGTAACGAAGACTTCCTAAAGTCCACATTAACTTAACTTGAGCATCATATCGCTCTTCAACCTTTTTGGCATCATAGTTAGGATCATCTTTATCCCACAATCCGATCGCCGTATATTCAACATCTCCACCATCTTCATATTGTTTATTATTTACCCAAGAATGGAAAAAAGTACAGTGATAGAGAACATAAACGCAAAGCTGTTGCAAATCTTTTTCGTCGTTAATTGCTAATTTTTCCTTGGGTTTGAAAATTGAATGAGTAACTAAATCTTGAGACATACCCTCAATTTCATGCCAATGATTTTGAATTTCCTGTTGATTATTAGCAAAAAATTCAGAAACATATTTTTCCAGTAACTCCCACATAGCAAGGGCAGCGCGATCGAAATAATTATTATCGATCGGATCGGGTAGAGTTTGTATTGCTGGAGACCAGTGATAATTCAATATAGCAATTTCTTCTACTAGAACCCCCTCCACGCTTTTTGCATCCAAAGCAGAAGCTTCCGGAATAAATCCCGTATTTCCGATAATCAGGGATGATCCTTTCTTGTCGATACTAATTAAACCTTCAAAGTGATCCCATAGTAGCTCGCGAATAGGACTCTTGATGACATTCCGATAAAATGCCATGGCATATTGATCCATATTCATGTGAGTCCGTCCCAAATGAGACTGAATTTCCTGAAAGACGTATTCGGCACTGCGAAAATAATATTTTGCTTTTTCCCAGTCTTGGCCATCTCTAGGAAAGCAATTAATAACTTGGTCTTTCCAGGAATATTCTATAGAGTGAACGTGGAGAGCGCGATCGCTCAGTGTAAAACGAGCCTCACTATATTCAGGGAGTATTCCTCCGGGTTCGGCTTGATAGCGTCCAGTCTCATAGCGAACAGCATATTGCCATTCCTGGTCTTTAACCTGGTTCAATTTTCCCGGATTAAATCCATTTAAACGCCGTTCCACAAAATATTCATCGCTGAACTTATCAGGATGCAAGCGACTTAAGTTAGCAGGCATCCAAGTCCTAAAAGATGAACCTATCATGCTCCGGAAACCTAACTTTTTGGCCAATCCTCCAAAAGCCCAGTTAAGGAGAGGAATTAAAGGCAAGGTGGGGAAAACCTGCAAACCAAGATGAGCTTCATATCTTGGGGTTGGTTCAACTTCTTCAGGTAAGGGACTATTAACATCAAATCTGGGAAAGTCCTTTCCAGGCGTACCGTAGTATTTAAACCTTTCTTTGGGATTACTAGATGATTGGTTCATAGTTAATTAGTTATTCTTTACTGGTAGTTCAAAAATTATCAGGATCGAGAATGTCACAATTATCACCTACTATGCTCTTACCTAGCTTATCTTTCTTATTTATTTAACTTTTAATTATTTCGCTCACTTTGAAAGTAGGCATTTTCGCGACCATCTACAATTACTTTTTTTCCTGGTAGTCCTGCATTGTAATCGTGAAAATATATATTTTTTAATTTCTTCCCACACGGACCACACGGACCACACCTCCCATACTTCCCACACTCTCTCTACCATTCCTCAGCACCACCACCTTTTTCCTATACTATCAACTGAAATATTGTCTGTTAATTTCAGTCTAAAACGCTCAAAAAGTTAGAATTTTGAGCAAGAGTTGGGCAAAAAACTTGCTCTTCTACTCCTGTGTTCCCCTACTCCCCCGCTCCTTAAAAAGACTTTTTCAGCAAACCCTAAATATCATCAACCCCATCATCCATCTGAAATAAAATTTCTTCTATCTCAGTATTTGATTGCTCAACTTCTACTTCTATCGAATCAAATGTTGGTTGTACAACAAAAGCTAAATTTGCTCCCATTAATCCTCTTTTAACTCTTTCTGGAGTTTCATAAAATAAAACAAATAAAGGATAAATTTCCTCTGCTTCTTGAGAATAAATATATCCTCAAATTCAAAATTGAGGATTTATCTAAGAAACGGCATAGACATTATGAACGCTGATGACAATTATTCTATAACGATATTCTCCAATTTTAGTTTTGCCATAGTTCTGTTTCTTTAACTTTCCTGGCTGTTGTCCCGCGCTCTCCATCCCCCCTAACCCCCCAGGGTCAATTTATTGTCATCAGAGAAAAAAGTAGGAGAGGGTGGGGAGGTGTGGGAGGTGTGGGAGGTGTGGGAGAAAAATCCGCTTTTATTTATGCAACTTCTGTATCCCAATCCTCCCCATCTTCCCAATCCTCCCCATCTTCCCCATCTTCCCCATCTTCCCCATCCTCCCCACCCTCTCCCTAAATATTCTCTGGCGACAAAGAATTAGCCCTACCCTAACCCCCCGTGCATAGGGGGGAGGGGAGCGTCGGGATGAAAGTCTGGGCCAAGAGTCGGATATCTCCACAAATAAAATGTTTCGATTCCCTTGACTTTCGAGGAGGTATTTTGTTATAGTATAGGTCAAAACAGTGGGAGGACATCACCTCTGTCAAAACAGCAGTCAGTTTTTTTCTGACTGAAGAATCCCGCGTTTTCCCGTAAGGGCAACGTCGGGAGTATGTCAAATACACCCTTAACCTTACCCAAGACAAGCCACATAGGTAACTCCTGATTACTTCAAATTCAATTTAGGAAGAACTTTCTCTAGATTTTTTGGCCGATAATCCTGGCGATTCTTCAAACGCTCAACCGTGGATTCATGAAGTTCATCTATAGCATCGCTGACATCACGAAATTTAATTCCTGCCAATTTAAACAAACCTGGATCGTTTTTAAATTCGGATTGACTATTAGGTTGAATCCCTGTAGGAATTGCATCAATATCAAATTCTAGCCCTAACCCAAGATCGCCAATGGAATCAATCATCCATTTCAAAGCTCCATCTGACAAACCTCTATATTCTTCCGTACCACCACCGACACAACCATGTTCACCAGGGAACCACTTTTGAATCACTCGTTGATTTTCCGCCTTAGGGTTTTTCTTCATGGGAGTCACATCAAAAAGTTCTCGAACTTCATCTATTGCCATAGCGTGCAACGCATTCTGCACATATTTGTTTAATTTCGTGTCATAGAATTTATAACGGCGATTAAGTAGAGGCTTAAATTTTTGAATTAGGGGAATAGTAGGAATCCCTAGAGCACCTACGGTATCAAAACAACCGATTAAAGTAATAGGAATACGTTCACCGTTAAGTTTCCGGTATTCAGTAGCTTCCCTATCACTCGGTTTAATATTTCGTCGGCGATAAAGCTCGTAAGCTTCCGGTGCTTGCGTAATATAACGACGTTTTAGAAGCCCAGAACAGTAGATCATCCCTGCTAAACTTCTGACTGTATAAGCACCACGACTAAATCCAAACAGATAGATTTCATCTCCAGGAACATAGTTGAGACAGAGAAATCTATAGCCATCTTGTATATTGGCATCAATTCCCACTCCGGCAGCACCTCCTAATAGTTTTTGGTTTTCAGTCCCAATTCCTGAATCGTAAAAGAGGATTTGTGGGATTCCGTCACTAGCTATTGGTTTTACCCCTTGAGTAAGTTTTACGATGTTACTTGGGTAAGAACTTTTTAAATCTTGCCAGGTACCATCACAGCAAATAACTAAACGTTTCATCCTTAATTTTGTGCTTCACTTCAATCTTGATTAACTCTTCCAAGAATAACATATTATGAAATGAGTCATTACTCATTACTCATTACTCATGAGTTTAAGTGGATTGTTTTTCTTTTAATTTATTGATTGAAGCTGTTAATATTTTAATGATTCTTTCATTTTCTTCTATCATATTTTGAAATCTAGATTTTGAGACTATCTCCGATTTAATCATAATTTTTATCCAGTAAAGAGTTTCACTGGCTTCTTTTAAAGCTATAGAATATTTATTGATAAAATCTTTAGTTGATTGTGCATATTTAGCTTCTGAACAGTTTGCACCGATTGAGGTTCCGCTTCTCAAAAATTGTTTAGACACAACCTTGCCAGCATCATCAAAATCTCTTTTGTTTAGCTCAGAATACGTCTTGACAACTCTGATGGCAAAGTTTTCTGTTCTTTCTTGAATACTAATATTTACGTTACTCATAACTTATAACTCATATCAAATCCGGTTAAATAACCTCACTATCAATTTAGTAGTCAATAGTCGTAGGGGCGATTTCCTGCGGAATGCTGCTAATTACGCGAATCGCCCCTACAGTAGAAAATACTCAACCACTTATTTCTAGGGTGTGTCAAGAAGAAAGAAACTCAACTGCCTAGACTATCCTCGAAAGAAAGTAGATGCGATTATTGTATGTGCAATTAAACGGATTTGATATCATAACTCACAACTCCTAACTCACAACTCCTAACTCACAACTCATTACTCACAACTCATTACTCCTAACTCACAACTCACAACTCATTACTCATTACTCATTACTCATTACTCATTAATTCCATCATCCATCTGAGATAACATCTTCTGTACCTCAATATTAGATTCCTCAACTTCTACTTCTATAGAATCATAATTTGCCTGAATTACAAAAGGCAAATTTGCTCCCATTAATCCTCTTTTAACTCTTTCTGGAGTTTCCGAAAATAAAACAAATAAAGGATAAATTTCCTCCGCCTCTTGAGAATAAATATGTTTATAACCTTGAGGCATTACCCACTCATATTCCTTATCTAATAAAACCTGAGTTTCTCGCCAACGAGTAAGTAGATCGGAAAAATCTTCCTGGGGTCGATAAATCAAAACAAAAATTTCTACCCCAGTCTTAACCTTCCATTCTGGGTCACACATAAAAATTCCTATATCGCAGGGTAAAACAACAGTTTTTCCAGATTCATAACCATCTTTTCGTAACCGAATCACTGGCAAAGGAATAGTGATTAAACTATCTTCAGGCCGACGCAAACTTGGCACCATTTCCAAATACAATCTATATTGTTTAAGTAGTGCAATTGCAGCGTTCGGATTACTATATTCAGCTAATAATGCTTCATAATCTGACTTTTTTACAACCATAAATAATAATTTTTATATGCTTTTATATTTAACTTTAAATAAGGAAAAGGGAAAAAGGAAGAAGTTATAATGTAAATGTCAAAGTCAATTTGAACGATAATTAACATTGATAAATAGCAACTAGGAATTTATATTAAGGTAAGCATTCAGTTTTTAGAATTCAGCTATCAGCAATTAATAATTACTGCTATTAGGTAATAAGTAAGTAAGAGCAATGTTTTTAACGATTCGTTTGCCAAGAGCAAAGATATCTTATTTTTAAGAACTCTACTCCCCTATTTCCTTCCTATTCCCTATTCCCTATTCCCTATTCCCTAATTCCTAGAGATTTTCAAACACAGCAAACATAGGTAAATACATAGACATCAAAATCGAACCTACCATCCCACCAATACCCACAATCATTAGTGGTTCTAACATACTTGACAGAGACTTAACAGCCTCCTCAACCTCAGTCTCATAAAAAGCTCCCACCTTCATTAACATTCCATCCAATTCACCAGTTTCCTCACCAATAGCCATCATTTGAATCGCCAAAGAAGGGAAAACTTGTTTCTCCTGTAAAGCCAAACTAATCATACCCCCACCTTGAATTTGCTGTCTTGCATACTCAATAGACTGAGCGATCGCTTCATTCCCTGCCACATTTCGCACAATTTCCAGAGACTTTAACATCGGTACTCCAGAACGAGTCAAAGTACCAAAAATCATACAAAAACGAGCCACCGCCGACTTCTCTAGAATATCTCCAAAAATAGGAAGTTTGAGAAAAACTTTGTCAAAAAACAGCCTACCTGCATCTGTTTTATAAGCCGCTGAATAGGCAATATAAATACCAATAATTACTCCTATTGTAGTTACCTGGGGAATAGGAGGCCAAGTCCTACAAAACTCACTTATTTTTAACATAAACACAGTAAAAGCAGGCAACTCTGTACCAATTTGTTCAAAAATACCAGCAAAAGTTGGTAACAGAAAAGTTGTCATGCCAAAAAACACTGCTAAAGCAATAAACATAACAGTTTTCGGATAAGACATCGCTGAGTTAATTTCACTCAATGTCTTAGCATTTTTCTCCAACATAACTGCCAGACGATCTAGAACTTCATCAAGCACACCACCAACCTCTCCAGCAGCTACCATACTGATAAATAATTCATCAAAACAGGCAGGATGTTTTTTCATTGCTTCTGACAATTCGGTGCCTTCTTCTACTTCTCCACCAACCTGCTTAATAGCATACTTAATTTTGGCATTAGAAGTTTGGTCTTTTAAAACTCTTAAACACCGAATCATCGGTACTCCAGCATTAAACATTGCAGAAAACTGACGAGCAAAGATAGATAAATCTTTTACCGTCACCGATGCTATAGCAACATTTATTTGTTCTTCTATTATCTCTAACCGTTTTTCTAAGCTACTTTGAGGTTTTTTATTTGCTATATTACCAGCCATTTTATTCCTTCCTTGTTTTATTTAGGGTTTGCAGAAAAAGTCTTTTGGTAAGGGTAGGAGTCAGGAGTCAGGAGGAAAAGGAAATTATCGAGGAGCTAGGGGGAGTAGGAGAATAGGGGAGTAGAGGAGTAGGAAGCAAACAAAAAATATTTACCCCGTTGTAGTCACAGCAAGAATCTAATTTCTGACTTCTGACTTCAGCTATAAATCGAACTATAGAACCCATTTGCTATCAATACCCGCGATTAAATTTTTAAGTTAGGAGTCGTCGGTAGAAAGAAGCAATAATTTAAAAATACTCCAATGCACCCCATCTCCCCACACCTCCCACACTCCCCACACCTCCCACACTCCCCACACCTCCCACACTCCCCACACCTCCCACACTTCCCACACTTCCCACACTCTCCACTAACGAGCCTTTGCTTTCGCTTTAGCCTTAGTTTCCTTGGGTTCAGGACCGATCAAAGCTTCTAATTCATCAGGTTTAACTGCCTTAGCCATAGCATTTTCCCAAGTAGCCTTCCCTTCTTTGTAAAGATTCGCCAAAGACATTTCCATAGTTTGCATTCCCAACTTAGAACCCATTTGAATTTGAGAATAAAGCTGAGAATTTTTCGACTCCCTAATCAAGTTAGCGATCGCTGGAGTATTAATCATGATCTCGTGAGCAGCACAACGACCCCCACCTACTTTCTTGATTAAGTTTTGACTACATATACAAACAAGAGAGTTAGCCAACTGTGTCCTCATTTGCGGTTGTTGTTCTGGTGGGAAAACATCCAACATCCGGTCTACCGTACCCGAAGCTGAGTTAGTGTGCAAAGTTCCAAACACCAAGTGACCTGTTTCTGCTGCACTAGAAGCCAAACTAATAGTTTCCAAATCCCGCATTTCCCCAACCAGAATAATGTCAGGGTCTTGACGCAACGCTCCTTTCAGAGCATTACCAAAACTTTTCGTATCTTCCCCTTTTTGTCGTTGGTGAAACAAACTTTTTTCATTGGGAAACACATATTCAATGGGGTCTTCCACAGTCAGAATATGTTCACTACGAGTACGGTTAATCAAATCTATTAAAGCTGCCATAGTAGTTGTTTTCCCAGAACCCGTTTGCCCCGTCACCAAAAACAAACCCCTGGGTCGCTCCGTCATTTCTCGTAAAATCATCGGAATCCCTAATTTATCAGCATTAGGAATCTTAGAAGCCAAAGCACGCATACAAGCTGCCCAACTCCCCCGCTCCCGATACACATTGAGACGGAAACGAGCCAAACCTTTAACACCATAAGCGCTATCAAGCTCCCAGGTTTGCTCTAAAGTTTTCCGCTGCATATTATTGAGCATTTGGAAAATCAGAGTTTGTACTTCTATTGGTTCCATATTTTCCCCAAACTGAGGTTGAGGAGTCAACTGACCACTAATACGGAAAAAAATCGGCGCTCTTGCTTGAATATGAACATCCGAACCACCCTGTTCAACTAAGGATTCTAAAACATCCTCAATCATTAAAGACATAAATTAAACCTCCGCTTTATTCAGTTATCAGTTATCAGTTATCAGTTATCAATTATTAGTTATCAGTCACTAATTATTTTTGGGGTTGGTGAATTATTGTATGGTTTTTAGTAGGAGCGATTCGCGAATCGCCCCTACAGTAGTCAGTAGTTAAAACAGTTTTTTTCCTTACTATCAATCTTACTCCGATACAAATTTCATACCTTATTTCACCAATACCTTATTTTTTATACTAAATCTGGTTTACCTAGACCACAAATAAGTCAACAGCATTTAATCCAGGAATGAGAATTTCTTTTTTCTCCCTTGTCACCAAGTTGTCCTTGTTCTCCAAGTCTAGTCACAAGCAGAAAGTCAAAAACATACACTTCCCACACTCCCCACACCTCCCACACCTCCCACACTTCCCACCCTCCCCACACTTTCCCACACCCCCCACAAGTCTACTCCTACTCAAAGCGAGGAGTCATACAATAAGGACATTCTACCCACTCTGGTTGCAACTCAGCGTTACAAGACCTACATACCAGATTTAGTCTGGCCTGGCGTTTCATTTCCGCCTCTAAACCAGAATCGGTAAATGTTACCCGTTCCACCTCTTCAAAAGTTGTATGACCTTCTCGTACCAAATTCAAACTATACTGTAATAGAGGTATCATCCCCTCCTCTACCGCAGCTTCCTTAATTTGTTCCGTTGGCGCTCTTTGAGTAATTAAAGTTTGTAACCGCTCCGTAATTTTCATAAACTCATAAACACCCACACGACCTTTATAACCAAGACCATTACACTTGCGACATAACTCTCCCCTTTCTCTTAAATCTTCTCGTTGCTCAACTGGTATAGTATTTGCCCTATAGTATGTAAACTCTTCCTCCTGAGAAGGAACCATACCATAACGACGAAACTCATCAGGTTCAGGTTTATACTCCACTTTGCATTCACTGCAAACCCGACGCATCAGACGTTGTGCCACCACACCCAATAAAGCTGCTGAAACCATGAAAGATTCTACTCCCATTTCATCAAGACGAGCGATCGCTCCCGCAGCATCATTAGTATGTAGAGTTGTCAAAACCAAGTGTCCAGTTAACGCAGCTTCAATTGCCGTTTTTGCCGTTTCCTTATCTCGCGTTTCCCCCACTAGCAAAACATCCGGGTCTTGTCGCAGAAACGCCCGTAGGATACTCGCAAAAGTCAAATCTTTTTCCCGAATTACCTGACATTGAGTAATTCCGGGCAAAGCATATTCAATCGGGTCTTCTGCCGTACTAATATTAATACCAGGGTCATTTCGTTCTGCTAAAATCGAATATAGAGAAGTAGACTTACCAGAACCAGTTGGCCCCGTCACCAGAATTAATCCAAATGGACGACTAGCAGTTTCCCTCACCAGTTCCAAAGTTGGTATATGTGAAATTAACTTATCTAATCCCAGTTGGGTACTAGAACTATCTAAGATCCGCAAAACTATTTTTTCACCATACCGACTAGGCAAACTATTTACCCGGAAGTCAATTGTACGTCCCTTAAATACCTTGCGGATACGACCGTCTTGTGCTTGCCGTCGTTCAGCAATATCTAAATTTGCAATAATTTTAAATCGTGAAGTAATAGCCGGAATTACCTTTTTCGGAAATCGAAAATACTCTTGTAAAACCCCATCTTTACGCATCCGAATTTGAATAAATTCTTCTTGAGGTTCCACATGAATATCAGATACCCCCTCACTTAATGCTTTTACTAAAATGACATTTACTGCTTTAATAACAGGAGCATCCTCTGCAGCAGAGATACTTTTAGCGATGTCTTCTACTGCTGCGTCATCTGCTGCATCCTCCAGATCGGCATTCTCAAAGAAACCAGACTCCAACTCTAGCTCTTTTTTTTCTGCTTCTTTTGCCTTAGCAGCATCTTTTCTGGTTTGTTCGTTTAAGTAATAGTTGATTAGACTTTCATAATCTTCTTGAGTAATAACCAACCGTTGCAAAATTAACCCACGATACCTAAAGATATTTTTTAGCTCATCCAAAGCTTGAAGATTATCAGGGTTAACCATCGCCATCATTACAAATGGTTGGTTATTTTCATAATCCTTGACCAAATTTGCCGGTAATGAATCTCCAGAAAACTTTTCTAATTCTTCAACTAAACTACCTCCCGAATCACTGCTTTGCCTCAGTGCCTTTAAACTTTTCTCTTGACTTATCTTTCCTGTTTGGACAAACTGACTTGCTAAATGAGTTTCGCGACTAAATAGTGGTATAATCTGATTTCGACGACAAGTTTCAATTGGAGTTACTTTGTCAATTAAATAACATACCTGTTCTGGTGGTATTTGAGTAATTTCTGGGTCAAAAGCAGCTACACCATATAGAATCATCAATTCAAATAGTTGTTGCTTTTTATAATGTCTTAGTAATTCTGGCGGTAAGGGTTGTCCTGTTAAACCTTCTAGTAGCTCTGTCAGTGATTTGCCAGTCTTACGACTTTCTACTTGGCAATGTTGGAACTGTTCAATGTTGACATAGCCAGCTTGAACCAGTTTATTCCCAAAGGGAGAGAGATTACTGAGAGCAACTATAGCAGTGCGTGGATTGCGTGAAGAGGTTTGGGCCATGGCTGATAAAATTTTTCCTTAATCTAAATATTCCCTAAGTTTTTGATAAAATTTACACTTGCTTAACAAGTTGTTATAGTTCATAACAATATAGTCACATAAGACAGATCCTTATTTTATTTTGCAAGTGTTATCTTGACTTCTGACTTCGTTAAGCACCCCAATATTTCACTAGTGCAGGATAGCAGAAATAACTGACCAGTTACAAAATCCTCAAAGCCTTACTAAGGAATACTTTTAAATTTTAAATTTTAAATTTTGAATTTTGAATTTTGAATTCCGCGTAGCGGCACTAGCTTTTTTTCATTGTGGCATACTCCCACACTAACCTTGGGGTATTATAGTGTGGACTTCTCGCTCGTCGGACTCCACGAGTTTTAGAGACACTTTATTATAGTGTTAAAGATAGTAGGTAAAATTAGCTATTGAATGTCAAAAATCTATACCAGGAAAATGTTTTGCTTGATAATACAATGATTCGGTATAATGTGAAGTTGTAGCTTATAGCGCAATATTGGCCAACAACATAAGGCTATGTGGTCAGGAATTAAGTAGGACTGGCTGAATAAATCTGAAAGGATTGACATATAAAGGGTAAAGCCATTTTCTGTGGGAGAAAAGTGCCAGCTTTTTACTCTGATGAGCAGGAAAAACTCAGGACTTTGGGCAGATAACGGCAGAAAAATTGAGAGATAATTGTTCTGACTACATCTTTATGTAATCCACCATTTCTCCTGAGTCCTATAGTATTATTATGATTTATTTTTTAATAAACTTTTGATTTTTGAAGCCCTAGTTAAAGAGCAAATCCAAGCCAAAAGAGTTTTTAACAGAACTACTAACATATTCTGACAATATTATTTGAACAAAATGGTAAAATCATAGTTTATTAGTTGCAATAAATTATGATTAGTAAAATTTTTATAGATAGAAAAAAGAAAGATTTATTTAGCAATTTTTAGCAAATTTTTATAACGGATTTCAAGAATATATCTTGCTAAATAAATTCTATAATTTTTATAACCCAATATACTATATTATTACTTTAAAGAAGTAGAAAAACTTGGGTCTTATTTTTCCTCTTTAAAGAGGAGGATAAAAAGTGGTATTTAACCTTTGCGATAACATTCCGTAAGGAAAGTTTCCCGTAGGGTGGGATGATGGTTTACCTAAGCAGATCCAATGGACTAATAGATAAAGAATACTCCGTATTTTTAAGCCGGATGCTTTCCTAGGTAATGCTGCGCAAACAGCTATAGGAACTGATAACTGAAATGACCATCTTGCTACTTAAAGCCCAATAATTTCAAGTAAAAAGGTATCAAAATAGTCCTAAATAATATAAACTAATATTAACATAGTTAGAGCTATGTGTTTGTGTATTTATATTAGATTCCGGTCTGGTTGATTGGGATCAAAAAACAAGACACAAAACAGTAATAGCCTTAAGTATCAGGAGAAAATTAAATGGCAGGAGAAAACCCCTCTACAGAAACAAAAAATCAAGAAATAAATGAGAATATTCAAGATGTTGAAACTGTTGAGCAAAATGTAGAATTGGACTCATCTGAAACGGTTGAGAGTAATACAGAAGTCTCTGAAGATAATGCCTCGCAACATACAGATACGAAAAGTGTTGAAGTAGTTTCAGAAGAAATGGTCTTATTAAAAGAGGCTTATGAATCATTAGAAACTCAGTTAGAAACTACCAAGTTTCAACTAGAAGAAAAAGAAAGTCAATACAAAAGACTAGGAGCAGACTTTGATAACTTCCGTAAACGGACAGACAAGGAAAAAGAAGAATTAGATACACAAGTAAAGTGTTCTACAATCACTGAATTATTACCAGTAATTGACAATTTTGAACGTGCTCGCTCCCAGATTAAACCAGCAAATGATGGAGAAATGACTATCCATAAAAGCTATCAAAGTGTCTATAAGCAAATGGTAGACTCTTTGAAAAAGTTGGGAGTTTCTCCTATGCGCCCAGAAGGTCAAGAATTTGACCCTAATCTACATGAGGCAGTAATGCGAGAGGCAACCACAGAACATCCAGAAGGAACTGTAATAGAAGAGTTGGTGCGAGGTTATATTCTAGGCGATCGTGTACTCCGACACGCTATGGTAAAAGTAGCAACGGCACCAGAACCTACAGATGCTGAACCAGAGAATCAAACCGATCCAGAAAGTTAATACTGGTTAGTTATTTTTGATTGAATTATTCAGCTTTTAAGTTGTATTCAGAGTTACCCAAAACCAGCTACAAGAGAAACAAAAATGCTAAAAATTCAATCTAATTTTAGGAATTTAACTTAGACTTTTTTCTGAATACAACTTAAACAAATCAAACTAATGATTTGGGGGAGAGAATTAAAATTAGTAAAAATGGGAATAATTATATTATGAGTTACGTAATTAGCTGATTTTTTTACAGCTTTTGCATAAAAAATTATAGTTGATTAAAATGTAAAAAAAACGTAACTATCAGCTACAAAGTAATAAAAAAGGTAGATTTTTTTTGCTTTTAAAGCCTGAGTATAAGTCAGAAGCTAGAATGCTTCATTCCAATAAATTCCAATAAATAAAAAATATTTTTGACTATTAAGAACGCCGAAGCACTATGGGAAAAGTCATTGGCATTGATTTAGGGACAACTAATAGTTGTGTGGCCGTTTTAGAAGGGGGAAAAGCAGTTGTAATTTCCAACTCAGAGGGTGGACGTACAACACCTAGTATTGTCGGATTTGGCAAAGGAAATGAACGTTTAATTGGCCAACTAGCAAAGCGACAATCAGTAACCAATGCCGTAAATACAGTCTATAGCATTAAAAGATTTATCGGGAGAAGATGGGAAGATACCGAACAAGAACGCTCCCAAGTTCCCTACACCAGTATTCAGGGTAAAGAAAATACTGTAAATGTCCAAATTAGGGGAAAAAATTATACTCCTCAAGAAATTTCAGCTATGATTTTGCAAAAAATGAAGCAGGATGCTGAAAAATATTTAGGTGATTCTGTTACTCAAGCTGTAATTACAGTACCAGCCTATTTTACGGATGCACAAAGACAAGCAACTAAAGATGCAGGAACTATTGCTGGCCTCGAAGTGTTAAGAATTATCAATGAACCAACTGCTGCTTCATTATCCTACGGTATTGACAAGCAGGATGAAGATCGTACTATCTTAGTCTTTGACCTTGGTGGAGGGACTTTTGATGTTTCTATCTTACAGTTAGGAGATGGAATCTTTGAAGTTAAGGCTACTTCTGGTAATAATCATCTAGGAGGAGATGATTTTGATAATAGTATAGTTCGTTGGTTAGTAGATCAGTTCAGAGATCGGGAAGGGACAGATTTAGATCCAGATAAAATGGCTATACAAAGAGTGCGAGAAGCAGCAGAAAAAGCCAAAATAGAACTATCTTCTGCCCAGAGTACAAATATCAATTTACCATTTATTACGGCTAACGAAGCAGGGCCAAAACATTTGGAGACCAAGCTAACTCGCGCCCAATTTGAAAAATTGGTCCAACCTTTGGTAGAAAGTACGATTCAACCAGTTGAACAAGCTCTCAAGGATGCTGGGATGAAGCCAGAAAATATAGACAAGATTATTCTTGTGGGAGGGTCTACTAGAATACCAGCAGTTCAAGTAGCAATAGGTAATTATTTTAATGGTAAACCTCCTGATACTTCTGTGAATCCTGATGAAGCTGTGGCTTTGGGGGCAGCTATTCAAGCTGGTATTTTAGGAGGTGAAGTTAAAGACCTTTTGTTATTGGATGTGATTCCTCTATCTTTGGGGTTAGAAACTTTGGGAGGAATATATACTAAGGTGATTGAGAGAAATACTACAATTCCTACCAGTCGTTCCCAAATGTATTCTACTGCTGTGGATGGACAAACGTCTGTGGAGATTCATGTCCTGCAGGGTGAGCGAGCAATGGTTAAGGATAATAAAAGTCTAGGTAAGTTTTTACTGAAAGGAATTCCTCCTGCTCCGAGAGGTATACCACAAATAGAAGTTAATTTTGATATAGATGCTAATGGAATTTTGAAAGTTAGAGCTATTGACCAAGGAACGGGTAGAGAACAAAGTATTGAAATTAGTAATACAGGTGGTCTGAATGAAGCAGAAATTCAACGAATGCAGCAAGAAGCAGAAATTTATGCTGAACAAGACAGTCAACAAAAACAATTGGCAGAATTGAGAAATCAGGCAGATACTCTTTTATATAACTATGAAGTAACTATTCAAGAACATGGTGATGTTATTGATGAAGAGGTTGCTACAGAAATTGGCAACAGTTATGAGGAGTTGAAACAGGTATTGATTAATTCAGAAACTGAAGTTAATTATGACCAACTAAATCAGCAGATTGAAACATTCAGGGAACAGCTATTTGCTTTAGGTGAAACTTTATATCAACAAGGGGGCAGTGAAAAGCTGAAGTTACCAGAAGAAGATAAAAGTTCTAAAGTGCCTCAAGATTCAGAAATTAAAGAGTCAAAAACTTCTAAGAAAGTAGAATCAAAAATTACAGAGTCGGAAACTTCTAAAGCAGTAGAACCAGAAATTACAGAGCCAGAAACTTCTAAAATAGTAGAAAATGAGACATTGGTTGATACTAATTCGACTACAAATGACCAAAATCCAACTAAGGTTCAGCAAATAACTGAAGAACCTGAAAATGAATTTGGCAAAAATCCTTTTCTATAGATTTAAAGAGGGAGTAGGGATTAGGGAGAAATAGCACAAAAACTTAGGGATAATTAGTTCCCAATACATAGGTAATTTCCCATTCCCCATGCCTCCTAAGTTCTGTAAGTAGCAACCCGACGCCTCCCCTACCTGAGTGCCGACTCTTAACGAAAAATTGTGGTCTAGAGCCTACCTTTTTAAAGGGATAAAAAAAGACTATTCCTTATGTTAATCCTGAAGCTTTCCTAGGTCATGCTGCGCAAACAGCTAGAGGTACTGATAACTTAACTGATAACTGATAACTGATATAGCAGTCGAACCAAAGGTTAGGACATCTCTAAATCCTGAAATCCTTTGACAGTTTACTATTCCCTATTCCCTATTCCCTATTCCCTAGCGCGGAGCGCTATAACTGAAATGACCCTCACCCATAAAACTTTTTCAGTATAATCCTATGTGGATTTATTGTTAAGTCTATGCTAGACTAGCATAAGGCAAGAATAAATATAGTTGGAAATTCAAACCCAAAATATTATCGGCTGATAAAAATCTGATAAAAATATAAAATCACAAAGCAGAGGATTATAAAGTTAACGAAAGTTACTTATAAACTTTCTCAAACTTTTCCACAAGTAATTAGTTGACTTGGAAAAGAAAAAAGCTAAAAAATAAAGTATATTTGAAAAAGTTAGTAACTTGTTTAATAAGTGAACACTCCCGCCCAGCCAATAACTAAAATTTATCTTAAGGATAAGTGGTCGTAAGTTAAGCGACGTAAAATAATAAACTGTTATAAGCTACAGTAAGGGTTAGAGTAGGCTTCGCAGCCCACAAACTTAAACTTTCGCGTCTTGTTTTTCTCAGCAAGGCTCTGTCGCTAATAACTATCACTAAAGTGATGCCTTGCAGATTCAAAGTTAATGACTTGTGTATTAGCTTTGAGGAGATTAAATTTTGTATATAATATTAACATTAATTATTATTCTAGGCAAATAGCTCTATGGCCCGTGATTATTACGAAATTCTAGGTGTTTCTCGTACTGCAGATAAGGAGGAACTAAAGCGTGCCTACCGCCGCTTGGCTCGTAAGTACCACCCGGATGTGAATAAAGAGCCAGGAGCGGAAGAGCAGTTCAAAGAAATAAATCGTGCCTACGAGGTTCTGTCTGAACCTGAAATGAAAGCTCGTTACGATCGCTTTGGAGAAGCAGGAGTATCAGGAGGAGGAGCATCAGGTTTCTCAACGGACTTTTCAGATAGCTTCGCTGATATATTTGAAAGCTTTTTCAGTGGGTTCTCTGGAGGAATGGGAACTCAAGGACGTAGGCGTACAGGTCCAGTTAGAGGGGATGACCTACGTTTAGACCTGAATCTGGATTTCCACGAAGCTATATTTGGTGGAGATAAAGAACTAACAATTAAGCATCTCGAAACTTGTGAAACCTGCAAGGGGTCAGGGGCTAAACCAGGCACAAGACCTCAAACTTGTTCTACTTGTGGAGGCACTGGTCAAGTTCGCCGGGCCACAAGAACTCCTTTTGGTAGTTTCACTCAAGTATCAGTTTGTCCCTCATGTGGCGGTACTGGGCAGATAATAGAGGAAAAATGTCCAAGTTGTGGAGGTCGTGGCCAGAACGAGGTAACGAAAAAGATCAAAATTACTATCCCAGGAGGGGTAGATAATGGTACTAGGCTAAGAGTTTCTAATGAAGGAGATGCTGGTAAGATGGGCGGGCCTCCTGGAGACTTGTATGTTTTCCTGTCTATCAAAGATAACCCAGAGTTTCAAAGAGATGGGGTTAATATTCTCTCCCAAATAAAAATTAGTTATTTACAAGCAATTCTAGGTTGTTCCCTGGAAATAAATACAGTTGATGGTAAGTCGGAATTAATAATTCCAGCAGGTACTCAGCCAAATACTGTTTTAACTTTGGAAGATAAGGGAGTGCCGAAATTAGGTAATCCGGTAAGTCGTGGAGACCATCTGATAACAATCGAAATTGATATTCCTACAAAAATTACTGCAGAAGAAAGAGAGTTATTAGAAAACTTGGCGAATATTAAAGGTGAACGTACTGGAAAAGGAGGTTTAGAAGGATTTCTGGGAAATTTATTTCAACAAAAGTGATTGAGATTGGAGATTTTCTTAATCCTCAAAAACTTATTCTTAGTAGTGGGTAAAAATAGAGGCGTTGCTGAATGACTTTTTGATGATTTTCTGGATTTTGAATTAGGTTTATAAGTTGATTAGCATCTATGTCATAACCCAGAATTAGTAACGCCAAAACAAAAGCTTAAATATTACCGAGGTACATTCAATAATTAATAATTAATAATTAACAATTAATAATTACGTCTTCTGTATATAGAAGGATTGGGTTAAAAGGAATTTTGTTGTTCTCAAGGGTAGATTGGATCTGGTTAGGTAACCCATCCATCCAAGGACTGCTCTTTCTAAATGAATGGAGACGCTTTATACCTGAATTTTTCGGTAAGTATAACTAAATATATTCTTTGTTGAAATTAGATCCTGGTGGATAGTTAAGTTGATATTAGACAAATAATAAAAAATTGGTCGTTTGTTCCACAAAAGTGCTAGAAAAATTATAAAGCAAGCATTTTTCAATAAATATTATTAACGATAGAGTATTGTAAAGTTTTATTGATTTTATAGAAAAACATAGGAAAACAACTAAAAATATCTTAGACTGAGAAAGGAAAGCAGAACCGCTCGTTAAATGTTTACAGGAGGGATAATGCAATTAGTAGAACGTACTATTATTAAAAAAAATCATCCCAATTATAAATCACTTGATACTCTAGCTTTCTTGTCTAAAAATCTTTACAATATAGCTAACTACGTAGTTAGACAAGAGTTTATTAATAACGGAAATTATCTAAATTATAAAAAGGTTCAAAAGTTATTACAATCGGGAGTAGATTATCAAGCAATACCGGCCAAAGTTTCTCAGCAGGTTTTGATTCTTTTAGATAAAAATTGGCAAAGTTTTTTTCAAGCTATAAGAGCTTATTATCAAAGTCCAAGTAAGTTTAAAAGTCGTCCTCAACTGCCAAAATATAAACATAAACAGAAAGGTAGGAATATTCTAGTTTATACAAAACAAGCGATTAGTAAACCTCAATTAGTCAAAAATCAGAAGATATTACTATCAAAAAGTGAGCTATTTTTTGACAGTAAAATAAATTATGATTCTCTGCAACAAGTGAGAATTATTCCTAAGCTTAATTACTATGTTATAGAAGTGGTTTACGAATCCGTTGAAGTTAAATTAGATTTGTCAGAATCTGATGTAGCTTCTGTAGATTTGGGAGTGAATAATTTGGCTACTGTAACATCAAATAAAAAAGGTTTTCAACCCTTTATTATTAACGGCAGACCAGTCAAATCAATTAATCAATTCTATAATTATAAGAAGGGTAAACTACAGTCAGAATTAAAGAAGATTAAAAGTAGTAATCGAATCAAAAGATTATCGACAAAAAGAAATTTAAAGATTGATGATTATCTGCATAAGACTAGCAGGTATATTATTAATCGTCTGATCGAAAATCAGATAGGAATTTTAGTAATAGGAAATAATCCTAACTGGAAACAAAGCCTAAATCTTGGCAAAAAAAATAATCAAAATTTTGTTCAAATTCCTTTTTTTAAGTTAATTGAACAACTAAAGTACAAAGCCAATTTAGTAGGAATAAAAGTCATAATTAATGAAGAAAGTTATACATCAAAAGCTAGTTTTTTAGATTTGGACGACTTACCAGTTTACCAAAAAGGTGTCAAACATAGATTTAGTGGTAAACGAGTGAAAAGAGGACTTTATAAAGCTTCAAATGGTGTCAAATACAATGCTGATGTGAATGGAAGTTTAAACATATTACGAAAAGCAGTCCCAAACGCTTTTAGCAATGGGATAGAGGGTGTTGTAGTTCACCCCGTTAAGGTAACACTTAATTAAAACTAAGTCAAGGAATATTTTTCTATAGATTTAGTAACTATTACACTGGAAAGGTTTAACCATATTCCTGCAACAAAAACAAAAATTGGAGAAAAAATATTTAACTATGGATTCTCAATCAGAAATCCAGCAGCAACAAAAGTCAGATGCTCAAATAGATCTGCGGGGTACTCCCTGTCCTATTAATTTTGTGAAAACAAAACTGTATCTGGAAAAGATGATGCCTGGAGAAATTTTAGAAGTATGGTTAGATCCGGGGGAACCAATAGAGCAAGTACCTGATAGTTTGATTGTGGAAGGTTATCAAATAGAAGAGATAAAAGACCAGTCTGAATACTTTGTCCTCAAGGTGCGTTGCCCAGAAATGGTGGCATGAATTGGACTTCAGAAATAGGTGACATATTAGAGGCCGATAATAACTGTCTGGGGACAGTTGTGGCAGTTCAGGCCAATTTTTACCAAGTTAAGATTGAGATATATCATAATTTGGTCAAAAATGCAAGAGAAAATTTACCTAAGTTTCTTCTGTGTACCCGTAGAGCGCGATTGAAGAAAATTGGCCAAAAAGTCATGGTGGGCGATCGCGTAATTATAGAGGACCCAGACTGGTCAGGTGGACGAGGTGCTATCGCTGAGGTTTTGCCGAGAGAAACAGAACTGGATCGCCCTCCGATAGCTAATGCAAATCAGGTTATGTTGGTGTTTGCTTTGGCAGAACCAGATTTAGATCCTGTTGCTTTAACGAGATTTTTACTCAAAGCAGAGTCAACAGGTTTGGAGATATGTTTGTGTTTGAGTAAGTGCGATCTGGTAACGGCGACAAAAACGGAAGAATGGCGCAGTAAAATTTATGAGTGGGGTTATGAACCGTTTTTTATTAGTGTGAAAACGGAAGCAGGTTTGGGAGTGGAAAAGAATAGCTCGAATTCTCTGTGGGAAAAGTTGAGGAATAAAATTACTGTAATTTCTGGTCCGTCTGGTGTGGGGAAGTCGAGTTTGATTAATTATTTGATTCCTAATGTGAATTTACGAGTGAGTGCAGTGTCGGGAAAGTTGTCGCGGGGACGACATACTACTCGTCACGTTGAATTATTTGAGTTGCCTAATGGGGGTTTGTTAGCAGATACACCGGGTTTTAATCAACCACAGTTAGACTGCGAACCGATAGAGTTGGCGTATTTGTTTCCAGAAGCTCGAAAGTATTTGGCGGAGGGGAGTTGTCAGTTTAGTGATTGTTTGCATCGGGATGAACCGAACTGTGTGGTGCGGGGTGACTGGGATAGGTATGAATATTATTTGATGTTTTTAGAAGAGGCGATCGCGCGGCAGGAGGTATTGCAGCAAAAACCTGATGCTGAGTCAAACTTGAAGGCGAAAACAAGTTCGGGTGGTAAACAAAAGTTTGAACCTAAGTTAGCTAGTAAAAAATATCGGCGTTCTTCTAGGAAAGTAGAGCATCAGCAGTTGCAAGATTTGTGTGAGGAGTTGGATGAGTTTTCATAATTGGGAGATTGTCTGTTAATAGACATCTCCAGAAAATAAACTTGCCCTTTATTTACCATAAAGTAGAGTTGTAAAATTTCCTGATAAAATCATTTTCTGTACATTTTTACTGAAAATATCTTCCCTGTTCCCTGTTCCCTGTTCCCTGTTCCCTACTTTTACAAAAAGTCTACATATTTTTCGGAGATGTCTAATGTGTAGACTTAAAATAAGCTGCTGTTTTCTATCTCTCAATCTAAGATGATGAAACTCTGTAACTCTTTTCTCCGTAAATGGCGTTTTTTGCTGCTGTTTTTGTTGGTGCTGTTTGCGATAAATTTGGGTCATGTTCGAGCTGTTGAGAAGTCACCGGAAGAATGGCAACTCCAGGGAATGTTGGCAGCGTTGGATGATTCTGACCCTGATGTTTGGGTTTATGCTTTGGAGAAAATGTCTGAGTATGACCTTAAGTCTCCTGTTGAGATTCCCCAGGAACGGGTTGAACAAATTGGAAAATTCTTGAGCGATGAATATTTGCCTGTCCGTGAAGCAGCAGCAAAAGCAGTTGGTAATCTGGGGTCGGATGCTAAACAATTGATTCCCCAGTTGCTGCAGTTGTTGAGTAATGAAAATTGGCGTATCCGCGAGCTAGCAGCAAAAGCAGTTGGTAATATGGGTTCGGATGCTAAACAGTTGATTCCCCAGTTGTTACAGTTGTTGAAGGATAATAATTCGGATGTCCGTGAAGCAGCGGCAAAAACAGTGGGTAATATGGGTTCGGATGCTAAACAGTTGATTCCCCAATTGCTACAGTTGTTGAGGGATAATAATTCGGATGTCTATAAAGCAGCATTGACAGCATTGAGTGAGATGGTATTCCAGATTGAACATCCCCAATTGCTGCAATTGTTGAAGGATGATGATTACAATGTCCGTATACGAGCAGCAAAAGCAGTACGTAATCTGAGGTCGAATGCTAAAGAATTTATCCCCCAATTGCAGCAATTGTTGATAGATGACGATCCCAATGTCCGTCAAACAGCAGCAAAAATAGTGGGTAATATGGGGTCGAATGCTAAAGAATTTATCCCCCAATTGCAGCAGTTGTTGAGGGATGAAGATAAGTTTGTCCGTATAGCAGCAGCAAAAGCAGTGGGTGAGATGGGGTCGAATGCTAAAGAATTTATTCCCCAACTGCAGCAGTTGTTGAGGGATCAAGATGATGTGGGTGTCCGTTTTGCAGCAGCAAGAGCAGTGAGTAATATGGGGTCGGATGCTAAAGAATTTATTCCCCAGTTGCATCAGTTGTTGAGGGATGAAAATTGGAGTGTCCGTTTTGCAGCAGCAAGAGCAGTGAGTAATATGGGGTCGGATGCTAAAGAATTTATTCCCCAGTTGCACCAGTTGTTGAGGGATGAAAATTGGAATATCCGTTTTGCAGCAGTAAGAGCAGTGGGTAATTTGGGATCGGACACTCAAGAATTTATTCCCCAGTTGCACCAGTTGTTGAGGGATAAAGATAGAAGTGTGCGTCTAGCAGCAGTAAGAGCAGTGGATAAAATGGGGTCGGATGCTAGAAAATTTATTCCCCAATTGCAGCAGTTGTTTAGGGATAAAGATAGAAGTGTGCGTCTAGCAGCAGCAGAAGCAGTAGTTAATCTGGGGTCTGATGCTCAAGAATTGATTCCTCAGTTGTTGAGAAATAAAGATATCAATGTCCGTCGAGCAACAGCAGAAGCAATAGTTAATCTGGGGTCTGATGCTCAAGAATTGATTCCTCAGTTGTTGAGGAATAAAGATGCTAATGTCCGTAAAGTAGCAGCAGAAGTAGTGGTTAATCTCGGGTCAGATGCTCAAGAATTGATTCCCGACTTACTACAGTTGTTTAGGGATGAAAATAGGGATGTCCGTGTAGCAGCAGCAAAAGCAGTGGTTAAAGTGAGGTCGGATACTAAAGAATTAATTCTCCAACTACAGCAGTTGTTGAGGGATAAAAATGTTAATGTCCGTCATGCAGCAGCAAGAGCAGTGGGTGAAATGGGGTCGGATGCTAAAGAATTGATTCCCCAACTGCACCAGTTGTTGAGGGATGATGATTCTGATGTCCGTCTAGGAGCAGCAAGAGCATTCAGTAATCTGGAGTCGGATGCTAAAGAATTGATTCCCCAGTTGCTGCCGTTGTTGAGGGATGAAGATGGAAGTGTCCGTTATCTAGCAGCAAGAGCATTCAGTAATCTGGGGTCGGATGCTAAAGAATTGATTCCCCAGTTGCTGCCGTTGTTGGGGGATGATGATTCCGGTGTCCGTGGAGCAGCAGCAAAAGCAGTGGGTAATCTGGGGTCAGATGCTAAAGAATTGATTCCCCAGTTGCTGCCGTTGTTGAGGGATGAAAAATCCACTGTCCGTATAGCAGCAGCAAAAGCAGTGGGTAATCTGGGGTCGGATGCTAAAGAATTGATTCCGGATTTGCTGCCGTTGTTGAGAGATGAAGATCGGTTTGTCCGTGAAGCAGCAGTAATAGCAGTGGGTAATCTGGGGTCAGATGCTAAAGAATTGATTCCCGAATTGCTACAGTTGTTTAACGATGACGATAAGTCTATCCGTGAAGCAGCAGTAATAGCAGTGGGTAATCTGGGGTCAGATGCTAAAGAATTGATTCCCGAATTGCTACAGTTGTTTAGCGATGACGATAAGTCTATCCATGAAGCAGCAGTAATAGCAGTGGGTAATATGGAAAAAGAAAAGTTGAATACTCAGCAGATTTCAGAAATTTTGAAGATAGCTTATCAAGACCTCAATACAGAAGCAAATGTTCGCTTTTTTGCCTACTTTTTCAGTGGTGGAGAATCTGATGCCGTTACCTTGATTCAACGGTTAGGTTGGCCACTACGATATCTTTCTCTAATGGATAAGTTTGACAATAAACGTTCCATTAGTCGGGAAGAAGGCAAAAAAGTTTTAGAGATTTTGGCAAATGCTTGGGAAAAAAGCGAATCTCTAGAATTAAAACAAGCAAGGGACTTGCGTCCTGAATTAGAACGACAAATTGATAAACTGCTGAAAAAAGTAAATTGGCAACCACAAGATATTAGCTTACTCAGGAGACATTACAAAAATCTCGAACACAAAGGGATTAAAGCTAAGATAGATGCCTTGCAAAGAAGACAACTGTTCTCCTTCCTGTGGAAAATTTTACTCCTTAACCCCATTACTTGGCTAATTCTCCTCTGGATTTATCTCAAATCTCCCAAAAAAAAGCAAGATTTTTGACACGAATAAAATAGGATTGCTATATATACAGAATATTTCGGGCAAATGATGTACAAGGTAAATGGCGAAAATTCAGAACCTATAGAAAAAAGAGAATCCATGTTATCGTAAACAAATAAATTTATTTTCATATTTAAACAATGAAACTAGAACCGTCGCAAATTCAAAAATTAGAACAGTTTCTCGAAAGAATTAAAAATGATACTTATCCCGAACCTCCAACCCGACTTCATAGTCAAATAACTCAACAAATGTTTGATGTATGTTTGAAACAAATTTCTTTACCAACCGCAGCAAAAATATTAGATATTGGTTGTGGTCAAGGTGTAGCTTTGGAAATATTTAAAAAACATGGTTTTACGCCAATTGGAATTACTTTAAATGAGGAAGATGTAGCTATTTGCCAACAAAAAGGTTATCAAGTTTATCAAATGGATCAATCATTTCTAGAATTTCCAGATCACCATTTTGATTTTGTTTGGTGCAGACATTGTTTAGAACATAGTGTTTTTCCATATTTTACTTTGCAGGAAATTTCTAGAGTTATTAAACCTGAAGGTTATTTATATATAGAAGTACCTGCTCCCGATACTAGCTGCAAACATCAAACTAATAAAAATCACTATAGTGTATTGGGTAAAAGTATGTGGTTAGATTTAATTAAAAGAAGTGGATTTGAGATTTTAAAAGTATTAGCTCTTAAGTTTAATGTGCCTGCTGGTCCTGATATTTACTGGGCAATGATTCAGAAGAAAAATAGTTCTACTATAATCTCCAAAAATTCTGTTAAAACTATCAATATTAACTGGCAATCTAATTCTGATAATCAAGAAATTAAGCTTTCTCTAGACTCTAATAAATTTACCCAAAAACTGATGCTTGACTGTTTTGAAAAAGGGCACGCTTATGAGTCGGAAATTTTTCAATTAATTTGTCGGTTTCTAGGAAAAAATGACTCTTTTATTGATATTGGCGCTCATATTGGATATTATTCGATTTTGGCTGCAAAAATAGTGGGAAGTCAAGGAAAAGTATTTGCTTTTGAGCCAGAATTATCAAATTATCAAAAAATCTTGGAAAATATCAATCTTAATCATCTAAATAACATCAAACTATTTAATCTCGCTGTAGGTTCAGAAACTAAGCAAACACAAATATTTTTTAATCAGGATAATGATGGGGGTCATGCTCTCTGGGATGTAGGTAAACATCCATTCAATCAAAAAAGTTTAAATAATCAAACAATGCAAAATATACAACTATCTACACTAGATAATATTCTCAGTCAAGCTGGAAATATTACTAATTTAAAAATGATAAAAATTGATACCGAAGGAGCAGAACTTGATGTGATTAAAGGAGCTATAAATACAATTAGTAAATATGATGTTCCATACATTATTTGTGAGATTAATAGATTTGGTTTAAAACAAATGGGAACTAATGAAACTGAACTCCGGGAATTTATGAATTCTTTGGAATATGAAACTTATTTAGTCACTTCAAATAACAGTAACCAGTTAGTTAAGTTACCTATCGGGAAGTATTATCAAACATCCAATGTTTTTAATGTTTTATTTAAAAGAGGGAGTAGGGAGTAGGGAGTAGGGAGCAGGGAGTAGGGGGAAATAACTGATGATTTATGACGGATTTGATCTTACTTAAATAATATCTTTTTTCTGACTCCTGACTCCTCCCAAAAAAGAATTTAATACCTCTTGATGAATCAGCGCTCGCTCCCGAAAAAATTCTATTCTATCTGACAACAAAGCCTCCCCATTTGCATAACAATCAATCCAAATTTTACTAATTAAATTTGCATCTTCTGGCAATTCTGATAATTCCCATCCAGGCATTTCCAAATCAGTCATTAACTGACTAACTTTCGGAGCGTAACTAATAGCAAAACAGGGAGTAGGGAGTAGGGAGTAGGGAGTAGGGGGAAATAACTGATGATTTCTGACGGATTTGATCTTACCTAAATAATATCTTTTTTCTGACTCCTGACTCCTCCCAAAAAAGAATTTAATACCTCTTGATGAATCAGCGCTCGCTCCCGAAAAAATTCTATTCTATCTAACAACAAAGCCTCCCCATTTGCATAACAATCAATCCAAATTTTACTAATTAAATTTGCATCTTCTGGCAATTCTGATAATTCCCATCCAGGCATTTCCAAATCAGTCATTAACTGACTAACTTTCGGATCGTAACTAATAGCAAAACAACGACATTCTTCCGCAGCTCCCATAATTAAACTGTGGAAACGCATACCTATTACCATTTCCACTCCTCGAAAAATTCCCTTCAAAATTCTAGGGTCTTCTATAGTTAAAATCTTGCTACAATCTGGCAATTTTTGATGAATAAATTCGGCAATTTTTAAATCTTTCATCGGTTGAAAAGGCAACAACAAAATAAACGCTTGAGTTGCCTTTTGAAAAGAAATTAAAGCTTGAGTTAAAGTTGCTAAACGAGAGGAAGTAAGTTGGGGATGAGGTCTCAAACTTACCGCTACTCTTGGTGCAGGCAAATCCCAAAGACCAGGAAATGGTGAAGTTTCCAAGGCCCAAACCGGATCGGGAGCTAGAATAAAAGGAATATTCCATTTAGCGACTATTCCTGCCGAACCTGCATCCCTGACACTAACAATATTGCAACCTTTAAAACATTGTCTTGCTAAAAATTGGGTGGTTTTATAATTTAAAGGCCCAATCCCTTGTGCCCAGGCAATAGTTTTTAAGCCCATTTTTTGAGCAATTCCCATTAATCCGGCATAATAAAAAGGACTAGCAATACTGGTAGAATCTTGAATCAGACTTCCACCACCCCAGATAAAAATATCTGAACGTTTCATTGCTTGGAAAATGGTAAAAGTATTGAGGCGATCGCCCGCTTCAACTCCATAGCGTTTTTTAGTTTCGGAGGGATTGCCAGACAAAACATAAGGTTGAATATTATCGGGCAACATCTGCAACAAAGATGCTAATAATGCCTCATCCCCACCATTTCCTTTTCCGTAGTAACCACATAAAATTGCCTGCATTTGTTTAAGTTATTTCCTATTTTAATTTAACTAGGATTTATAGAGAAACCGGGTTTATCAAGGAAGTTTTGTGATTGACAACTTAGGGAAATAAACCCAGTTTATTGTGTAAGTTCGTAAGTCCTGTTAAAGTTGTAGAATACCAAAGTTAAGACCTAAAAAATCTGAATTTTTAAATATGCACGCTTTATCAATTCCTACTTGGATTATTCATGTTTCTAGCGTTATCGAATGGGTAGTTGCCATCTGGTTTATTTCGATTTATGGTAATATTACCAACAATCGTGTTTGGTATGGTCTATCTTTTGCCATGTTACCTGCATTAGTTAGTGCTATGTGTGCTTGTACTTGGCATTATTTTGATAATGACCCTAATTTAGAATGGTTGGTTACTCTCCAAGCATCAATGACTTTATTGGGAAACTTTACCTTATTAGCTGCTGCTTGGTGGATATTTTCTGATAGTAAAAAGCAAGAGATAGATAGTGGGAATTAAAATTTTTTATATTATCTAGCGAGCGTCAATTATTTGCGAAAAAACTTAGGGGTTTGGTCTCCAAACCCTAGTTATTTCAGTTAAGCAAGCGTCAATTATTTGCGAAAAAAATGTAGGGGTTTGGTCTCCAAACCCCAAGTTATTTCAGTTAAGCAAGCGTCAATTATTTGCGAAAAAAATGTAGGGGTTTGGTCTCCAAACCCCAAGTTATTTCAGTTAAGCGAGCGTCAAATATTTGTGAAAAAAATGTAGGGGTTTGGTCTCCAAACCCCAAGTTATTTCAGTTAAGCGAGCGTCAAATATTTGTGAAAAAAATGTAGGGGTTTGGTCTCCAAACCCTAGTTATTTCAGTTATCAGTTATCAGTGAACCTCCGACTAAACTTGGAGGCTTAAAATACTGAATTAAATATTTTTTTCACCCCCTTAAAAGGGGAGATTAATAACCTCATTTTTTGGTAAAAATGGGATTTGGAAACCAAATCCCTACGATAAATATTACAACATAAGCCCAGATTACTATACTTGACACTGCAATTTTTGATACTTCTAAAACTATGATTTCTAAAGATACTTTATTTGCTCTTTCTTTATTTCCCTATTTAGGTTTTCTCTGGTTTCTAACTCGTTCAAATCAAGTACCTCGTTTAGCTTTAATTGGATTTTATGGCACTTTAGTATTTGTAGGTGTAACTATTCCGGCTGGAATTTATGCTAAACAAGTTTATGCTGAAGCTTTAGCAAATATTGATTGGTTACATGGCAGTGCTGAAGTATTTTTAACACTATCTAATATTTTAGTAGTGCTAGGTTTTAGGGAAGCTGTTTTAAAGAAACAAGAAGAAAGAAGGGAAAACTTATGAATAAATTTCTTTGGCACAATTCTTCCTCCTACCTCCCTACTCTCTCCCTAAAAATACTTTTTCAGCAAACCCTAATTAGGGTTTGCTCTCTTAATCTAAAAGCATTGAAAGACAAAGATTTTAGCCTTCTTTGATCAAGAACAAAGTACCTGCTTTTCCGTTCAAAAAGCTCAAAAAACTAGGACACGCTGTGTACTTATAGCAGAAAAATCAAGGGATAAATATATCCGACTATCTCTTCTGTAATATCATGTCCGGTTGAATAGTGATAATTAAAGTTCGTAGTTTTGCTCTAGCCCTATAAATATCTATCTTCGCGCTAAAGCCCTACTACAAACAAAAACTTTTTTATAACTAATTATTCGGACATGATATAACTCCCATTTCTCCTGACTACTGACTACTGACTACTGACTACTACGAAGAGCAAAAAGACTTTTTCAGCAAACCCTAATTATCAATTATCCATTATCCATTATCAAAATGACCCAAGAACTACAATTAAAACAACAATCAAACAGTAATACTTCATCTTTTTTGGGATTATTTTCTCTACTTTTTGGGGTATTTGTTTTATCTTTTGCTGCAATTTTTACTCGCTTAAGCGAAAATGAACTTGGTCCTATTGCTACAGCTTTTAATCGCTTTACTATAGCAACAATAGCACTTTTTTCTTGGGAATTAATTCAGTCCAGTTTTATTTCTAAATCTGCTAATAACACTTCCCCAAAAATTACCTTAAAAGATTGGGGAACTATAGGAGTTTTAGCTTTCTTCGGAATGATAAATATAGTTTCCTGGGCATGGTCTTTAACACATACAAGTATTGCTAATTCTAATTTGCTACATAATACTACTCCCATTTTTACAACATTAGGAGCCTGGCTGTTTTTAGGTTATCGCTTCGATAAGATTTTTATTTTAGGCATGATCTTAGCCTTAACAGGGGCAATTGCTATTGGTTTGAAAGACTTTACCATAAAAACAGATTACTTAATTGGTGATTCTGTTGCTTTTATGTCAGCCATATTTTATGGGATTAACTATTTAATCAGAGAAAAACTCCGTAGCAAATTTTCTACTCAAACAATTTTGCAATGGTTTTGTTTATTCTCTAGTCTTTTAACTCTCCCTCTTGCCTTGATTTTTGAGAAACAAATTTTTCCCATTTCTTGGCAAGTTTGGACTGCTGTAATTTGCCTAGGAATTCTTTGTCAAATTATCGGTCATGGTTTACTTACGGAAGCTTTAAAGACATTTTCATCAGGATTTGTTAGTTTATTCATGTTACTTGAACCTTTAATAACCGCCCTCTTTGCTTGGTTGATTTTTGCCGAAAAATTAACCTATCTAAACTGGATTAGTTTTTTTATTGTTTTAGGAGGAATTTATCTGGCAAAGCTTGGTCAAGGCACACAAAAATAATTATGAAGTGTGGAGAATGTGGGAGGTTTGAGAGGAAAGTCCGTTGTATATTGACGTTTTTAGGGAGTAGGAGAAGTCGAATCCTACTCCCTACTCTCAAAGAAGATTTAGTAATACTTTTGAGGTTTTGCAGAATTTAACTAAGATTTCAAATAACTGTCAAAATCATCTTGAATTACTCTTAAATATTCAAATGAAGGAATCTCAAATAGTCGATCTTGCACCCGATCATCTTCCACAGGAAAATTAATTACTTCCTCCAATTTAAAGGGATATCTAATCGGGCGATCGCTCAAGGCATATTTTATTTCTTCAATACTAGAGAGTTGAGTGGCTCCATAGACTCGAAGTTTGCCTTTTTCATAGCAAACACCAGCTTCAATTGTATACCAAAAAAGCCGAGCTATATTCTGTTTTATATCTTTGCGATTTGCATTTTCTACAGTTACATATTGATAGCCTAAGTATTGCAAAAAGTTAGAATAGGTTTGGGAAAAAAGTAAGGGAATATGACCAAAAATATCATGCCAAAGATCGGGAAATGGAGAAAAATTAATATCAGTGTTCGATCTAACAAAAGTTACTACAGGAAAATAACGATGAGAAAGCAGATAAAAAAATTTGTCTGCTTCTAATAATCCTATTACTGGCCATAATTGCCATCCTATTTCTTCTTGTAAAAATCCGGAAAGATGATTAATACTAGGAATATCTTGAATCAAATCTTTGATGTTTTCTAAACCTTCAATAAATGCTTGATTTGCTCGATCTTCAATACTTTCTAATTGTATATTTAAAAGTTGTCTCCAGTTACGATGAGCTTGGATTTGATAGTCAGAAAAGTTTTGGTTCGCTCTCTCACATAGTAACTTTTCTAAAGTTATAGATTGCATATTTCTTCCTATTAAGTTAGAATAACTTCAACTATAATTATAAATTAATTTTTAAAATACTATCAAAAAGTTAGTTTGTCAATTCCTAGTAAATTTTGTAGATAATTGAAGTAAATAGGAAAAAGCAGGTCAGAAGTTTCAAAGAATTAAAAGTATGGATAAAAGTCTATCAGCTAACCTTAATAGTCTAGTCTATCGAGCTACATTGTTTATTAAAAAGCTGAGAGCTGACTACTAATAGCTGAATGCTTACCTTCTTTTAAGGTAATGAAAAAAAACTTCAGTATTCAAATATATGGCTTCAACCGGAAGTACTGTTAACTAAAATAACCAGGAGTATGCCTTGATGAAACAAAGTATAAAACCCAGCTATACACTGCATAAAAATTTTCGCCTACCAATGGGATTTCCTCCAGAAAATTTTGACTCTGGACTTACATATCAAGCTCAAGCAACAGACACTTTTATTGCCACTTATCCCAAATGTGGAACAACTTGGACTCAACATATTGTTTGGATGCTATCTCACGATGGAAAACCATTACCTTTAGATAAAAATATTAATTTAGAAGTTCCTCATCTAGAAGAAGTGGGAAGTAATTTTGTTAAATCTTTATCCGAACCTCGTTTTATCAAAACTCATTTAACTTACGATTTAACTCCCTATAATCCTGATGCAAAATACATTTATGTAGCTCGTAATCCTTTCGACTGTGCTGTTTCTTTTTATTATCATACTCAAGGATTTGTTAAACATTATAATTTTGCTGAAGGTACATTTGATGATTTTTTTGAATGTTTTATTAATGGAGAAGTAGACTGGGGAGATTACTTCGATAATTTACTTGGTTGGGTGCAACATAAAAACGATGAAAATGTTCTGTTTTTAACTTATGAATCTATGAAAAATAACCCGAAAATAAATATTATTGCTATAGCAAAATTTTTGGGTGATAATTATGCAGAAAAAATTGAAAATCCACAAATTCTAGAAAGCATTCTTGAGCATACGAGCTTTACTAGAATGAGCAAAAATCAAAGTCGTTGGTCTAGTCAACGTCCTGATAATATGGCTCCATTTATTCGTAAAGGAAAAGTGGGAGATTGGAAATCACATTTTTCAGCTTCTCAAACTCAGAGATTAAGTCAAAAGTTGAGGATGAAAACTGCTGGCACTGAAGCTGAAAATTTGTGGGAAATTCCTGAATAATTCGGATTATTATTCAACAAAAAATTATGGATTATTAATCATATTTCTCTGTAAATTTTGGTAATAATATTGTCTACAATATTCAAACAATTTCACCTTGGATTTGACTTCGGAAAAATTTACCATTTTCGACAATTCTAATTTATGAATTTTATGAGCGATCGCTAGAAATTCAAGACTTAATAAAACGACTAAAAAAAGAAAGTTTGCCTGTTATTGTGGCGGGTGATTTTAATATGAGCGAACAATCTCAGGATTACTATTATTTAAAACAAGTATTAACAGATTCTTTTCGAGTATCAGGAATAGGTTTTGGTTTAACTTGGCCTGCCGGTTGGCGTCTAGATTTTTTAATTCCAAATTCTACCTGGAAATTGGATTATCCTCTATTTAGAATTGACTATATTTGGTATTCAAATCATTGGGTTTCTATGTCTGTTGAAATTTTGAAAACTACAGGTTCAGACCATTTGCCTTTAGTGGCAGAATTGGTGTTAATAAAATAGTGAAATTATTATGCTTTGTAGTTGATTATTTGTAGAAGATTTGACTATTCTCACAACTAATATTTTATTAGCGCGGTTAGCCGAAAATATTACCCCACCATTCTGAAATATAGTTCCACAAAATACGGTTCAAAAATGCACCTACACCCACAGTTATTAACAAAAAATTTCTCCACCAACTAATTCTACTAATTATAGTCAAATATTTTTCTCGTTTCTTCTTTGATGCTTCGGTAAAAAGAATAAAACGATAAGTAGGTAATTCAATTAACCAAAGAATTAATGCGGATACCAATAGAGACAGTACAAAAGAAGCAAAAAAATAAAAGAAAGCAAAAAACAAAAGTGTAATATTCTCTTTCAAAGTCGTTACTTGGCAAGTATTGAAAAATTTAATGAGAAAATTCAGTTTTTCACCAAGTGGTATATTTTCTCCTACAAACTGACCTATTTGATATGAAAAGCTCTGACAACTTGTTAATCTTTCCTGTGAACGTATCCACAACAATACAAAAGATAATAAAAAGATAAGAAATAAACAAAAAGTTCCAACTACTGTACTATTTTTCATAACGTTTTGCCTGAAGCCAGAAAAAGGCACATCTGTTTTGACAAAACCTATAATGCAGTTACGGACAAGCTCGGCAATCTCAATTCCCCAACCTTGATTAGTACATTTGATGGAATAAATAATTTTAGGTATTTGATCTAGAGTTGACTCATTCTTCCTACTTTTTGATTTTGTCGAAGAGGGAGTACCTTCCTCTACAGAGAAGACCGATATTTCCTGCCTCTCAGGAACTTTTTTATCATGGAATTCAACAAGATAAACCCAAGTAAATATAAAGCCTGTACAAATCAAATTTCTTTGCTCTTTATATTCCTGAAAACTCTTAATACCACTAAATGAAAATGAAGAATTATCATTGAAAAATAACTTAGCTCTAAACTCTACCAACACAGACTGGTTTTGCTTTGTTATTCTGTCATCTATTATGTAATTAAGCTGTTCAAATCCTCCAAAATCTATCTCAAATGCACCTTCTACATACCCCTCAATTGACTCCGGTTTGCCTAGAAGACGAACCACAAATTCTGTAAAATCCTCCCTTTTTACTTCAAGACTAATTGAAGAGTTATTTCGTTGCATAGAAATATTTGGAATTTCTAAATTATCATCATCCATTTGAATAAACTCCTACAAGTTAACTAAACCTATTATAGAAACCATCTAACATTTTAGGACTTACGCAAGACAACACAACACTGCTAAATTCGCGAGAGCTTAAGCAAATGAAACTATTGTTCAATAGTAATCAAAGGAAAATTTTCATCCTCCGACTTCGAGAGCTTCAGCAAATGAAATGACTATTGTTCAATAGTAATCAAAAAAAAATTTTCATCCTCCGACTTCGAGAGCTTCAGCAAATGAAATGACTATTGTTCAATAGTAATCAAAAAAAAATTTTCATCCTCCGACTTCGGGAGCTTCAGCAAATGAAATGACTCTTGCTCTTGAGGCAATAAAAGAGAAAAATTTTCACCATCCGCCTCCGGGAGCTTCAGCAAATGAAACGACTCTTCCTCTTGAGGCAATAAAAGAGAAAAATTTTCACCACCCGCCTTCGGGAGCTTCAGCAAATGAAATGACTATTGTTCAATAGTCATCAAAGGAAAAAATTTCATCACCCACCTCCGGAAGCTTCAGTCAATGAAACGACTCTTGCGTATTGTTCAATAGTAATCAAAGGAAAAATTTCCACCATCCGCCTTCGGGAGCTTCAGTCAATGAAATGACTCTTGCGTATTGAGCAATAAAAGGAGAAAAATTTTCACCATCCGCCTTCGGGAGCTTCAGCAAATGAAATGACTATTGTTCAATAGTCATCAAAGGAAAAAATTTCATCACCCACCTCCGGAAGCTTCAGTCAATGAAACGACTCTTGCCGATAGAGCAATAAAAGGAGAAAAATTTCACCATCCGCTTTCGGGAGCTTCAGTCAATGAAACGACTCTTGCTCTCTCCGTATGGAGAAGGAAAAAATTCCATCATCCAACTTCGGGAGCTTCAGTCAATGAAACGACTCTTGCCGATAGAGCAATAAAAGGAGAAAAATTTCAGCATCCAGCTCCGGGAGCTTCAGCAAATGAAACGACTCTTGCTCTCTTGGCAATAAAAGGAGAAAATTTCCACCACCCGCCTCCGGGAGCTTCAGCAAATGAAACGACTCTTGCTCTCTTGGCAATAAAAGGAAAAAAATTTCATCACCCACATCCGGGAGCTTCAGCAAATGAAACGACTCTTGCTCTCTTGGCAATAAAAGGAAAAAAATTTCATCACCCACATCCGGGAGCTTCAGCAAATGAAACGACTCTTGCTCTCTTGGCAATAAAAGGAGAAAATTTCATCACCCACATCCGGGAGCTTCAGCAAATGAAACGACTCTTGCTCTCTTGGCAATAAAAGGAGAAAATTTCATCACCCGCCTCCGGGAGCTTCAGCAAATGAAACGACTCTTGCTCTCTTGGCAATAAAAGGAGAAAATTTCACCATCCACCTCCGGGAGCTTCAGTAAATGAAACGACTCTTGCGTATTGAGCAATAAAAGGAGAAAATTTCCACCACCCGCCTCCGGAAGCTTCAGCAAATGAAACGACTCTTGCGTATTGAGCAATAAAAGGAAAAAATTTTCATCCTCCGACTTCGGAAACTTCAGCAAATGAAACGACTATTGTTCAATAGTAATTAAAGGAGAAAAATTTCCACCACCCGCCTTCGGGAGCTTCAGTAAATGAAACGACTATTGTTCAATAGTAATCAAAGAGAAATTCCATCCTCCCCCCTCCAGGAGCTTCAGCCAATGAAAAAAAATCGCCACGCCAAAGGATTTTCTGTTGCATCCTCACAAAAAATGTGATATCGTAAAATTTAATGGGGGTTACTTGCCTATATACATGATTTTTTATTCAACTAAAAAAAGTATTGTTTTTCAGCGATAGAACTCCGTTCCGCTTCGCGATCGCGAACCTTACCAATAATCGGTACTTTGATAAACAGGACTTACGCAAGGGCACTAATTATAGTGGGAATATTGGGAATATTGACCAAACAATACGCCTTATGTAGCGGGGAAGCGTAAGTCCTGATCAAGTAGAGATTGCTTCGGCTAGCTCAACTCTTTCCCATAAAAGTTGAGTCTAATACCACCGCCTCGCAATGACAGCCACAGATTTTTTTCTACCCAATAATTCTGAATTTTGAATTTTGAATTTAGTAGCAATGACAGCCACAGATTTTTTTCTACCCAATAATTTTGAATTTTAAATTTTGAATTTTAAATTTTGAATTTAGTAGCTTTTTCTATTCAATACTTTTGAATTTTGAATTTTAAATTTTGAATTTCATAACCGCCTCAATAGTCGCCTCCAGAGCGATCGCCACATGAGTCCAATGAGTCCCCCCCTGACAAAACACCACATAAGGCTCCCTCAAAGGCCCATCAGCCGAAAACTCCGAAGTAGAGCCATCAATAAAAGTACCACCCGCCATAACCAACTCACTTTCATACCCAGGCATCGGCGCCGGCACCGGATCTAAATAAGAGCCCACAGGCGAATATTGCTGAATAGCTCGACAAAAAGCAATTAACCTCTCCGGAGAACCCAACTTCACCGCCTGAATAACATCCCGTCGTTTTTCCAGAGGCAAAGGATTAACAGGATAACCCAACTTATCAAAAACATAAGCCACCAAATGATTACCCTTCATCGCCTCCCCCACCATTTGTGGCGCCAAAAACAAACCCTGAAACAACAACCTATTTTGCTCAAAAGTCGCCCCCCCACTACTACCAATACCAGGAGCAGTCAACCGACAACTCGCAGCCTCCACCAAATCTGCCCTACCTGCCACATACCCCCCCGCCATAACAATAGTGCCACCAGGATTTTTAATCAAAGACCCCGCCATTAAATCCGCCCCCACTGCCGTCGGTTCCCGGTTCTCAATAAACTCCCCATAACAGTTATCCACAAAACAAACCGTTTCTGGATTTTGTAGCTTAACAATCTTGACAATTTGCTCAATATCTGCAATAGACAAACTAGGTCGCCAAGAATAACCACAAGAACGTTGAATCAAAGCCAGACGAGTCCTTTCAGTAATCGCAGACTCCAACCCCTGCCAATTTATCGTCCCAGTTTCCGTCAGAGGTAACTCCCGGTAACTAACACCAAATTCCTTCAGAGAACCTTGACCTTCCTCCCTCAGACCAATTACCTCCTCCAAAGTATCGTAAGGAGGACCCGCAACAGACAACATTTCATCCCCCGGCCTCAGAGTCCCAAACAAAGCACAGGCGATCGCATGAGTTCCCGACACAAATTGGACTCTTACTGCCGCTGCCTCAGCCCCCATCACCTCAGCAAAAACCTTGTCCAAAGTCTCCCGCCCCAAATCGTCATGGCCATAACCAGTCACCCCAGAAAAATGATGGACACCCACACGATGATGACGAAAAGCATCTATCACCCGTCTGAGATTTTGCTTAACCGAGCCATCAATTTCCGAAAATATGGGAAATAGCTCTTGTTCTGCTGCTTGTAGATATTCAATGCTGTTCATATTTAGATATTTATTGAATTTGTGTTATTTGTGATATGCTGAAAGGAGTGTAAATTTTTGTTAACACTCAAATTTATAATAAAATCTAAATTTCCTTTGTCAACAAAGAATTAATTTAGAAACTGTTTGAGAAGTATTGTATAGAACCGATGAATCCTAAAAACCTAACCTTCCTATCCCCCTTCCGTACCTATCCCTGATAAGGAACCCTTGAAATCCTTGTGGGAGGATGGGGAGGATGGGGAGGATGGGGAGGATGGGGAGGATGGGGAGGATGGGGAGGATGGGGAGGAAGAATTCTGTCTACAGTCTTCACTTCTTTGTGTCTAATTCAATATATTTTTCTCCCGAAAAAACCGAACCGAGACATACCCATAACTTGTCAATAATGCCCAAG
>NZ_JAAHHT010000007.1:0-56093 GCF_010672085.1 Okeania sp. SIO3I5
GCTGCTACATCTGCTCCTAAGTTGATTAAATCTTTTAAATATCCTTTTGCAGCAATAGGGTCTCGCGGAATTTTGTGCCAGTGCAAGGATTTGGTGATTTGTGCTGCTTCCTGTAGCAATGAAAGTGCTTGTCGAAGGGATTCTTTGGAGGCACGAGGAACTTTATAGTATTTGATTGGCTGTTTGCTTGGAGTCAGGAAATCTTCGATGCTATCCTCGTCAATGTCACCGTCCTTGTCTTTATCCTCGTATGCTAGAGGATTGAATGTCATGTCGATTTCCTCTTCTACCTCTTCCTTTTCAAAATCAAGGTATTCGATAGCTGCCTCTAGATTTCTAAATATCTTGTTGGCAACTAGTCGTGCTAGTCCAATTTCGACTAAGGAACGAGCGATCGCCATTTTATTTTCATAAACGTCAACTTTGACGTCTAATGTCATGCCGTATATTTCTGCTAGCGCTTCTGCGATGTTGTCGGGGCAGGCGTCCTCGCCTTCTACTTCAAAGTCTATAGGAAATTGTCCGACTAACTCATCTAGCATATCGAAGTGATATTGATGCCATTCAGCAATGTTATTGACAGTGGTGTTTTTGGCATTTGGATCGGTGAGTTTCTCTGGGAGAGTCCCTGGAAATTTGGGGGTTTCAGAGATACCAGTAACGTTGGCGATCTTTTTTAGCTCCTCGCTCATTTTTCTAGTCAGTGAGAGAGTAGCTTTGCAACATTTTTTTTCCATTTCATCACCTTGATCTTTTTTGTCTTCTCTTATATTGTCAGCAGGATGTCTGTCAGTAGGAGGTGGCATTGGACTACTGTAAGCTTCGCACGGGTGATAATATCTATAAGCTCGTGGTGGCGGATACAACTTTCCCTTGTGTTCTACTGTATACATTCTCCAAGTCTCACCATTGTATCTGTATCCCCTCCAATACCATCTCCTACTTCCATCCTTGATCCCCTTTTGAACCCATTCCAAGTATTCTCTAGATGCCGGACTTATCCAGTCTACTGTGGAGTTGGACTTCCTGTCCACGACTGGACACCACCAATTTGCGTATGTTTCTCGGGGCGGTTCGTCATCATCGGGTTCATTGGGTTCCTTAGGTTCATCGGGTTCCTTAGGTTCATCGGGTTCCTTAGGTTCATCCTCATCAGATTCATCCTTATCAGGTTCGCAAACATTAAATGTAATCTTCTCGCCTCCTGCTTCCATGCTGATTGAGTAGCATTTCAATGGTTTCCCATCTTCAGTCTCGTCTTCGTACTCATCAACTTCAGTCTCGTTTCCTTCTGGAAGTTCTTCTTCTAATTGTTCGACTATTTCCTCCAGGTCTTTTTCTCCGACTTGATCAATTATTTCGTCGATCTCCAATAGCTTGTCGTTAATTATATCATCGAACAGTTTTTGTTCCTCACCAAGATAATCTTGAAGTTCTTGACCTGAACCATCAATATAATCTTGTTCCAGATCATATAGAAAGTCTTCTAGGAGAACTGTTACCTCATGTGGAGGCGGTATAATATAAACATTTGGCCCCCATCCTCGATGTGATTTAATAAACTCTGGAAGGAACCACAATGCAGGATTAGAGGCTCCGAAAGCTCTTGCAAAAATTGCTCTTACTCCTGTATGGACCAAGTCTTCAGCTTTATTATTGATGGCTTCTTCCAAGCCATCCTCTGCTACATCTTCAGCAAAATCCTCCGCTTCCTCTGCTATTTCTCTAGCTTTCTCCCTGGCGCGTTCCCTGGCTTTTCTTGACGATTTTCTCATCACCTAAACAAATCTTAAAGATAAATCTTCTTGTGGCTTGAATCCATCTAAATCATAAACATAATCTACGGAAATGTCAATGTAGTCACCTAGAGATAAAGTTCCACTTCCCAAATCAATGATCCGAATTAACATTAAATCTTTCTTTCCTAATAATTTGTTTCGCGAGCTGATTTTTCTCAAGGCAGGAACATTATAAAATGTATCTTCATAATTCTTGATCTTAAAGAGTCCTAATGGCTTTTCATTTATTAAAAATTCTAATCCAATTAATTCACTATTTTTTTCCGACCGAATAGATTCAGAAAGTATAGTAGCGGTACTATCTTCAGCATTGATTCTAGGAATGTCTCCTTTAGTCAAGGTCTTGTCTACTTTTATGCTCACCCTAATATCGCTAATTACAAAGATTACTCCGACTTTCCATCCTGTTGTTTCCAATCCTGATAAGTCTGAAGAAACTATTTGAGCGACATTCAGGAGAGTTCCTGATTGACTTGGAGCATCAAGTCTGATGGTATTAGTTCCTGATTGAGATAATAACTTCATATTCTCGGCTAAAAAAAATCTACATCTTTCAATTATCAATTATACTTATTTTAATCCTGGATGTCGGCAGAATTTTTCCTAGCACCTTCTGTTGCCCGGAAAGTTTAAGAAAAAAAATTAATAATATGTTTTTTTCTTTACAGCATCTTCTAATTTGTCGATATCTTCCTTGTTCTGATCGACTTGAGCTTTGAGTTTACCATATGCGAAGGCAGCTCCTATAATCGCTACTATTCCAGCTATTAAAACTTCTTGCGCAATCAAAAGATTTTGTGTATTTTGCATGAGTTTTTTTTGCTATTGAATTGATTTATTCCCACTTTCACAGCTTAAGATCATGTCCCCATTTCGCCACGAACAATTTCGGTTTAAAAAGAACGAAATAGGGATTGTTTAATAACTCTATTATGGCTAGATTGATTATTATTAGTTGTAGCTTGCTTAGGCAAAACAGGAAATTCAATTTGTTCCGGTTGACATTCTTAATCCCAAGCATACTAAAGCTATCAGACATTACATGACAAGTTAATCCCTCTACAAAAGTTTATAATCTATCCTCGGTATCCAGCAATCACTAGATACCCAAGATAAATCAATCACTTATTTTTTTTGATTATTTAAGCTCTTTTTTGTCTACGCTTGTCAGTGATGTTGGATCATCAGTTGGGAAATATAGTTTAGAACCAGTCTTTGTTGTAAATCCTAATGGCATTCGACTTTCCTTGGCAAATCTTGCTAAGAAAAGAGCGAATGCAGGAATGCTTACTGCTTCAGGCATCCTTATGCAAGCCCATCTCTTCTTTCTGGTACCTGACTTAAATTTATATTGTATCGGGGTGTGCAATTTGACTTGGTATTCCACCCCAATTATTTTATCCTCTTTTAGATTGACGCAGGGAATGCCATTATTATCAGCTCTACCCTCGTCTGTCTTCTTCGCGCCTGGAGCTTGAAATCTTTTGATTTCGTCTCCAACGCCTAATGCTTTGATTTGGGCTTCGACATCTGTTTCAGAGTCTATGCCTAGAGCGATTGCAAAGCTTATGGGTATGTTTGTGATGACAAAGCGGTCTGTAGAAATTAAAGTTTCCACATAAAAAGAATTTTTCTCAGCATTCTTTTCGCTTGTATCGGTACTTTTATAGCTGCTGAATGCTCGCTTGGCATTCTCTATCAAAATTTGTGTGCGCAATCCTGTATCAGAGTCAACCCCTTTCCTGGTATTACGCCCTCCGTTTCCAGCCATTTTAATTCACCTCCTTGTTTAAAATATTAATTGTTTGACCTTAAGTCTTATGATGTGGGTGTTTATACATCATAAATTTCGATGATTTTGGGTACGGCATTACCGGTGGCGTCTATTTCGACACCAAACTGAAAAGCCAGAGCTATTTGCCCCTGCGAGGTGTCATAGTCAAAGTTTACGTTCTGCACGATAGCAGTTTTATCTGCATTTGCTGTTTCTCGCTGCTTGAGCATTAAAGCGGTATTTACTTCTATTGCTTGACCTTCTAAAGTGGCTGATGTGGTAGTAATAGCGGCTGCCATACTTTTTTCTCCTTTGTTTCTATTCTTTTTCGAGAATAACTAAGTGCATCCTGTTTTGTCTAGCTTTTCTCCCCCATCTTTCCTTCTGTCAATATATATTGACAGGAAGATTTACTCTTGAATAAAAGCTACTAAAGATTCTATCCACTACCAACCGCCTGTCTTCCAACCAAGGCAAACCGATTAAAATCTCTGGTATTCCATCACCAACAACAACAGGAACCTTCATTTCTTGATCATCAAGACAAACTGCACCTTGGTACAAATTAAAAGTTGCCACTCCCAATGCTGTCCGGCTTTCTTCTTGTTCTTGAAAACGCCATCCCAAGCTTTCTGCATCTTGAGTATCTATTGCTAACCAGTCAGTAAAACCAGTATCTAACAAAGCATCAACTATTATTCTCGAACCGTCTGCAGCAATTAGCTCTATTTCAAAAAATAACTCTCCTTTGCTACCAAAATATCCTTGAATCATATTTTCCCAACTGCTCCTGTTTCATTGACGCACATTGCCATCAATAAAGCACTAGGGTATTTTTGTTGAGCTTTTTGACGAGCAACATCTCGATCGCGATCTAGAAAATAATCTCCACTATCGGGTTCGATATAAATAAACCAGTCGTAATGTTCTTTCACCAAGTCTGGATAAACTCGCCAAAAAATTTCCCGACACCGACTGGCAAAAGCTTCATTTTCTGCTTTGCGTCTGTCTATTTCCTCTGGGGAAAGAGGGGGGCGATCGCCATATATTGGCGTACCTCTGGCTACTTTTCTGCGTGTTATTTGAGTCATATTGAATACTCCTTATATTCATCAGATGACAATATTATAACAATTATACCAAAAACTTAATCAAGTCCGAGTTGTCGTCGCACCTCCTCAATAGGAATGCCACCTTCTGCCTCTTGTCGGGCACGCGATCGCTCAATAATACCAATAAATTCCTCATTAAAACTGAGACTAAGCGTTTCCAAATCCATATCCTCGTCCAGAGGCACTAAAGCCATAACTGGCCGCCCTCCATCCGTAACAATTAAAGGTTCGCGATCGCTACTCGAACATTTCCTCAATTTCTTGCAAAACCTCTGCTAAAGTAGGAGTGTTTGAAGAAATAATATTATCCTCACTTCCTTCATGCTTGTGATGGGGAAAAGTCGGTAAATTTAAATCTTGATGATGCTCGGTATCGTCATAACGAAAAATCAGATTATTCCCGGCATCCATATAATGATAGGACTACATTTTGCGCTCTCTTATTGTTTGAACGCTGATAAACTCTCGAACATGAAGAATCGAATCGTTGACAAAATAAATATTGCCTCGAATAAACCCTTCGTCGATATCTCGTTTCTGGAAGTTAATGTCAAAACTCCTGACAATAATTAGGGATTCGAGCAAGCTGCGTATTTCTTGAAAATAAGCTTCAATCAACTAGCTCAACTCCTTGGATTTTTGTTTTTTTATCAAGCAAATGTGTCAACATCCTTGATTCGCCAATCCACTCATCAAAATCTCCAGAATGAGGTAGCTCGTTATTGTTAAATTTATGCAAAAATTCTGTAGTCGATAGCTGATATTTAGTCTCAAATTCATCTAGTCGCTGCTCGGTGATTTTAATCCCGTTGTCTGTGGATTGTAAGGCAGCTATTAAGGCGCTTTTAATAATAGATTTGACAGCCTCTGGGTGTTGACTCTTTAGTTTAATTTCTACAATTTTATCTGGTAGCGATGCCAGATTATTATTGTTAGTTTCTAGCACAAATTTAACCTCCCAATTTTTTCAAAAATTAGCTCATTCTTGACTATGGAAAACTAGACTTAACTGGTCTATTTTAGATTGCTATTTATCTAGATTATTGCCTCGAATAAACCAGAACATTTTCCATTAATATAGAATCCGGTTTAAAACTCGTCATTGGGACTATAGGAAGCAATCTTGTGACACCTCTCAGATTGCTTCCTTCCACGAGTGAAAGTCGCAATGACTTGGCTATAGGAATTATCCGGATTCCATATAATTTGTCTCAATTATCCATTATCAATTATCCATTATCAATTATTCCTGTTCCTCAAAAATACTATCTAATTTTTCCAGCAATTCTTCAGCTAACTCCAAAAGTTCAATTCCATCCTCTTCATTCTTATCATTTATATCTCGGTTACTACTAGCCACACTAACATCACCAGACAATAAATTTTTTACAGCAAAAAGACGGTCATCGTCGTCAGAAATTTGCCACATTTTTTCTAACTCTGAAGCAATTTTTGATGTGGATTTTTCTCTTAATTTTTGCCTCACTCTTCCTACTACTGGGTCATCACTTTCGAGAAGAGAAATTATAGAATCAAAATAAGTATTATCATCCCAATTTTCCAACCAATCTCCATCAATATCTTCTACATAAAGGTCTGCTGCTTCTAAACCATAATTTAAAATATCAGCTTGTAATTTTCTAGATGATTCTAATAGTTTAGTAAACTCTGCTAATTTTTCTTCTGGAGGATTTTTTGGGTTTGTCGCCATAATATTAATATTTTTCCTGAGTTTATCTATATTCAGTTACAAACTACACTTTAAATAATTACCTTTCTGGAGATTATCGCTATGATCTAATGTGGTTTTGACTAATTCATTTTGATAATCTTGTTTGCCAGGATTATAGCTTAAAAAAAGACCTCTGTCAATCTCCCAAAATACTAGAGTATGTTTCCACTTTTCTGCTTTATTTTTAGCAAAATTTTTAGATAAACTTGTAAGTTGGATACACAATGGTTTCTCTTTATTACCACTAACAATAATATCTGTTGCCATTGACAAATCAACAATATAGCGTTGTAAAACTGTGCCTTGATTAAGTTGAATTTTATTAGCGATCGCTTTAATTATTTCCCTATCTTCCTGAGTAAACTCTCCTGACATTAGTTTTTGTTTCCAAATATAAAATTTAGGGTCTTTTTCTTGTAGCCATTTTGGGAATAATTCTTGATACCAATATTGTTCTGTAGGATTCATTTGTCGATAGTCAAATTCTGCCTGAATTTCCTTTTCAATAGATTTGATAATTAGGAAAGTTTGAGAATCTTGAATAAGCTGTTTCAAAAAAAGCATCACAAATTTTTTAGCTGTCAGAGTACCAGGTTTTAAATGTTTAATCCATTTATTTACTTCATCTAATCTTTTTGTCAAATATGAGTCTACTAAGGATGCTTCCTGAATCAAAGATTTTAATTTTGCCTTTATCTCTCTAGCTTGCAAAATAGAAATTACCTCCATTAATTATTGTTGATTAACTATTAATACCAATTTGTTAAAGATATGGAAGAGTTTGATTTCCCCAAACACTCCTTGGAAAGGGTTGCTCAAGAATTCAGGTTTATGCCATAACTTTATTAAAATGGTATAAAATATGGGCAATAGACCTCTCCATAAAAGAAAAGAGGGAATAGGGAATAGGGGAAAAGAATTAATTATTTCTGTATGATAATTGATTTTATTTTTGATTGTTGGAGGTGTCTAATAGTAGTAGACTTGCCCACTAAGTACCTAAATATAGCAATTTAGGACTTACGCACTCAAATAAAAGACTAGGTTTCTTGCCCTAATTACTGTTGTTCAAATCAGGAAATTTTGTGGATAAAACCTATTTATGTGTAACTCCTAAAACTCTTATAATATCATATAATTTTCAATAATTACAAGACTTGGAGTCAGAAGAAACCATTATGAACTTTTTTGACAAACTGCTAAACAATATAGAACGGAACCAAAGTTTACTTTATCTAGAATTAGATCCTAATCCAGAAAGTTTACCTAAAGAAGCTGAGGGTAAAAATATTCTGCCAAAATCTTTATTTGCTAATCCTCCAGAAAAAGACAATCAAGAATTAATTCAAGATTGGTGGGAATGGCTCGATTTTTTAATAACTGAAACGGAAAAATATGTATGTGCTTATAAACTTTCTTTAGGCTATTATCAATCTTTGGGAATACCAGGTTTAGAACTACTTCAGCAAACCCTAAAAATTATTCCTTCTGAAATTCCAATTATCTTAGATGCTAAACACGGCGACTTAAATACAAGCACGGTATTTGCTCAGACTATATTTGCTGATTGGCAAGTAGATGCTTGTACAATTTCACCTTATACAGGTCTTGATTTAGTTGCACCTTTTTTACTTTATCCAGGTAAAGCGGTATTTCTACTTTGTGCTACAGCAAATCCTTCGGCAGCAATATTACAAGAATATCCTCATCAAGACCAACCTCTTTATCTGAAATTAGTAGCAGAAGCTCAAAGATGGGCAACTCCTGAACAACTAGGTTTAGAAGTAGGAATAATGCCAAATATGGTAGCGAAAATTAGACAAGCTGCTCCAGAAAGACTAATACTAATTCAGGGAGATATAGCAGAAGAAAATGATATTACTAATGCTGAAAAATTAACTCAACTTTTAGCTGCTGGTTTGAATATTAATGGTGAAGGATTACTTTTACCAATTCCACCTAAATTATTAGTTTCGAGAAATTATAATACTGCAATTGAAAGTTTAAGAGATACTATTAATGAACAACGTCTCAAAGTAGTTGAAGGTAGTCCTACTTGTGAATTGTGGTTACCAGATGTTTGTTTTTTACAACATGAACCAAATCGGGATTTAATCTTACAACTTTATGATATTGGCTGTATTATTTTTGGCGATCATGTACAAGCATCGGGAGCTATTTTTCCCTACTATATAGACTTACGAAAAATTATCTCTATTCCTCAAATATTCCATAAAATTGTTACTGCTTATGCTGAGATTCTTAAAGATTTGGAATTTGATAGAATTGCAGGTATTCCCTATGGTTCATTGCCTACTGCAACAGGTTTAGCTTTACGTCTAGAACGTCCGATGATATTTCCTCGCAAAGAGGTAAAAGCTTATGGCACTGCTCGATTAATTGAAGGGCATTTTCAACCAGGGGAAAAAATTGTAGTTGTGGATGATATTATGATTAGTGGCAATAGTGTAATTAAGGGAGCAGAGAAACTTAAATCTGTGGGATTGCAAGTAGAAGATATTGTGGTATTTATTGACCATGAACGGGGGGTAAAAGATAAGTTACAAGAGCATGGATATCGAGGTCACTCAGTCTTGACTTTGACAGAAATTGCTCAAACTTTACATGAGTCTAATAAGATTAGTTCTGAACAATTTAATATCCTAAAAAATAATCATTAAACTCTATGATAGTTATGTCAATTGAGTAATTTATGGTGGGAATTTCAAATTCAAAATTCAAAATTTTGAATTTAAACGTTAAAAGTTAAAAGTTAGATTTTATAGGCTCAAAACCTAATACCATTTCGACCTGATGTTGCGCTTAATAAAAGATATAAAGCTATCAGTAAAATTCAGGTTTGGGTAAGAATTATTAAGCGCATTGTGACAGAGAAATGGTATAAGCATTCAGCTATTAGCATTCAGCTATTAGCATTCAACTTTTCCTACGGAATACTATTTAAATAGATGAGTGAACTTAATAACTTGACTTCGGTAGATAATCTTTTGACTAATCTTAATACCATGGCTATTTCCTTTTCTAAGGTTAGTCACGAAAATTTAAAGGTTAGAGTAGCTTTTGCTTATTTCTGGAGTAACACTTTTTCATAAAATGAAATAGTCATGTCTTAATACTACTGAATATATTTGGCTTAATCCTGATGGTACAAGTATGACTATAATTTTTAATTATAATCAGAAAGTGGTGAGTATTAGAACCCAAAATATGAATGCTTATAATTTTGGTAATCCTTTCTGAAATCAACCCAAACCAGTTTATTCAATTACACAAGAAAAGTATGAAAAGTTGCAGCTAGGAATGACATCTCAAGAAATTAGAAATATCTTATACTGACTATTGACTATTAGACATCTCCAACAATAAAAAATTGGTGGTGGTGCTGAGGAATGGTAGAGAGAGTGTGGGAGATGTGGGAGGTGTGGGAGGTGTGGGAGGTGTGGGAGGTGTGGGAGGTGTGGGAAGAAATTACAAAACTTATGTATCTTCGCCATTCCTCAGCAGAACTACCAAAAAATTAAATCAATTATTGTAAATAATTCATTAATTATTTCCCCCTATTTCCTATTCCCTATTTCCTCTTTTTTGGAGATGTCTATTGATTACTAGAATTTGAAAATATTTGTAACATTCTTTTTTCACGCTTGGTATTATATAGAATCCGGGTAATTAGTTATCGTATCGCTCTAGGAGTTAGGAGTTGTAGGGGCGATTCGCTTAATTAGGAGCATTCCGTAGGAAATCGCCCCTACAGGAGAAAGAAAAGATTGGAATAGCATGAATTTTTAAATTTGTATTCATGCTTAACATCTGTATTAAGAGAAAGTAATTTTGCAATTACTGCATAACCGGATTCTATATTAGATATAATTATTTTGATAAAATTTATTCAATTTACTCATTGTACAAGAATAGTATTGACAATTTATCATAATTTTTATTAATATAAGGCTATTTTGATACTAGAATCAAATCTAGAAAATATTTATGCAATTGGTATGAAGAATTTTTTATTTACAACAGTTCTTATGGGTTTAATATATACCTTACCTATGAACCTTAAACCCGTTTTTGCTAATCGAATTACTGAAGCTGATTACGATCGCCTGAAAATAGGTATGACATATCAGGAAGTCAAGGGAATATTGGGTAGAGAAGGTGAAATTTATACAGAATATAATAGTCCGAATCTTGAAAAATTTAGCGTTGCTTATCGGTGGGTAAATAATAATGGTACAGGAATAATTGCTGTATTTAATTCCGAGAATAAGTTGATTAAATTAAATGCTCAAAATTTGAATGCTAATAACCTTGGAATAAATCGAGAATCGCCAGTAGTTACCAGTTTAAATTTTGAAAATATCAAAGTTGGTATGACTTATGATGAAGTGAGAAAAATTATTGGCAGTGGAGGTACAAAACAGCCAACTAGAGATAATCCTTTAACTAATTCTAATACTACTGAATATATTTGGCTTAATCCTGATGGTACAAGCATGACTATAATTTTTGATTCTAATCAGAAAGTGGTGACTATTAGAACCCAAAATATGAATACTTATAATTTTGGTAATCCTTTCTGGAATCAACCCAAACCAGTTTATTCAATTACACAAGAAAAGTATGAAAAATTGCAGCTAGGAATGACATATCAAGAAATTAGAAATATCTTGAGAAAGGAAGGAGAATTAGATACAGAATTTGACCCAGAAACTTTTGAAAAATCCAGAGAAGCAAGGGAAATGCAAATCAATGCTAATGCTTATCAACGGGGTTTAGTTGATAGAGAACAAGTAGTGCCAGATGAACCGGAAGAAGGAGATAAAATTAAGGATGCTTATAAATGGATGAATCCTGATGAAACAGGAATTAAAGTAGTTTTTAATATGCAAGATCGAGCAGTTGCTATATATACTTTTGGTTTAGGTGTAGGAGTTCGCTAATGAAGTCAAAAGTCAAAATTCAAAATTCAAAAGTAAGATTTGACAGGCTCAAAAATTCACAAGTCAAAAGTCAAAAGTCAAAAGTTAAACCTCAGATTTGACAGACTCGAAACTGGAATATTCACAATTCAAAAGTCAAAAGTTAAACCTCAGATTTGACAGACTCGAAACTGGAATATTCACAATTCAAAAGTCAAAAGTTAAACCTCAGATTTGACAGACTCGAAACTGGAATATTCACAATTCAAAAGTCAAAAGTTCAACCTCAGATTTGACAGACTCGAAACCGGAATATTCACAATTCAAAAGTCAAAAGTTCAACCTCAGATTTGACAGACTCGAAACCGGAATATTCACAATTCAAAAGTCAAAAGTTCAACCTCAGATTTGACAGACTCGAAACCGGAATATTCACAATTCAAAAGTCAAAAGTTAAACCTCAGATTTGACAGACTCTAAACTGGAATATTCACAATTCAAAAGTCAAAAGTTCAACCTCAGATTTGACAGACTCGAAACTGGAATATTCACAATTCAAAAGTCAAAAGTTCAACCTCAGATTTGACAGACTCGAAACTGGAATATTCACAATTCAAAAGTCAAAAGTTCAACCTCAGATTTGACAGACTCTAAACTGGAATATTCACAATTCAAAAGTCAAAAGTTCAACCTCAGATTTGACAGACTCGAAACCGGAATATTCACAATTCAAAAGTCAAAAGTTCAACCTCAGATTTGACAGACTCGAAACTGGAATATTCACAAGTAAAAAGTCAAAAGTTCAACCTCAGATTTGACAGACTCGAAACTGGAATATTCACAAGTAAAAAGTCAAAAGTTCAACCTCAGATTTGACAGACTCGAAACTGGAATATTCACAATTCAAAAGTCAAAAGTCAAACCTCAGATTTGACAGACTCGAAACCGGAATATTCACAATTCAAAAGTCAAAAGTTAAAAGTCAAAAGTAAGAACTGATAACTGAAATGAAATTTTTAAAGTGAATTAGTATCAGAATTCAGAATTCAGAAGTTCTTTTTGTAGCAGAAATAATGATGAGTTTAATAGTTTCGTAGCAGAGGAATTTTGTATGTTCATTGAATTAGATATTTATATATTAATTTAGAGGATAGTTTTTGAGAATAACCATCTCACCTGTTCATTATATTTTTGGCAAGTAGGATACGCACCCAATCTCTAATGGTTGCCCAAAAATTAGATAATCGTAATGATAAATTAACTAAATTTTTCTATGTCTAAAAATCAAAAATGGTTAGGTTTAATGATTGGAAATTCCCGATTACATTTTGGTTATTTTGCTGATGCAATACTTCAGAATGCCTGGAATACTAACCATCTTCAACAAAAGGAAATTAAATCTAATATAAATGAAGAAAAGGGAATAGAAAAATCACTCAAAAATATATTAGAAACTAAAAATCTAAACTTCAATCATGGGATGCCTTTGTTAATAGCATCAGTAGTTCCTGAACAAACAGCACTTTGGCAAACTTATCCTAACTCTGATATGATTACTTTAGATAAATTGCCACTCCAAGGACTTTATCCTACTCTCGGAATAGATAGAGCTTTAGCAGTTTTGGGTGGAGGTACAAACCTTGGTTGGCCTATATTAGTTATAGATGCTGGTACAGCAATTACCTTTACTGGTGCTGATGTCCAAAAAAAAATAGTGGGAGGAGCTATCTTACCAGGGCTAAAATTGCAATTATCATCCTTAGCAACAAGAACAGCTATGTTACCATCAATTGATATACCTGTAGAGTTACCTCCAAAATGGGCAAAACAAACAGCAACAGCAATTCAAAGTGGGATAATTTATACCATATTGGCAGGTATGAAAAATTATATTGTATCTTGGCAAGAAGAATTTCCTGACAGTAAAATAGTATTGACTGGAGGCGATCGCCTTATACTATTGAGTCATTTGACAACCCTATTTCCTGAGGTAGCTCCGAATATTATAGATGCACCTGATGTAATTTTTTGGGGAATGGCAAGAGTGTGGCAGCAGATATTCAATTAAACTAAATTAAAAGTTTATGCTATAACAATCCTCTAATATATTTGTGTATAAGAATCTCACTGCTTTTAGGGAATAGGCAATTGGCAATAGGTAAGACTTTCGGAGTTGATTTCTAGTTTTTGATTACCCGCAACTATTTAGGATTGCTATATAACTTAGTAATATTGTCATTAAATTTTCTTGATACTTATTATCTCCAATTCAAGCAAAATTATTTTTGAGAATATTTTATCCAATATTCTGAGAATATAAGCAATTAATTCAGTCTAATCAAGGAGACTTTAAAGATAGTTTGATATTGACTGTTATACCCAAAATAGTGTATTATAAAGTAGTTATTGAATAAAAAAGGAGATTATGACTAATTCAACTGATACGAGTTCTGAAATAATTGATTCTCAGTCAAAAAATCCCCAGGTAGATACCTCTAAATATGAACTACCTAGCCCTGGTATATTGCCAATTCTAAGAATACTTGCATATCTTTCTTTGGTTATTGCTATTACCTCATGTATTACTACTTTTTTATTCCCAGGTGAGATTAAATTATTGATCATTTTAGTAGTTTCTATTAGTTTGTTTATTTTTTTACTCCCTGTTAATAGTGAATTAAATAAAAAATATACTAAGAAACTAAGAGATTATAATGTACTTAAGGCAAGAGACATATATATCAATGTTTCCCAACTAGAAGACTCCCCAAAAAGTATACAGATAATGCAAGGAGTAGAAACAGCTTTAAGCTATACTCAAGAGTTAATAGAAGACTACAAAAAGACTCGTGTACAGTCAAGATTTTTTTACTATCTACTACAGATCGTAACAATAATTTTTTCTGGAGTTACTCCGCTTTTAGTTTTGGTTGATAAATTAGACACAGGTCCAGTTTGGCTAAATTGGTTACCTGTAATATTTCCAGCGATCGCTTCTATTGTTGCTAGTCTTTCAACTTCATTTCCTTTTGAAGACAAATGGTTATCTTCTAATCGAGCTATAGAACTTTTAGAAGCGGAACAAGAGAAATTTCTTTTAGGGGTAACTACAGGTTATAGAATTCCTCGTAATGCCGAAGAAAAGGAACGTTACAAAACGACAAGAGATGCTATGGCTAAATTTATTAATCAAGTAAATACTATCCACCTCAAACAATTACAAGAGCAAGAAAAAACTGAGCAAGGAGCAGAGGAAGGAGTAGAAAAACAGGTAGACGAAGAGCAATAAAATAAAGTCAAAGAAACTAGATAATTTGCATCAGGTAAATCCTTAATATTTATAGAATGGCTAATTGGATTAAGAGCAATTATTCAACTTAAGTGTCCTGAAATAATTTAATCACCTCCACCAAATAGTAGAATTAGCAAGTAAAAAAATCAGGTTTTCAGCTTATCCTGAACTCAGGATAAATTAAGTTTCTAATTCTCCCAAATTAGCTTTCATTATTTGTAAGACTATCTGATCGAGTTTCTCAGTAAGAGTGAGGTACAGTTATTTTTTAATTTCCTGTATTAGATGTTCTGGAAAACCGAAAATTTTGTACCTCACTCTTTAATCTTTATAGAAATTCCTAGAGCAATTTGAGATGATCAACTTTTGTAGCTTTTGGGTTTTGGGGAGGTATTTATTTTCTCTCTAAAAATACTAAGTAAATTGATTTTTATGAATATGTTTTTAAATAAACCTCCTATATTTGCCAGTTTAACTATTTGTTTATTAGTTTCTATAAGTAGTTGCGCCAATAATCCTGGAAGCAAAGAACTAGAGCAAATTTTTGCAGCAGATCCCCAGTTAAAAAATAATTTTCCCTCAGAAATATCCTCAGAACCTAACTCTGAGTTACCAGATAAATCTGAACCTTCTGCCATCTCAACTTGGTCACCAAACCCTCAACCAGAAACTCAGCTATCCCCCGAAATATTACCTACACCTTTACCGACTCCAACAGTAGCAGCACTACCTACACCGACACCATCTCCCCTTAATGTTATCCCTCCAGCACCTATCCCCACACCTTTAGAGTCCCCTGTATTAAAAAAAGCTCTTAGGGATGTCCCTACAGGTTTACGTCCATACATTGCAGATTTGTCCAAACTTCGAGTATTTCAGCAACAACAACCTAAAAATCAAGATAATCCCGACGCTACTAATATTTTAGTTGAACCTCAAAACCTTGTGAGTCGGCGTATATATGCTAGATGGTTAGTAACCGCTAATAATGAGATGTTTGCTAATAATCCTGCCAAACATATCCGATTAGCTAGAGCAAATGAAAAACCAATTTTTGAAGATGTGCCAAAAACTGACCCCGATTTTGCTATAATTCAAGGCTTGGCAGAATCAGGTTTAATTCCTAGTCCTTTATCTGGGGATGTTAATGTGGTCAAATTTCGCCCAGATGATTTTTTAACCCGTGAGGATTTAATCTTGTGGAAAGTGCCTTTAGATTTTAGGAAGCCATTACCAGAAGCTACAATAGAGAAAGTTAAGGCAGCTTGGGATTTTCGAGATGCTTCTAAAATTGACCCTGGTGCTTTAAGGGCAGTATTAGCAGATGCTAATAATGATTTTTCTAATATTCGCCGGGTTTTTGGTTATACTAGATTATTTAGGCCAGATAAAACAGTGAGTCGGGCTGAGGCTGCTGCTGTTTTATGGTATTTTGGAGACCAGAACGATGGTATATCAGCTCAGATGGCTTTACAGACTAACCACAAATCTAATCAAAACACTTATTAGTGTTTAAATGGTTAGTCCAGCCCACTTTCTTCAAGTAAACGTTATTTTAGTCACCCTAAAGGGTTTGCCAGTTGCTCCACTTGGGGAGACCCCAAGACCGCACTGGCTCACAATACGTCGGGATGCGCGGCCAGTTCCGACCTCTATTGTTTGGCATTAAACAGGCAAAGAGATTTGAAAAGCTAGTTGAATAATTAATAATTAATAATTAATAATTAATAATTAATTATTAAAGAGTTTTCTGATTATTAATTAATAATTAATACAGCGGATTTCTTACTCGGTGAGGTCCGACTGTAACAGCCTAGAAGGCTGTGCTACAAAGCTTTTATAATATATTTACCTCATAACACGCTGAATCTGCTGTAATTAATAATTAAAGAGTTCTCTCATTATTAATTATTCATTATTCATTATTAATTATTTAGGCGAGGCCAACTTTACACTTTTTGTAGGAGGGACGCAACAATGTCCAATTCAAGCAATTATGTATTCGTACTTGACGCCCAGAAAAACCCCTAGCACCATGCAAACCTGCCATGGCTAGGTCATTGTTAAAAGCTGGTAAAGCCAAAGTTTTCAAGCGCTATCATAGCAGTCGAATATTGGGCGCTCCCACATCAAAAGCCTAAAACCCAGACAAAGCAAGATTTTTGCTTCTACCCTTAATACTAATAGTTGACCCAAATAATTGGGTTTAGAGCAAGGACTTTTAAGGCAAAATGTTTTTGGAGCGGGGCCTAAATCCCCGTTACAAAAATAACTTCTGACTTCTGACTTCTGATTTCTGACTTCGTTCAATGGGGCCAAATAGTGACGAAAAAAAAATTTCATACCCCTTGACATTTATTTAGGCATTGGCTATAGTAATAAAGGTGAAAAGAAAAAAACAAGCCCCCATCGTCTAGAGGCCTAGGACACCTCCCTTTCACGGAGGCGACAGGGATTCGAATTCCCTTGGGGGTACTAAAAAATAAAGGATGACAAATATAAGTTTGTCGTCCTTTTTTATTTTTTTTGCTCTTTAATATTGCAGTGTTTTTATACTTGTAGAGGATAGGAGTTTGAGGATAGTAGAGGAATTATTTCTCATATAAAATCTGGTATAGCGTTTCTCAAATTGGTGAGATACAGTTTTAGATCCCCCCTGCCCCCCTTAAAAAGGGGGGAGTCTTCAAAGTCCCCCTTTTCAAGGGGGATTTAGGGGGATCGTAACTGTACCTCATCTTTATGAGAAATGCTATAGCATTTTCAAAAGATGGTGGTTATTTCAATTTAGAAAGTTTTGATTATCAATTGTGGGAAAATGTAGATGCAATTGCTGGTTATACAACTAATTTTTTTAAGTCTGAAAACTGCGCTTTATTTAAACCCCGCTCTTAAGGGTGGACATTCTCAAATTATCAAATATAGTCATAGCAATAATTTGACTTCTGACTTCTGACTCCTGACTCCTGACTTCTTTTACCGGAAAATAAAGGTATAAAGCCTCTCCATTCATGGAGAAAAAAGCGGTTGAGGGATGGCGAGGTCTCCTTCCCTCCGGGACGCTACGCGTTTCGCTGTCGCGACATGAAAAGCGGAGCTTTGCGCTAGCAAGCGCCATATCCAATCAACCAAGAGAAGAAAAAAAAATTCCTTTTAGCCAATCCTCTTCTTTATAAGAAGAGGTAATTATTAATTATTAATTATTAATTATTAATTATTGAATATATGTTTGGTTTTATCATTGTTTTACTGGCATCATTCTGTTTTTGTTTCCAAAATGTCATTGTAAGAATTCTCTTCAATGAACAAACAATTTTAGGAATTTTTACCACAGGTGGGTTTGTTATACCAAACCTACAAAATTCTTTTCTATTAATGTTTATGCGGATGGTGTTAGTAGTTCCATTAATGGCATCCTTTGCGGCAAGACTTTACCCGCTGACTTGGCAAGATATTCGAGCATTAGGAAATAATGAAGCACGTCCTATACTGGGGCGATCGCTCCTTGGTGGAGTGTTGATGTTTCTATACTTAGCACTACTTTATATATCTATCGGTTTGATCGAAACTGGAATTGCTTTAACTCTGTTTTTTACTTACCCGATATTCACTTCGCTGCTTTCTTGGAGATTTTTAGGTATTCCTCCGACAAAGTTTCGCTGGATGGTAATGGTAGTTGTGTTAGTCGGTACTTTTTTGACTATTCCTTATACTCAGACAACATCCGATAGTTACAACGGAATTGGAGTGATTTTTGGCATTGCTTCTGGATTTGCTTATGCTCTCTATACTGTAAATGCCCAAAAAAGTTTTGAAGGTATACATCCGGTTCCGTTTACTTGGATTAGTTTTGCTACTGCTTTAGGGTTATCTGCTACAAGTTTATTAATTTGGCAGGGAGACAATGCGGATCTTAACTGGACTCCTATGTGGGTTGGTGGTTTCTTGTCAGCGATCGTGACTTTGAGTGGTCATTTAATGTTTAATTATGGAATTAAGTTGATAGGTGCTACTACTGCAGCAACTATTGGTGCAATTAACCCCAGTCTAACAGCAATTTTAGCATGGTTAACTATTCAAGAAAATATTAATGGTTTGCAAATTCTGGGTATTTTTATTGTTACTGCGGGTATTTTATTGTTGAGTCAAGAACATCGAGTAGTTGTTAAGCAGGAGTAATACCATAAGCGATTACCAGAATATAGTATTATTAAAATATATTCTAGAAATTAAATTTTTAGGAGATATATAATTTTGAGTGGTTATCTTATTTATCACCCTTCTCGTGTAGTTTCAGACTTTGAAACTACGAGAGTTTACTACGACAACACAAATGGTAATCAAGATCCCTATGTTTGGAATCCAAAGTTTCTTCATACTTACTGTCACATTACTCAAATGTCACCCCAAGTTGGCAATATAAATTTTTGGGTTTCTGGAGACACTTTTCCAAACTTTAATAATCTGTATTGTGATTTAGTATTTGTAGTTGCAGAAAAGCTATATTGGGAAAATTCTAATACTATAGAAATTTCAGACTCTATTGTTGATACTGATGAAGCATATAATGATCATTATCGTTGGTTTTGGCAGCATCACTATCAGCGTCGTCGCAGATTTACTTTAAAAGCAAACCCAGAATCTAGTTTCCAACCACAAAATATTTCTCAGGAATTAATTGATATTGTTCCTTTTTTGCTTGAGCAAGGTTTCACTTTAATTCAACTTCGTCAAAATTTACGTTCAGGTTTTAATTCTAAACCTATGGGTTTGGGTTTAATAGCAATTAAACTTTATTCTTGGCTAAATCAATATGCAAATATTAAATTATATGGAGATGAATTACAAAAAATTCGCAAAAAAAATACCATTCTTGCTAGTTTATCTGAAGCAGGAAAAAACTGCCTATAATTCATGCTTAAAAATTGATAATTTATGAATAATAATTGATTTGATTGTGGATTTTTGGAAATGTTTAACATTACAGATAAATAGATAAAATATTCACGAGGTAATTTAGTTTATTAAAAAAGTATTTGATTTTCTTGACAATTCAGAAAATTGTGCTACTATCCATATCTAACCATTAATTAAGCGAATAAGTTATGTTGCTTCAAGACAAACAAATGACTGCACAAGAGTTCATTTCCCTACTAGACGACATTATTGAAAAACAACATTTACTTAAGCACCCATTCTATGAAATGTGGAATGAAGGAAAATTATCTTTAGAAATGTTGCAAGAGTACGCTCAAGAATATTATCTACAAGTTCATTATTTCCCTACTTATGTTAGTGCTACTCATGCAGCTTGTGATGATTTAGAAATTCGGAAAATGCTCTTAGAAAATTTGATTGAAGAAGAAATGGGAGCAGCAAATCACCCTGAATTATGGTTACGTTTTGCTGAAGGTTTGGGTGTAAAAAGAGAAGCAGTTAAAGAGCGGGAACATTTAGCAAAAACTAAGGAATCTGTAAGTATTCTGAAGGAATTAGCTCGGAGTGAAAATCCTGCTAAAGGTTTAGCTGCTCTTTATGCTTATGAGTCACAAATTCCCGAAGTTGCTACTACTAAAATAGCTGGTTTGAAAGAATTTTATGGTATTGATTCTGAAGCAGCTTTGGCATTTTTTAAAGTACATGAAAAAGCTGATGAAATTCACAGCAAAGTTACAAAAGAAGCATTAGTAAAACTATGTGAAACTGATGCGGAAAAACAGGAAGCATTAGCAGCAGCAGCAAAAGCGGTAGATGCTTTGAATTTATTGCTTGATGGTGTTTATGAAGAATATTGTCAAGCTGTGAATTAATTTTCAAATAGCAATCATTTAGGGTTGCTGGAAAAAAACTGTAGGGGTTTGGTTTCCAAATCCCTTATACAGCGCTTTTTGTTGTTTGTGAGGTACACCCCGATGCGGGCAAGATGCCCTATATAAATGAGGGTATGCGCCTCCCCTTGGATAGGGGATGAAAAAAATATTTAATTTAGTATTTCAAGTCTTTGATTTTAGTCGGAGGTTCACTCTCTACTGATAACTGATAACTGATAACTGATAACTGAAATGACCTTGTACATCATTTGCCAGAAATATTCTGTATGTTTGGGTTTGGAGACCAAACCCCTACGATCAAATGAACATTTACCTTGTACATCATTTGCCAGAAATATTCTGTATGTTTGGGTTTGGAGACCAAACCCCTACGATCAAATGTTACAACCTATTTAGGATTACTAAAGGATACTTTAGAATACTTAGACCATAAAGTATCCTGATTAATTTAGATCATAGGTATCAGGAATTCAGAGCTAATTTATACAGGACTTACCTAAGTACGCTATATGTAGCGTACTTTTTTAGTCTTATCGTTAAGACTCTAGTTAATTGTTTTTCTAGAAAAATATTACTCTTAACATATATTGTGATCTACTAGCAATAAGAAAATTAAATTTCCAAACTGTTACAAATAGTTAAAGAAATTAACTAATTTTGGTGACAAAAATCATAAAAAACTAGGATTCAAGTCACAGTAATTTCTCATAGAGCAAGGTTATCTTGATTAAAAAGTATAGATTAAGCTTCAAGAAAATTACTTATGGATCTCCGATATGGCGACCTATGTTACGATACCCAAGCAACGATAATAAACAAGGTTAATATAGTAAATATTTACTATATATTTACTATATTAAGTCGAAGCATTTTAAATGTCCGCATTGCGATCGCTCAATACCGAGAGATTGAAAAGGTGCTTTGGGGATTTTCCTCAAAGCATTGCTATATAATGCTTACCTTGATGGTTGTGCTGTTACATTGCTATGAACGGTATTTCCTGATTTTACCGAGAATTACCCAGCTTGATGTATCTGAAATATCAAACTTTAGAATACGCCTTCATACTCCTATAGTGTTTTAATTTATGCTGATTTTAAATTTATTGTAGTAAGGTGAGGATTGAGACCATGGCAAAACAATCTGTTGAATCATACCCAACACCAACTCCTATCGATATCGGAAAACTCAACGCCTTCCTGAAAAAAAACGAAGAGATAGACTTTCGCACAGCCGATCTGCTGCATACCTCAAATATCGAAAAATACAAATGGCCAAAGCTCAAAAAAGATGAAAAAGAGAGCCTAGTCAAGCAACTGAAAGCTTACCAACGGATGCTGCGGGTTGTCCCACCAGGTCGAGACGATCTCGCCAAAGCTCTGTTAAAAAACGGTATTCAATCCTCCTTGCAGATTGCTAGCACACCGAAAAAAGTTTTCATCCAAAAAAACCTCGAACTCTTTAATAATGAAAGGACATTAGCTGAACAGGTGTACCTCCGCGCCCTTGCCCTGCGTAAAGCTGTTACACTGCAATATATGGCTCGCGTGCAGCAGTTAGAGCCACACACCCGCGCCGCTGGTCTTCAGCGTTAAACACCCCTAGATCCATAATTTAACTGAAAAAATTTAGTAGGACGTAACCAACATGGGAATGCTAACCAATATCCCCAATTATGCAGATTTGTTCGGCAACATCGACTTCAAAAAAGGTGACGAATTCCGCTCAGTTTATTCTCCAGCAGCTTATTTAGTTGACTTACTACAACTATTGGATGATGAGTTTGACTCCAGCACTATCGACTTTCAAGCTCGCCGAGATGATATCTACAACATCGATCTCGACGCAGAAAATACGACTACTCTGATTCCCTATCTTGATATTGTTAACGAAATACTGGAAGGACGAGTCCTAATAAATCTGGATGAAACTGCTACCACTGATGATGTCTATACAGAGCTGGAAAATGCGACATACCCCTTCAATATGCCGTTTTCCTTAGAAAACGAAAAAGTTAAGAACCATCTGCATCATTTGGGAATTTCTGCCCATGAGTTACGTCGCCTCTTTGCTACCGATACAGATTACACTACTGTGGCACGGGAATATTTGGGATTGTCAGAGACAGAGTGGACTGCACTTTTAGAACCAACAACTACAGTTACAGAAGAATCAGTCGCCCCATACTACGGCTATACAGATAGTAGTTCGATCGTCAATCTGTCTACAGTCTCTACCTTTATGGAGAGCACAGATTTAGAAGCCCAGGAGATGCTGGAACTACTGTACCAAAATCTCTACATTGAGCCGTCTAACCATTCTATTGTTGAAGCGGGTCGTGAGACTTTCTACATTAACACTGGCACGACAGCAGGGGAAGGCTACGTTGCGCTCAGTACCGACGAGACTAAGTTGGAATGGTACAGCATCGGCAGTGGCACCCCCAGTGATGTACCTATTGCTTGGTTTGACCGCACCAGTCGCTTTGTGCGACTAGCCCAGAAAACAGGTTTGAGCTTTACCGAATTAGATGGTATTCTGCGCCATTGCTGTCAGGATGGGAGGGGTACACCCACCCTGAGTCAGGAGACCTTGGTCTATATTGCCCAGGTTGTTTATATCCACAAAACCCTAGAAAAGCCCATCGATACCGTTGTGGCGATCCTGAGCCAGATATCCTATATAGGGCGAACAAACAACGATCTCCCCCAGGATAAATTCAACCGAATTTTTAACTTGCCCTGCGTATCTATTGATGAAAAATATTTTCACATTGAGGGTAAAACGGGGGAAGTTCCAGAACAGTATAAAGAAACCACTTATAAAACTTATACCCCCATCAAGTATTACGATGACTTGTTCAGCGATGACAATGATACGTATCGCCAACGCTTGCGTCATGCCTTGGGTTTTACTGAAACAGACCTAATTAATATTACCGAACGGCTAGAGTTTGAAGAGGTCGCCGATCGCAGTTTGTGGGAAGATAGCAGCTACGAATGGGAATTGCTAAATGTTCTGTACCGCATTCGAGCTTTATCTGATGCCTTGGATGTGCATTTCTTGGAATTGTTCATTCTCTTTGACTTGTTAGAACAAGACCCTTTTATCGGTCGATACGATCCCCATAATTACTTTGTGTACAATGCACCAATTACCCAAAAGTGCTTTGAAATTTTAATGGATGGCTATAGCACTCGTGCTGATGACACCACAACTTCCCATGCGATCGTTTATCAACGTACTAAGTACCGGGGGAGAAGCCAGAAAATGCTTCCAGGCAAATACAACCGTTCAGAATTCAGCCCTGTCGATGAGAAGAGAATGGGTTCGCTGAAAATACCTAAGGGCTGGACTGTGACTCTATATGAGGACGAAAACTTCCAAGGTAGATCTAAAACCTACACTGAAGATACCAAAAATGTTGGAGGATACTTCAACGATAAGACTTCATCTATCGTAATTACTGGCTCCACCTCTAATATTGGCGACAAGCTCTGGCTGTTTGAATCTCTCATAGCTCTGACTAAATGGATGAAGGAGTTTGGGTATTCGGCGGAAATGTTGTGGGCGATCGCTAATGGTGCCCCCATGACTGACAAGGCGGAAGAGGCACAGGAAGCTCAGGATCTTGCCCTTTATAATACTCTGTTGCAAAGCTTTAAGGCGGGAGAGATCGGTCCCAATAGCCTCACTGAAGCCCTCGGCGATGAACGAGCTTCCCACTTTGCCTTTAGCCTGATTAAAGAGCGCTACCGGGAGATGGAACCAGCCAAACCTCGATGGAATTGTAAGCGGAGTCATCATAAAAAGTATAAAAAGCATAAAAAGCTGAAAAAGCATGGTGTATACAAATACAAAATGCAGGATATGCTCCACAAGCGTATGCTGATGGCTCCGAAGGAACGTCATCATCTCCTGATGGCCTATAAAGCTCGTGAGATTCAGGAACTTACCCATGACTTTATTGAGCAACTGCTAGAGGTTTACGATTACGAATTTGTTGATTTGCAGCTTGAGACAAAGTTACAAGAGAAAATTTTCAAGAATCTTGTTAATCATCAAGCGATCGATGGCAGTGGAAAAATTCTGCTTGCTAACATGGAGAATAACGATTTGCCACCTCTACACGAATTCATGTTGGAGTATGATTTCAGCGATCTTCAGCAGGCTGTGTTTGATATCTTTCACCGCGTTTACCAAGAAGAAGTAGCTGCCCAACTTGAGGAAGGCGACACCATTGAAATCCAGGTGTTTAAATCAGATTTTGAGGAACTCGGTCTTTCGGCAGCAGAGGTGCGAGAACTTTACGATACTCTGATTTACAATGGCTACATTGATGAGGAAGGCTTTGCTACCGATGTAGAAATGCTCGGTGATGGGAGCAATGCTAGCGAGTTTGAATTATATACTGGATTTGGAGAGCTAAGGGGTCAGGTTTACCAACTTCTCAAGGTACAAATTGATAAATTTGCAGCTAGCAAGGTAAAAATCAGCGAACAGATGTTTGCAAAACTGGATTTAAAGCCGGTAGCGCTCCAAGATTTGATCCATAATCTCCATATGAGCGGCTACATTGACAAGCAGATGTTTGTCATTGACAAGATGCGCATTGTTGCTGAAACACCGCAGATGATGGAGCTAGCTCTCAAGTTTTATCCCCATCGCGAGGCAATTTGCAAAGTATTGAAGGATGCCATTGCTGCTGACAAAGAGACTTGGTTACAGATAGATCGCGGAGAATTGGGTAAAATTGCAGCCAAAGCAGTATCCTACTGGGTTTATGAAGATATCCAGAAACCGTATCTAAATGATCATGAATTGAATCCTGAAGCCATTGCATTTTTTAAAGAGGAGAGCAACCGCGACAGTTTCAAGTTACGATCCTACTTTGGTGAGAGTCAGACGGCGATCGTGTTTGATCATCTCGCAGGTATCGTCAATTATGCTGACCAATATCGCATCCCGGAACAGAAGCTAACAGCTTTAGACTTTGATGCTGAGGAAATCCAGGCTTTAAAGCAAAACTTAACCGCAATTGGCGTACTGGACGATCGAGGTCTCTTGAACTCCGAGCAAGTTCCATTCTTCTTGATACCAGAAAATGCAGCAACCTTCAGTATCCCTGGTTTTGAAGATTACAGCATAGAAGTTTTCTTTATCTTGTACGATGTGGCGCAAGCTATTGATGGGACAGTAAAAGCGGTTGACAAAGCGTTAAAAGATAACAGTGAGTCTCAGCAGAACGCGATTGTCGAACAGTTACAAGGGGTACTAGGAATTGATGCAGATGCAGTCAAAGCCTTGTCTAAAGAGATATTTAAGACCGAAGACAATTTACATTTCGCTTGGTTGCGACCGTTATTAGAAGATGCTAATGCTTTAGGACATCTGGATGAACTGCCTGAGAATATGCACTACACCCAGGCGGTGAAACGGATTCGCCAGTTAGCATTGTTAATCAAACAACAACAGTTGGATCTTAACGAGATCGAGCTAGCTCTGGAAGATCAGGATCTAGTGGATAAATTCCCTGAAGACATGATTTTGCCTGATGATAGCAATGGCAATCCGATTACCAGTGTGGATGCTCTCTTGGAAACGGAAGAGTTGCTCTATATCTTCAAGGATGATTATTATTGGATATACCTCGCCGAAGACTACATCCTAATTGATAAAAAAGACATCGACCTAGATAATGAAGATGATCGAGACTTAATAGACCGCCAAAAAGAAGACGAAGAATTGCAGAAGCACCTGAAGGAAGACCCCATTCGTCAGTTGTTTGCAGAAGAAGAAGAGAATATCAGCAAAGTGGATGCAGCTTTTATCGATCGCCACGGTACATGGGTTATTGTTAGTGACGAGTTCCACTATGTCCGGTATGCGGATAGCGATAGTTGGGATAGGCGCCAAAATAACTTTGGTCAGGTCGATAACGACTTTGAAAATCTAGAGATGATCGATGCTGCTTATGTGGATACAGAAGGGCGCTTGTTTTTGTTTGCTAACGATAAATATGTGCGGTATTCAGATTTAGGTTCTGTAGGTTCTAACCTTTCTTCTGACCTCAAGGTGGATCGGGGTTATCCCAAATCTATCGCTGAAGACTGGAACGATGAAAATCTTCCTATTCAACTTCCTAAGAGTTTCTCTCGCGATCTAGGTCCTCTGTTTGATGGGGTAGATAATTATAGCTATGCCTTCTTAGGCGATCGCTATGTCTCTTCAGAGAATGGTCAGGTGCGATCCGTAGCCGAAAAGTGGGGACATCGGGAATATAACTTTGGTCATCCCACCCACATTGATGCGGTCTTAGCTAGTCAGGGCAACTACTTTTTGTTCCTGGAGAATAAAGTAGCGAAATATGTTGGCAGCATTGAGCTAGCAAACTTACAGCCAGAAGACGGTTATCCCAAAGGAATACACCAGGAATTTACTGACCTGCCTGATGAATTTGTTTCTGGCATTAATGCGGCGCTTGGTAGTTGGGACGATACTATTTATTTGTTCCGGGATGATGAGTATGTCACCATCACCATTAACCGCAATGGAACTCGCAGAACCTCTGCAGCTCAAGAAACCAGGGAAATGTGGGGCAAGGTTGCTAATGATATTGCGCATCTTGGCAAGGTTGATGCAGCCTTTGTAGGTTTAGATGGCTACACTTATCTATTCTCAGGGGAACAATATGTGCGCTACTCCGGGAGTGATTACTCTCAGGTGGATGACGGTTTTCCCCGGAAAATCACAGAAGATTGGGAGGGACTAACCGAGGTTACAGGTGCCTTTGTGTTGGGGAATAAAACCTATCTGTTTGGTACGAATGGCGAGGATGAAAACGTTTATGTGCGCTATTCTACCCTGCGTAAGGATGAGGACGATTATCTGGAGGTAGATGAAGAAGATCCTAATGCTCGTGTGATTGAAACAGTGCTGGCAAACAGACCAGATGTTGATGAAATCGAAGTTTTTCCTACAACTGTGAACGATGACTTCTGGAGTCTACCCAATAGTGTCACCAATGGGGATGGGAATTTCCAGATTGACGCAGTGATGAATGGGGCAGAAGGTAAAGTATATCTGTTCTACACTGGTTCTGATGGTGAATTATATTATATCGAGTATGAACACATAAATCGCTGGTGGTCTGAACCCAAAGTCCTTTCGGAGCAATGGGATCGGACGGTGACAGGTCTGGATAATGAACAAGTCGTCGCCGGGTTTATGGGTAAAGATGGCAAAACCTATCTGTTCTACAAAGAAGAGACATCAAATGACTCCAAATATCTACGCTTTTCAGATGCTGAACTGCGCAAGGTAGACTATGGCTATCCCCGTTTGATTCGTAAGTTCTGGGGTAAAGTGCGGAACAATATTGAACGGACGGGTAAGGTGGATGCTGCCCTAATAGTGGAATCTCGGTGGGAAGAACAGGACAAAAATGGTCAACTGGTGGACATGACCGCCGAGCATACCTACCTGTTTTCTGGAGATCAATTTTTCCGCTATCTCCATGAAGACGGTGACTATACCTACGATGCTGTTGAACAGGGTTATCCCCGTTCTCTTGGCCGTCTCAAAGATGAACCCCGCTTCCGAGGGTTACAAACAACTTTCCCTGAAGGAATTGATGCTGCCTTTGCCGACCAACGCCAGGTATATTTGTTTAAGGGAAATAGCTTCCATGTCGTAATTGGAGATGAGGACAACTACAAGCACTATGACGATAACACCTTTACCAATGTGAAAGGTGTTGCTCAGGAAGGGGGAGTCAATTATCTGTTGCTCAACGAATTTGACTCTCGCTCTGAGACGAGCATCGACACCTGGTACAAAGTTAATCACTTGGAAGACAGGACGTTAACTAAGGAAGCAGTTACCCCCCGCACGGTGCAACGAGCCGAGGATATCCTGAATGCTGATGAAAAAACAATTACAGATGTTGATGCGGTACTCCATGGCACCGATGGGAAGAGTTATGTGTTTGCCGGGAACAAATACTACGATGTAGAGTTAGAACAAGGCTTTAATATTGCCGATGTCTGGGGGCGATCGCGCAATCCGATTTATGACCAGGAAACCATTGATGCAGCTTTTGTTGGTCGGGATGGCGTGACCTATGTATTTTCTGGGAAATGGTTTGTGGAGTATAACACGGACACGGAAAACTATACTGATAGTACCGTGACGTATCCTCCGCGACGCATTAGTGATAAATGGCGCGGTCTCAATAACGTTGCCCTTGCCTATGTCTGGAGAGAAGATACCTACTTGTTTGAGCGTCCCGATGCCAACGGTAACTTCCGTTATCTGCACTACACCAAAGATAGTTATGAGAAAACAGGTCGATTAGACCAAGGAGATGAAAGTCTGTGGGATATTCCTACTGCCTATAAGCGGGAAGGCTTTGACCCGGCAAATGGGGATATTGATGCCATTTTTGTCCATGAAGATAATCTGATATTTATCAGCGATCGCCACTTTATCAGCTTTAATCTCAATACCGAGAACTGGAGCGCTCCACAACTCCTAGAGCTGCTTTATCCCGGCGTTCCCTTTAACAAAACCGATTTCAAAACCTTGAAATCTGGGTTTGTGGGTAATGGTAGCAAGGTCTATCTTTTTAGCCAGGAACGTTATGCGACTTACAACGATGATAACGAGTGGAAAATTTTTGATATCAAAGATTATTGGGGTTTGCAAAAGAATATTTTTGAGGAGGGAGTAGATGCTGCTTGGGTGAACCCTACAGATCGCAGTACCTATCTCTTTGCCGGAGATTGTTATGTGCGCTATAGCGGTAGCGACTACCGTTATGTGGACGAAAGCTATCCCAAGGAAATTGGTACCTATCTACGGGATGAGCCAGCTTTTGCCTTTATGACCAAGGAATTTCAACAGCATTTAGACGATCTCGAAGCAGACTACGACCCAGACAACCCCACCCCGTTCTTCAAGGGTTTGCTAGACAATGGGCGCTGTCTATACTTCTTTACCGACAATACTCTCTTTACCGGTAGCCCAAACAAATATGTCGTCTATGACATTGATGGTTTGGGTCAAGTGGAAAATAACTTTACCCAGGGAGGCTATGTGGATAGTGCTTTTGTGGTAGAAGCGCAAGATCCACAAACAGAGGAATACTTATATGTAACCTACCTGTTCTCCGGCGAACAATATATTCGCTATACTGTCAAGCAGGATGTAGCGAATGAATACCAGGGAGACTATTACCGCTATATCGACGAGGGTTATCCCAAAATTCTTGGGGAAAGTTTCTATGCTGAAGAAAAAGACATACTGAATCTAAATTTAGAAGGATTGCAGTTGCCTGAAGATTATCGCAACGGCATTGACGCAACGTTTTATTCTACTGACCTGGGTTTGGTGCTATTCAATGAGAAGACTTATCTCCATGTTGCTCGTGACAACAATACTTTAGGAAATATCAACGACGTTTGGGGCTATCTCGACAATACCTTTATGGGTGGAGACGATCTGACTATTGATGGAGCTTATGTAGACAAAGAAGGAGGATTACTGATTTTCAAGGGTCTACAGTTTGTGCGTTACAGCGACACAGCCGAACTCTTTGCCCTCAACCCTTATGACGATCCTCGCTATGTAGATGAGGAATTTCCTCGCGACATCATTGAAATTTGGCCTCAACTGGATGCTACCATCCTCCAAACCGATGGCGTTGATACTGTATTCAAATTTGAAGATGAAATCTATTTCCATACCGGGGAATATTTCGTTACCTACAACCTGGATATGACTGACCATGATGAGGAGAAGCCGGTGCAGGTTCTGGCTTATCGTTGGGGAGAATGGTCTGATTATCTTTTGAGCGATATCCATGCTATTAGTCGCTTCAAAGACCTAAATCAACGGTTTACTGGAGGCGATCTTACCCTGACAGAATTGGTTAGTGGGGCAAATGGTGAGGTTCGGGAACCTTATATGCACTTTGCTGCCATCTTTAGCTTCGAGAAGGAAGAGGTTCGCTGGGTTAAACAGCACAATGCTTTTCTGGCAGATCCGGTGAATGTGGTTGAAGATGATTTCCACCTGGAACTGGTACTGCGCCTCTACGATATCCTTGCTACTACCCAACGGCTACGGGTAGATGTGTCCGCCTTCTACAAAGATGTTTGGGTCAATCTCTACGGTAGCAGTTCGCCAAATCTTAACAATGCAGCTACGGGTGCTTACGATTTGCTGGTGGCAGTGGACTGTAATAACAATTATGAAACCTTGGTCAAGCAGATTACCAATGAGGTGAACACTATCAAACGGGATGCTTTGGTGCCCTATGTCATCGCTAATGATGTTGAGATTACTACCACCCGACAACTCTATCAAAAACTACTCATTGATATCCAGATGGATAGCATTGCAGAAACATCGCGCATTAAAGAAGCAACCGCTGCCGTCCAACTTTATATCCATCGGTACTTTATGAACCTGGAGGATATTCAACTGGATGCCAGCGATCAACAGGAAATGCGCACAGTTCTCAAGGAAAGGTGGGAATGGCTGCAAAATTACCGCGTCTGGGAAGCCAACCGTAAAGTCTTTTTGTATCCAGAGAACTATATTCGCCCAGAGTTGCGCGAGAGCAAAACTGATATTTTTGAAGCACTAGAGGCAAGCCTTTCCCAAGGCGAACTCACTAAAATAAATATTGAAGAGGCATACTTCAAGTACCTTGATACCTTTACCGAGCTATCAGAGCTAACCATAGCTGGGGGCTATGTTTATGATGATAATAGCTCCGGTACTAATGATAAAAAACTGGTACTCTTTGGTCGCACTCGCACTGACCCCATGCGCTATTTTTATCGCTTTGGCACTTTTGTGGGTGGTAATAGCGTTGCTGCGGTTTGGGAGCCTTGGGAAGAACTACAAATCACAATTGATGCCATCCGTGTCGAGCCAGTGTTTGCCTTTAATCGCGTATTTGTATTTTGGGCAGTCTTAGAAGAAAGTTCAGAAGATCCGTCCTCCGCTCAAATAACTACCACTAAAAATAGTGATAGTGTGCAGACAGTCAGTTCTTCAGGGAATAGTCAAAAAGAAGTGAAGGTTTACTATTCCTTCTACAATTTGAACAAGCGCTGGACGCAACCCCAGGCTCTGCAAACTACCTTTAACGGTCTAGCGGCACTGAAGAATATTCTATACATCTCTAATGTGGATGTTTTTGTCGAAAATACCACCAAGTTGACGCAGGCATCGGGTGACCATGAGTACGAAAACATCTACATTAGTGTGCGCTTTTACCTGGGTACAACTTTCTCCTCAGCCACCTACGGTCCTTACTATAAAGCCTTTAACCTAACCCCTGAACTTTACTCTCAAGAGGCAAGCACCCAGCCTATTCAAAACCGTGGACAGGTCCTATTCAAAGAGCTTTTCCCAAATGAGTTTTCAAGTAGTGAAAACATCGAAGAAGACAATGTAGTAATGCTGAATTACACCGCTAATTCGATGGATGGTCCCTGGTTCGCTTATAACCACAATGGCTGCGGTTTTTTGGTCAAACCCGATGCGATCGCATTACCTAGCAATACCACTCTCAACCCACTGAGTGGAACCTCAAATATACCTATCAATAGCAATATTACGGCTGCGGTGCAGGTGTCTCAAGGTGGAAATGTTTACTACTTCCTAAAGGATAAGACCTATGTCACTGTCTCTGCAGATGGCAATATCATCTCAGGGCCTGCTGCAATTAATAGTCGTTGGGGAATTGATGACACCAGCCAGATGCAAACCAGCGGTAATGTTGATTCTGCCTTTGTCGCCAATGGTGCAAGTTATCTAACGCTAAATGGGCAAATCTATGAATATGACAGAGATAGTCAAGATCCCCTGGCTTTCTTGGTGAAAGAACCTAAAGGTTTGTCGGAATTGATTGGTGGAATACCCAATAGCTGGAGTAATATTGATGCTGCTTTTACTGCGACTATCAATGGCTCGAAGGTGAGCTTCTGGTTTAACAATACTTCAGGAACTGTGCTGCGTAGTGACACCGGTGGCATTGCCACAATTCGAGCTAGCTTTGGCCTGCCCAGTGACAGTGCAGGGCTAGTCAGTACCATATCAATTGCTGCTGTGTTTCAAAACACTCTACACCTGATTAGCAATGGCGCATACACCGTATACAACGCTGACGGCAGCAGTAGTCAACAAAAGGACGCTAAGGTTAAAACGGTATTGAAAAATATCTTTGGTGACTCCGCTCCCAAGGTGACTGGTCAAGGCAATATCCTGACAGGTCTAATGGTGATTGACGGTGGATTGTGGATTGTGGATGCTGTAGGACATAGTAATTATGTGAAAGCGGATGGTGTACAATCGCCACCTAGACCTTTTGATGGAAACTCTTACGACCAAAATTGGACTTCTGGTCTCAGCTATACCGACACCAATAATGTTTTGCACCACCTAGCCTTTTATAGCACCTATGGTGATGGTAGTCAGCTACTCAGTAACGGTAACAACTATCTAGCAAAAGCCTGGAGCAACTACCAAGGGGTTGATTTTGGTAGCGATGGCATTGGGTCTAACACCTACCTCTATGATACAGGGGTTAATGTTACAGGAGCTTTCACTACGGCTAATGGTAGCTACATTGTTATTATCACTAATGAGACTACTTATCACCTGTTTGACAACAGTCAGAGTCCCAAAGAAATTCTCACTCAACTAAGAACAGATAGTAACAAAGGTAATGTAGCCGTTCTCAGTCTACCAGTTTACCTGAATACCGTTTCGAGCAACCCTATATGGCAGGAAAATAAAGTTGATGCAGCCTTTATGGGTACGGCAACCCTTGGCACTGCAAATGCGTTGTATCTGTTCCGAGGCGATCAATACTTGCGGTTTACTCCGGATGAAAGTGGCAACTTTGCCAGTAAAGCTGATAGTGGCTACCCTAAAACCCTGTCCACAAATAATGAGGGTTTCCCTAAAAAAGCAGGATGGAACCAAATAGATGCTGCTTTCACACTAAATGACAGCAGTAATAATGTCTCCTACTTGTTTAACAATAATACTCAGGAATACTACCGTAGTGACACCAATCAATACCACACTACAGTGGACGTTTGGGGTGTGCTTTCCCTCACAAAACTACAGACTACACAGCAAGTGGATGCAGCCTATGTATCAAATGGTTACTTGTATCTGATTGTTAGTACAGAGTATTACCGTTACACACTTACCAGTAGCGCTGGTAATAGTGTGCTGGATACGATTCCTCGTTATATTGATAGTGGCTACCCCAAATCTATGGAGGGGGGTAATATTGATGCAGCCTTTGTATTAAACAATTACGTCTACCTATTTTCAGGTACAAATTATTATCGCGTGGATGCAGCTGCCGAAAGCAGCACTCAAGCGATCGCTCTCGGTAGCGCATCTTCCATTGCCGGCAGTTGGGGTAATATTCCCCAAGAGATCCGGGCTTCTGGCCTTGATGCTGCGTTCAAAAATATTGATAGTCAAGGCAAGGAAACCCTGTATCTGATTCAAAAAGATGCCTATATTTCCTACGATATGAGCAGTGCCAACGTAGCCAAACCCTACGAAATTAATGATGCCATGTACGAGGTCATTCGCCTCACGTCAAGCACTGCTGAACAACTCAATCAGATACTGTTTGTTAATGGTATTGATGGACTGTTAAAAATATCGACCCAGGAGATTAATGAATCCCCCACCATTAGCTTCGCTGCTTCCACACCTGGCAATATCCAGATGAACCGGAACAGGTTTACGACGGAACCAACTAACAGTCATCTTGACTTTAACAGTGCCAACGGTCTTTATTACTGGGAAGTATTTTTCCATGCACCCTTCCTAATTGCACAAACTCTCAACGCTGACCAGAAGTTTGAATATGCCAAACAGTGGTATGAATACATTTTCGATCCCACAGAAATTTCCGATTACTGGAAATTCTTGCCATTCCTCGCCGTTGATCCTGATGCCCTTATGAGTACCCTGGGGAATGACTTGGATGCTTTTGACGTGATTTCGACGGAAGTTCCTGTAAACAATCAACAGACAACTGTACAAACTGCCAAAATAGCTCTAGGAGTCCTGGCAGCAGATTTACAACCCTATCAAAATGTCTTTCTGGGTAAAATTGACCTGGCTCTTTACGAAGCGGATACTAACAAGAATCCACAGGGACTCAAACTTGCTAATATTGAAAATTGGAATACTTTCCAGAACCTAGTGACTGCTATTAGCAACCTCAATACTACTAATGCCAAAACTGACAGCGACAAAGCTCTCCTGGTGACTTGGAAGAGTGAAATGCAGGAAGTGCTGGAGATAGTCAAAAAACTCGAATACCGCCTTGGTTTGATGAACAACTACAGCGCTCAACTGGCGGTGTATTTTGCAGACCCCTTCGAGCCTCATGCTATTGCAGCGCTGCGTCCTATTGCCTACCGGAAAGCGATCGTCATGCACTATATTGATAATCTCCTGGACTGGGGAGATATGCTCTTCCGTCAGTACACCAGGGAGAGTATCAATGAGGCGCGAATGCTCTATATCCTTGCCTACGATATATTGGGTCAAAAGCCTGAGAATATCGGTCGAGTGGTACTGGGGAATACCACAACCTATAGCAACCTACGCCACTACACCGGTGAGTCTGATAATGAACAGCATGAAGATTATGACTTCCTCATTGACCTGGAAAACACGGCGATTAGTAATAGTGTAGCTGATTACGAACAGAGTCTCAGCTTTGCTGCAACTCAGTTTGATACCATTGCAAACCCCTACTTCTACCTCAAGGAAAACGAACTGTTTACAGAGTATTGGACGCGGGTAGAAGACCGACTCGCTAAGATTCGCGCTTGCCTGAATATTGATGGTGTTGCTCAGCCATTACCTTTATTCCAGCCACCAATTGATCCGATGGCATTGGTGAGTGCAGTTGCCGGAGGAGCTAGTATTGCTGGAGCTGCTGCAATGGCAATGGGTGCAGCTAATGTGCCGGATTACCGTTTTAGTTCCATGATGGCAAAAGCTCGTGACTTGGTGGGCAAGCTGAAAAGCTTGGGTGATGCTCTCCTGTCTGCCTTGGAGAAGAAGGATGCAGAAGAACTTAGTCTGCTCCAAAACAAACAGGAGTTGCTCATCCAGGATATGATGACTCTGATCAAAGAAGAGCAGATTAAGGAAGCAGAAGTCTCCCTGAAAAATCTAGAAGAAACCAAAAACAGTGCAAAAATACAACAGAGTCACTATGCAGATTTGATTGGTAAGAATCTATTACCAGAGGAGAAAACGCAAATCGGCTTGATGGGTGCTGCTGCTGGAATTCACGGGTTGGTGGTTTTAAGCCGGATTATCAGCGGTCTGTCCTATTTCGTACCGCAATTTACCGCCGGGCCTTTCAGCTTTGGGGTAACTTCTGGAGGCCGAAATGTAGGTGCTATGTTAAGCGAGTTTGGGGGATCTGCTGAATCCCTCGCTGAAGGGCTTAGTTTGGGTGGTGAAATTGCTGGAGTGATGGCTCAATACAAGCGTTCTGAGCAAGACTGGAAACTCCAAAAGGATATAGCTACTAGCGAAATCGTCCAAATTGACCATCAGATCGCTGCTCAAAAACATAGCATCACTAAGGCAAAACAGGAGTTGCTGGTACACCAGAAGGAGATCGAAAATAAGGAAGCGATCGCTAAGTTTATGAAGAGTAAGTTCTCTAATTTGGAACTTTACAATTGGATGAGTGGTAAGATTTCGGGTCTATTTTACCAAACTTATAAACTTGCCCATGATTATGCCAAGCAAGCGGAACAAGCCTTTATTTTTGAGCATGGAATTAAGGCGGGTGAGGTGAACTATATTGGCGGAATGTACTGGGATAGCATGAAAAAAGGATTGCTGTCTGGGGCGCAGTTAGAGCTGGATCTTGACCGCATGGAAAAGGCTTACATGGAAATGAATAGCCGTTCCCTGGAGATTACCAAGAATATTTCCCTGCTGGAAACCGATCCGATGGCTTTATTAGCTCTCAAAACTAAAGGATTCTGTACTTTCCGCTTGAGTGAGGAGTTATTTGATTACGATTTCCCAGGTCATTACAACCGCCAGATTAAAACTGTCTCCCTTGCTTTTGATATTGGGGAAGGTCAAAGTGTTAATGCTACCCTAACTCAACTGAGTCACAAGTTGGTGATGGATACGGATATCAAGGCAGTGAAACACTTGATCGATCCTGCCAATGAAGCTACCACGAATGTGCGGGCAAACTGGCGAGCAAATCAACAGGTGGCGCTGTCCCATGTGGATCAGTACACGGAAAATAACGGTATGTTCGAGTTGAATTTTGGGGATGATCGTTATCTTCCTTTTGAGGGAACTGGAGCAGTGTCAAACTGGCGCTTGGAACTCAATGGTAAGAAAGGATCTTACAATCCTGCGGATCTTTTGGATGTCACTATTAAGCTTCGTTATACAGCGAAGCAGGGAGGCAGTCGCTTTGCCAACGAGGTTAAAGGAGTTCTCAAACCTTATCATGCTACCAGTTTCTTTGATATGGCTTACAATTTCCCCGATCAGTGGGAGGCGCTCACTGCTGGTGGTGCTAATGAAGTGGAGATTGATTTCAACCGGAGTATGTTCCCTAATATGATGAGTAGCAAGATTATTGGGTTGTTCATGCGCTATGAGTACGAAGGGGGTACCAGTGGGGCTATCTTTACTATTAACAACGATCTGCAAGTGCCAAATAATACCTATTTGCAACCGAAAACCTTGAGTGTGGGGCAGAATGGGACTACTTGGATATTTGCTTTGAAAGGCGATCGTAGTACCTTGAAGAATGCGGAGATGATCTTGGTTTACAAGGCTAAGGTGTAGGACAGTTATCAGTTATCAGTGAACAGTTATCAAGATAGCTAAAAGCTGATAGCTGTTTTGTAACACAAGCATCCTGCTTGTTACAGGCTGGAAGCCTGTGTTACAAAAACTTTACCTCACCGTCCTCAAAAGTGCTGTAATATTCCTTTTACAAACAGTCTATAAAATATTACTTTTGAATTTTGAATTCCGTGAGACGATAAGATTATGCCATTAACCAAAAAACAAAAGATAGATAGGCAAAATGCCATCAAGAGTCGTGGTATAAATCCTCCGAGCGATCGCTCCCAGAAACGTAGTTTATCGAATGGAGGTAATGCCAATGTCGAAGGCCGACGAGAACGGGCAAATGCTTTGGTAAGTCGGGATTCTTCTGCCCCCCAGGTTAGTAAACCTCCGGCTTTAAGGCGACAAAATGCCAGTCGGGATGTCAATAAGGCTAAAGCAGAGAAAGAACCGAAACCGAAAATTGACATTATTAGAGGCCGCATGATCTATCCAGTTACCAAGGGAGGAGTAACCGAGTACCTGCCTGCTCGGCGTGATGCCAGTGAGTCTGAAATTGAGGCCGGGGTATTTGTGGAGGATGACGCGGTACGCAAAGATCCGGTGAATACTATCACAGATGCATCGAACTTCAAGCGTCCTACTGTTACGGATGCTAAGACAGGCCGAACCTTATTCGCGACTACAACAAAAAATAGCTATGGTATGGAGGAGGTTGAATATCTACCCCGCCAAAGTGAGGCTTCGCCTCTGGAGTTAAGTGCCGGGAAATATATTCCTGAGAAAACCCCCAGCGTAGGAAAAGAGTTGGATCAACCGCCTCAAACTGACCCGGATAATAACAATCGCAAACTGTTTGCCACCGAGGCACCTGACGGCAGTATCCAATACTATCCGAAAAAGAATCAGGCCACTGCTAAGGAATTGGCAGAAGGTAAATATCTGGAGGGGTTTGCGGCCAAAGACCCTGTGAATAAGCTTAAAGCTCCATCGGAATTACAAGGCAAACCTCCTACAACTAAGGAAGTCGCAACAGGCAGGACTTTATTTGCCACGGCAGCCTTAAATAGTGATGGAAAAGAGACTAAGATTGAGTATCTTCCTCGCCAAAGTGATGCTACAATTGACGAGTTAAATGCCGGGAAATATATCCCGGAGAAAGCGTCCATCGCTGGGGAGGAGTTGGACGAACCTCCCAAAACTGACCCGGATAATAGCGATCGCTATCTGTTTGCTACCCAGGGGGCAGATGGTAGTACCGAATATTTTCCCCGGAAAAACCAGGCCACCGCACAAGAACTGGCGGAAGGTCGATATCTGGAGGGAGTTGCCCCATTACCTCCTGTGAATCAGACCCTCGAACCATCAGACCTTGATGGTAAGCGTCCAACTGTGACTGAGAAAAGCACGGGACGTACTGTATATGCCACTGCGGTTTTGGACAATGATGGAAAAAGGACGAAAAAAATAGAATATCTGCCCCGACAAAGTGAAGCGACTTTTGAGGAACTCAATGCTGGGAAATATATCCCAGAGAAAGCTTCTATTGCGGGGGAGGAATTATTTCAACCTCCCAAAACTGACCCGGATAATAGCGATCGCAAATTGTTTGCCACTCAAATGGAGGATGGCAGTATTGAATATTTTCCCAAAAAGAATCAGGCCACTGCTCAAGAGCTGGCAGAGGGTCGATATCTGAAGGGGTTTGCGCCTAAAGATCCGGTGAATACAATTGAAGAGGCATCAAAGTATGAGCGTCCGACGGTTACTGAGTTCAGTACAGGACGAACACTGTTTGCTACGACGACCACCAATTGGCTTGGTCAGTCGAAAACAGAATATCTGCCCCAAGAAAGTGAGGCCACAGAACAGGAATTGCTTACAGGGAAATATATCCCGGAGAAAAATTCGATAGTGAGGGAGGTGTTGAACAAACGGCCTAGATATGATTTTGAGAATCAGCGGGATCTGTTTGCGGTGAAAGCTGATGATGGTAGTAATCATTACTGGCCGAAAAAGAGCAAGGCAAGTGCCAAGGAGTTTTCGGAAGGGCGATATGTGGAGGATGAGGCGATTAGTCAAAATGCTCCCCTTGGTCCGGCTAATGCTATGAGCAATGTCGCGCCAGAGTATGATGCTAAAAACAAGCGTAAAATGTTTGCGGTAATTACAAAGGAGGGAGATACAAGCTATCTACCAAGAAAAAGCAAGGCGACTAAGGAGGAGAAAGATCAGGGGTTATATATCCCGGATGATGTGGTGGACGACCATGAAAGCAAACGTCGTCGTACTGCTCTTCTGGAAAATACTGCCGATCTGGCACTACGCCGAGCCGAGCGGGCGGCACAACGCCCTGGTGGAGTTACAATGTGATCATCATATCCCTCTCCACAAGTGGGTGAGTCTGGCTAGTAATGGTACAGAGTTTAGGAATGGCTTGAGTTTGCCTGAAGTTAATTGAGATCAACAACGGGAAACTTTATCGAAACTGTGTCCTAAATACGACCTAGGGAAAGGGCGTATGCTCATTATCCCATCATAAATGGCAAATGGCAACTAAGCCTATCTCCCCTTGAGCATGGGATGCTTGTTGCCTGGAAAAGGAGCAAGGGCTTTATGCTGCATTTGTCCCCTTGGAACCCTTGGAACAGTTTTTGGAGCGGGATGTTCGTGTTGTGGGGATCGCCCCCCAACCCTTTGTTCCTCATAATTGAGAGGTTAGACATCCCATCGGTGATATCAGAATCCAGTTTTATAGAGCGCACCCCTTATTTGGACGCTCGGCTCAGTTGGTGAGTGATGTGGCTAGGGAGATACATGAAGGGCTGCTGCAGTTCTGCATTGTGTATGTTTTATAATCCGGACCAATGTAAACATTATTATAGGAATATTTGCTATGCAACCACGCCAAAGAAGTGGGAAAGATTTTAGTAGTCATCCAGGTAAGAAAAGAAGAGGATCCCTGGGAAAACGCAGTATTAGCGGAAGTGATCCTAATACAAATCGCGGTCGTAAGTCTAGTGACCATCGGGATCGCGGACTTTCGGATTCTTTGGAGGAAAAGTCGAGTTTTATTGAGGAAAAAGCTACTTCTCCTGTTTTTGAAGGTCAAGTTTTTCCGAATGTTGATCTCATTGCTATAAGGTCGCGCCTGGAGGAACTGCTTAGAAATGACACGTCCAACCCGATGAATGCAATAAGAACCCTAGCGGAGGAATTATCCCAGCCTGATCCGATGTTGCCTCCGTCGGATATTAGTATTGATATCCGGGGTCTTGTGGAAAGTGATCCACTGTCTCAGCTTATTGTGGAGAGAGTAATAAATGTTTTGAGTTCTTATTCTGTTTCAGGCGGGCGGCCATTATTGACCACGGAAGCTGAACTCAGGGATATTATTGTCAGATATGTCCCTCTAATTCGGGAAGAGCTTGTTCCTCTACGATTGGAAATTGATACAGAGGAAAAAACCAATGCACCGGCGGATGGTTCGAACACTGAGGATTTGCAACGAAGGAAAGCGGTAAGGTCAGCTATCGATAAAAAGGTGAGAGATGGGATTAGTGCTAGACTCAACGAAATAATCAAAAAGAGGGAGGAGAAGAGGGAGAAATTTATCGAATCGGTTGTCCTACAAATTAGGGACGCAGACGTGGTTAGGAAAGCCCTTGATCATCTATCACTGAGCGAAACCGAGTCACTAAGTCTGATCAAAAGGACAATGCAATTATATCCTGCAAATCAAGGTCTCGAGGTGGAGTGGGATGGTATGGGGCCGACGTCCGCCTATCTCCGCGTAATGGGCAACATACCCAAAGTGAGAGAGCTGGTGAACGATATGGGGAATTTCTTAGAGGTAATGATGAGACGAGAGGAGATATATGGAAGCGATCACTATGTATTTTATCATGCACAAAGAGGCGATTATCGAAGCCTTAGGTGGATGATCGATATAATAAGCGGCGCAGTGGAAACTCATGCCTACGCGGATGACAATGACGATGCGCGCTTCACGTTATTGAGGGAGCCGAAGTCTATGGAGTCGAGCGCGGGCAAGTACGCAGCGGACGTGCGTGAGAAGGGAAGCGAGGTGGAATATTGGGTAGAGAAGATGAAAACAGCTGAAGACAGCGATGTACCAGCCCATGTGTTGTCGACAAACATGTCACTTTTAGGGAACGCACTTCATAAAGGGGAATCAACGGTTGAGTTTTACAAGAATAATACCAGTATTACGCAATTCAGAAGGGAGATATTAGAGGAGCAAGTTAGGCACTACAAACCTGGTGTGTCGGAAAGCACGTTAAACAACCTAGTGAGGTTGGTTGGCAAGGAAAAAACGAAAGGAGCGTCGTTACTCCAAATATTTATCCCCAAAGGTATCGTAGAGCGGCTAGCTTATTTAGCTGGGCCGGGTGGTCATACATATGAGAACCACACTGATTTGGTTGCTCACTTAAATACTTACCTGGAAGACCCGAGCTCACTTGGGCCGGCATTGGATTATATGCAAGCGCGGCTAATCATGAGCGATCGTGCGTTTCGGGACCGTGCGGAGGGAATCAAGTACTTTGAGTACCACAAGCTGACCCCTGCACAGATCAGAAGATTCGAGGCTCGTGTAAGGTCGGAGCTCCCTTAGAGGAGACCTAAAGGGGGGGACGGGGGGGTGAGAATAGGCATTTCGACGAGTCCTGGCGGGACAGGCAGGGGATTGCAGTGCTACGGGGTTTGTGGCCTTTGTGTAGGATGTAACCCCACATTATGATTTTATGCAATGCTGATTTTCATTGGGTCAGTCTGTGTGGTGGATTGTGGGGTTGGGGTTTTTACACCTATATTCCAATGTTATATGCTAACGCGAGGTATGGTTTGGTATGAAAGAGGCTCCACCCAACCAAGCATGTCTAAAATTCCTCATTTTATATGCGAACGCAGCTAGTGCTGTTTTTGTGGAAGTTGGAAACCATGTACATCGGGAGCTTTTGCTTAACCGTTTGTTGGGTATCCCTGACGCTCCCGCAACCTACGAAGTCATTCATTACCCGGGTTGCGTGTGTGTACGGCCGCGCCGCAACGCACCACATCACTCATCAAAACCCCAAGGGACCATGTAGTCCACAACCTATCTATCCCACTTCTAACCCAACGCCACCAATGGGTAAGGTAAGACTCAATGCGAACCAATTTCGCACCCTGCGCGTATTGCTGAGTCACCTTATCCAGCATCCGTTCCACGGTCTTTTTCGCCACGCCCACCCTCCCCGGCGAAAACCAATATCCTAAAAAATCAAACCCCCGGGTAATGCGCCCAATAAACGTCTTATCCGGGTGTTTTTCCACCCTTAACCCCCCCAGCACATGATTAACTACCTTAAATATCCCCACAGCAAGGCCAGAACCTCTTCCTCCTGGATATACTGTCTCAGCATATCCATGAGCAGATGATGATTGATACTTGCATAATAGCTCTTAACATCAGTCCGAAAAACAAAAGTATGCTCCTCCAGATGTAGAGACACTTCCCGCACTGCCCCTTTCAGGCCACCAGTCCCTGCGAGGTGAAAACAGCGCCGGGAAAGATGTGGTTTGAGGTGTTCTGCCAAAACCAGGGAAATAGCTTTCAACACCAGAGCATCCTGGGACGACCACCATTCCACAATTTGGTCTTTTCCTTTGATTTGCCGTAATTCCCTAAAGCGATAGGTTCCAGAGCGTAATTTGTACTGTAGCTCCGGTTTTTTTTCAGACCACCACCGCCGGAGATGCCAAATATCACCATTATAATGGTAGTGAGCACGTTTCTCACAAACCCAGGCAAAAGCTTCGTCTAATATAGAATCCGGGTAATTAGTTATCGTATCGCTCTAGGAGTCAGGAGTCAGGAGTCAGGAGTCAGGAGAAAGAAAAGATTGGAATAGCATGAATTCTATAATTTGTATTCAGTAGAACATCTGTATTAAGAGAAAGTAATTTTGCAATTACTGTATAACCGGATTCTATATAAAATAGCATCCGATGCAATTTTTTCCCTTAACATAATCATCACCGAAAAATTGAGTTTCAAGCATGGCCAATAAGCAACAGGAATTAGATTTTTCAATAATTGATAAAAATGCCAAATATTTTGCCGAAAATTCGGTGTATTCAAATTTGGAATTTGGAATTTTAATCTAGAAATTGTTGACAGATTGCTATATAGTTAGAGGTCTCACTATCTTGGCCGTACATATCAGTTGAATATTGAAAGTAAATCAAAGCTTGGGCATATTCTTTAATTTTATAGCATAGTTTAGCAATTTCGTATGCCAAATCTTGATCCTCGCCCAATGGAAAATAGAGATGCCACACTTGTTTAATTGCTTCTGCGATCGCCGCTTTTTCCTGAGCGGTGAAACTGGGAGCTAGTTCCATCAAGCGGGGAATATAGCGGGCAAATTGGTGACTATCATAATAGCTCAAACGCAAATAGGCCAAAATTGCTTCTAAGTTCATCTGATCGATGGTTTGTCGGGCGTGTTTGGTAATGGTGAAAAAGTCATCGGGGCCAAAAGTTTGAACTTGGCGATTATAGACACGCTGAGTTTCTAAATAACGACTGGCTCCATCGCACATAATTAGACAAACGACACAGATACTGTTATGCTTGACGGCTGGCATTAGGGCGATACCCCCATTTTGCTCACAGAAGTTTTGGAGAATGGGATAGTTGACGCTGAGGGAAAAACAACCGTAGTGTTGTATGAGCTGAGGAGGAGCATTGCCTTGGAGGTTGGCAAGATCGGCGTAGCCTTTGTCAGCAGAGAGGAGTAATAGTCCCTGTTGTGATAAGTTTTGCAACCGTTGCAGGCATAGCATTCCGGCTGAGGGAAAGAGCAGGTGGGTATTGGTAAGGGTGCGTTGGTAGTGAGTTAACAGAGGTCTAAATTGAGGTGCGAGTTCGGAGGGAGCAGTGGTTTGGTAATCGTAGTGCACACGTAAATGCTGGAGTAGCTGAGAGGTATTCAAGCTTTGAGGATCTACATCACAGTGTAAGGATACAAGACACTCTTGGATTTGGTTACGATTGATATAGTAGAGGTCTTGGGGAATGCTATCGAAGAAATAATTAGCGATCGCCACAAGGGGGCCTTGGATAGTTTGGGCAGAGAGAATCTGACCGCTGTATTGCAAGGTGAGTTGATCGGAATGATTGATGTCAAACAGAGCCATGTCTAAGACTCCCTGCTGAAACCAGGTTTGAAAGCGGGGGTGTTGAGACCATTGCTGGAGATTACTTGGGGTAAAGTCGGTTAAGATATAGCGGAAGTTGCTGAGAGGAATATGACCTTGTTGGCAAAGGTGAGTGAGGCGAGTCAGGAAATGGAAGGCAAAACGACCTGAACCAGCTCCTAGATCGCAGATGTAAAGGGGTTGCTTGGTGGAGACGAGATGTTTTAGATCCTGCCAACAGGCCAAGGTAATTTCGGCATAGCTGTTAGCTATAGTAGGGTTGCTGGTGATGTAGTGGGGAACTTCCCCTGTTCGCCAAGCATCTATACCTCGTCGGTTAAAGTAATCTCGCTGTAATTCCCAGAGCAAAGATTGAGAAAAAGGTTGCTGTTTGGCAATACAGAAACTAGATCGATCTAGTTCATTAGTCTCTATTACTGGAAATTCCCTTGATGGCAGTCCTGATATTCTAGGTTCATTTAATTTTATGCTTTTCGGTGTTTGTTTGCGTCTTTTTGTTTTACCCATTAATATTATGTCCGCTTGAATACTTATACTTTGGTGCAAGGAAGGCAGGAGGAATCCCCCCAACCCCGCTTTGAAAGGGGGGAGGGCAGAAGGTTTTCTGGCAATTGTGACTTAATTCTATACACAAACGATACTACCGGATCTGATATCATAAAAATTCTCACAAACAATTTAGGCAGGACTTACCCAGGCGAACCCAGAAACCCGGTTTCTCGTAGATGTTTATTGTCAAAAACAACAATTTATCGTAGAAACCGGGTTTCTTTGCGTAAGTCCTATTAGGATTGCTATAGCATAATACAGGATATTCCAGGTATATGAAGTACAGATATTAACAGTTTTGATTTAATTTATAGTTCGTGAACAGCTCCTTGAGGAATATTTCCTGATAAAACTTGAACAATATTTTTGGCAGCTTCAAAAGCAATATCGTGCCGAATTTCATCAACAGCAGAACCTAAATGAGGAGTAAAAAAAGTCTGATTTTTCTCTGTTATTAATGTCTCACAAATTTCTTGAGGACGATGAGAAATTGCCCAATCTTCCATCTCAAATACATCAGCAGCATATCCAGCTAAATGTCCTGATTGAATCGCCGAGGCGATCGCTTTCTCATCTACAACTGACCCCCGACAAGGATTAATTAGGAAACTTTTTGGTTTCATCTGAGCTAAGGTATCTTGATTAATCAGATGATAAGTATCAGGAATTAAGGGTACCATTAACACTACATAATCACTATTTTTTAAGAGTTCTAATAAAGAAACTCTAGAGATTTTCCAGAGAGTTTCTTGTTCTACAGATAAGGGAATAGGATCGCTGTAGAGTAAATTCATTTCAAAACCTACTAATCTTTGAACTAAAGCTTTTCCCAATTTTCCCATTCCTACAATTCCTAGAGTTTGATTTAATAATCCCTTACTGTAAAGTTGTGGTTTCCATCCTTGAAAATTACCATTACGAATTAGGCGATCGCCTTCTAACATTCGGCGAGCTAATCCAATTAATAAACCAATGGTTAATTCGGCGGTGGGTGCTGCTAATAAATCAGGAACAATGGTGAACCAAATACCTCGTTTTATACAAGCGTCTATATCAAAATTATTGTAACCTCTTAACGCTCCTGCAATAACTTTTAATTGGGGACAAGCGTCTAAAAAATTAGACTCAATAAAGTCAGGCATAAATACCATTAAAGCTTCAGCTTCTTTAGTTCGATTGATAATTTCTTCACGAGATAATGTGTTTTTAGTTTGATTGAGAATAACTTCACAAGTTTGACTTAAATAATCAATAACTTGAGGATGAATCCAATGGGTAATAACAACTTTAGGTTTTTTATTCATATTATAAGGGAATTGGGAATTCAAAAGTCAAAATTCAAAATTCAAAAGTTAGATTTTATAGCCTTAAAACTTTTCGCTGCGCAACATGAAATATGCTAGGGAATTGGGAATTCAAAAGTCAAAATTCAAAATTCAAAAGTTAGATTTTATAGCCTTAAAACTTTTCGCTGCGCGACATGAAATATGCTAGGGAATTGGGAATTCAAAAGTCAAAATTCAAAATTCAAAAGTTAGATTTTATAGCCTTAAAACTTTTCGCTGCGCGACATGAAATATGCTAGGGAATTGGGAATTCAAAAGTCAAGCTTACCAAGTTTTGCCAAAGTTTCTCCCAAATTGCTATAAGTCCATGCAGATTTTGTAGAAGTTTCTAAGATTTGATTGTAGACAAGAACCGCCTCTTCCAACTTTCCCTCCCGTTGCAACTTTCTCGCCCTTTGAAAAACGCTATTAGCCCCATCTTGAACTTCCGACATTAACCCAATCTCCTTAACAAATCAAATTCATAAAAGAAAAAACAGATAATCTTTTTGTCATCTCATCTATTCTTTTCACTAATAGCCAATTTCCACAATAGCTTCTCCCTCTTCTAGCATCCGTAATGCTTCAGCAAAAGTATTGCTCAAAATCCGTCGTAGGTTTCTGTTAGTAACATTCCCACAAGTCAACCAAAGAATTTGAGGAGGAGTTCCCAAACGAGTAACTAACTCGACAAAATCGCTATCTTTACTAACAATAACCCGGGGTTTCTAGCAGCATTAAAAATCTCTATATCTTCAGTATTTCGTAGCCCCAAATCTCTAATAGCCGTAGCATTGACATTAAAAGTTTCCACTAACCAATCAGCTAAATTTGGAGGAAGCTGCGCGTCAATCCAAAAATTCATACTGTTAATTTAGGAATATTACTTCGTTGGGCAGCAAACAACAAACAAGCTTGAATATCCTCCGCTTCCAAGTCTGGAAAATCTTCTAAAATTTCTCCACTACTAACATTTTCTGCCAGCATCTCTAAAATATCGGAAACGCGAATTCGCATCCCTCGAATGCAAGGTCTCCCTCCACATTGTTTGGGGTTATAAGANGCTCCAGTCCCCCCCTTTCAAAGGAGCTCCAGTCCCCCCCTTTCAAAGGAGCTCCAGTCCCCCCCTTTCAAAGGAGCTCCAATCCCCCCCTTTCAAAGGAGCTCCAGTCCCCCCCTTTCAAAGGAGCTCCAGTCCCCCCCTTTCAAAGGAGCTCCAATCCCCCCCTTTCAAAGGAGCTCCAGTCCCCCCCTTTCAAAGGGGGGTTAGGGGGGATAAAGCTTCCAACAACAACAACCCCAAATCTTTAAGCAAACCTCGATTTTGCTGAGGACAACGATGGTGAGTTAAACACCGAGGACAACCATATTCACAATCACAATTTTTGGCTAATGCTGTTGCTTTCTGTGCAAACTTCAACAGTTGATTAAAAATTGCCTCACTCGCTCCATTTCCACCATCACAAGTATCAAAAAAATAACCGACAGTTTCCCCTTCTTGTCGCTGCACAAAACATTCGACATCTTGACTGGAACTCAACACTACTAAAGGAATAGCAGCTCTGATTTGATGCCCCATACTATGCAATGCAATAAAATCTGGATGACAACTCCATAAATCTTTGAAATCATCTGGAATTATGCCTTGATTTTTCTCCTTAATTTTCTCCTTAATTTGTGTAATATTTTCCCGTATAACCTGACTAAAAGCATCATTTATTTCAACTTTAATAACTGGAGCTTGATATTGAGTTTGATAGGGAGGATCGAAGCTACCTTCATCGACAACTATCATAATTTCAACTCCTTTTTCAGATTTAGTAGAAAACAATTGATAACCTGTGACGGAAGAGGTAATTTCTCCCCAAAATAGACTTAATCTTAATCTGGCGTGGGAAATATTTGTTTGAATTATTTGAGGTGTTGCTAGTTGCTGAATTTCTTTAATAGCTAAATCACCATTTGCTTCAGTTTCTAAATTACACTTGCCTAAAGGTTTTAAAATTGCTTGTTTTTTATCTAAGTCAAGATTCTCAGAACGGTAGGTTATTAACTCACCATCATAATTTTGTGCTAAATAAATTGCTCCTGGAAATACCTCTTGATGTGCCAGACTCATTGACATTTTTTCAAAACTTTTCCCAGTATTAATATTGATTAATTCCACATCAGTTTGACCATGGCCGCGCAGATTAATATTCCGGTGAGGATAACCATAACTCCAGAGTTGATTAGACTTATTAATATAGATTTTTTCCTGCTTTAATAAACTATCGGCAATTGCTCCAGCCACTTCTCCAAAACGTTCTGTTATTTCACTCAAAGGTACTCCACTTTCCACACAACTACATTCTAAATGTTTACCCAAAATTGTCGGATAATTTGGATTAAAAGCAGCATTTTCTGCCTCACCATTTAGTAATAAATCTGGTTTATTTCCATAGAAACTATCCAAAGGATTTTGATCTACAGGCAAAAACATAACTAATCCAGGATTTCTCCTGCCTACCCTACCAATTCTTTGTTTCCAAGACATTAAACTACCTGGATAACCACGCACTAAACAACAGTCAAGTTCGGGTAAATCAATACCTGCTTCTAATGCCGAAGTAGAAAGGATAACTTTGACAATTCCAGTTTGCAATTTTTGGATAATATCCTGTCGCCTATCCAACCCCAAAGAACCATAAAAAATTGCCACCTTATCTGCCAAATAACCCTCTCCATTTTTATTAGCTTCTTTTTGAATTATTCCCAATAATTTTTTAATAGCTTTCCGGGAATTGCAAAATACTATCCCACTCAAATTATGGCGCAACCAAGACAGAATTATTTGACAAGCATCAGGATTAGCAGTCTCGCTTGGTTCGAGACACAAAATAGTTCTTCCAGCAGTATAAGCACCACTTTTTGAGATTAGATGAAGTCGTTCCGGTTGGTGGGAGCGATCGCTAAATCTCATAGCCATTTCTGCGGGATTTCCAATAGTAGCTGAACTAAAGATAAATTGTAATTTTTCTGAAGTTCCTCCTACTCGATCTACTATCATTTTTAACCGTCGCATGAGGTTAGCAAAATGAGCGCCAAAAGCACCTCTATAAGTATGAGATTCATCAATAACTACATAGCGGAGTTGTTGAAAAAATTTGCGCCAACCTTCTCCATCTTTGCTTCTAATTTTAAATAGTTGATAGTGTAATAAATCTGGGCTGACACCTAAAATATTGGGTGGGTTGGGGATAAATAATTGTTTCCTTTTTTCTGAGGAAGTATCGCCTGTAATTAATCCAATTTTGACAGAATTTCCAGGAAAATATGAGACCATTTTTTCGAGCTTTTGCATCTGATCTAATGCCAATGCTTTGAGAGGAAAAATATATAATGCCGTAGTCTGAGATTGTTGGATACATGATTCTAAAATTGGGAGATTATAACAAAGAGTTTTGCCAGAAGCTGTAGGGGTAAAAATGCAAATATCTAATCCTTTCCGTAGAGCAGTTAATGATTCAATTTGATGTTCGTAGAGTTCCGTAATATTTTGTTGAGCCAGAGAATTTTGTAGAGTAATTGGTAAATCTTTTGGCAAAGGATAAAGTTTTCCAGGAGTTGGCGGTGTGTTATCTATTGCTAATAAATTATCTAAAAATTCTTGAGCTATATTTTGAAAAACAGGTCGAGGAATAGCTTCTATTTCTGCTGAAGAAATCTTTGATTGTTTTGCCTGTTCTAATTTTTTCTGATTAAAATTTGCACCATCTCTAGGATGAATTTTTTCCTCATTAATAGCTATTTGCCAATCTGGAAAATGTACAGGTTTATGGCATTCCAAAAAATCTACAATTAAACGTTTTCCCAATACTGCCGTAATTTGACCAATACCATGTTCAGAAGAATAAATTTTCGCACCAATTTTCAACCATTCTGGAGGAGAAGGTAATTGATTTCCAGCTCGAATAATAGCAGCATAGTCCGTCGGTTTATCTGTCATATTGACTTGTTTTGCAGAAAAAGATGAAAATCATGGTAAACAATACCAGGATATGGTTTCAACAATTAATAATTAATAATGAATAATTAATAATTACCTCTTCTTTTCAAGGAGAGGATTGACTAATCATGAAAATTTTTATTTATTATCCCCTATCCAAGGGGAGGTTTTAAACCAAAATTTTTCGGTAAAGAATTGTAGCAGATTAGATATTATATCATATGTAGTTAAATAGTTATAATTAGAGCTTCCTAGTATAGCTCTGAGTAATATCTATAGATATTGCTCAGAGCTATACTATAAACAAAAACTTTTTTATCACTAATTACCCGGATATGATATTATAGCATTTCTCAAAAATATTACTATATTTGATTGGATGGCGAAATGTGAGGAGTGTGGGTAGGGACGTTACATACAACGTCCGTACGGGAGAGATTAAAAGTAGGAAAAATCTATACTAACCGACTAAATAATTGTCAAAAACGGACTTTGAATCTTAGTAACTATTTAGATGTTGAAGTAGAGCTGAAATGTAGTATTAATGCATGAGAATTAGTATTATTAATGTCATTTATTAAACATTTACCAGGCTCAAATGTTGCAATAGCATGGGGCGGGTTCGTTTTTCAAATTAATAAGGATACTAATGCCTAAAATTAGGTGTGTCAGTCCAGTATCAACAAAGCTAAAATGGTGCAATGATAATTGTAATTATTTCTATGAATAGTGCGTTAAGCGATCGCTTTTTCCGTTTGTTATGCTGCGCAGGAAAAGGAAAATCGAACCTACTGATTTTACTGTAAAGGAGTAAGATGCTCCGAGTGCCATATTCCACAACGAAAATAATATACCAGTCGAAGCAAAGGTTAGGACACATCAAAACCATAAAACCCAGACAAACCAAGATTTTTCCTTCTGCCTTCTGCCCTCAGCATAAATGCCTTTTGCTATAACAATGCAACACCACCTCAGAATCAATTCAAAACTCCCATAAAAAACGGACGAAATAACTCACAAGAGAGACTTGCCCGATCGCCTTTCAAATTAACCAACCCCATCTTTTGCAACTGATAACCAAAGGATAGTTTGATTTTTATAGGTTTGGGGTTGTTCACAATTTCAGTAAAGCTCGGCAATAATTCATCATAGCCTTGCAGATTTGACCATTGTTGTTGTAAATGTTCTGCATAAAAAGCAGTCGCACTCTCAGATTTTTCTAAAAGTTCTTCCAGGGTTATATTCTGTTGCTGTAGATAATAAAACGCCAACTGCAACCGATAGGGATGTCCGCCCAAAAGGGTAATCAGTTGCTTGATTTGTTGTTCGGTTATCTCTTGTTCGTACCGCTGTGCTATATCCTGCACTTGAGCTTGGGTAAATTCAGGTAAATTGATGACTAACCCAGTATTCAACAGGGAGGGATTAATTGAGCGAGGCATCAGAATTTCAGTAGAATGAACTGTCACCAGTCGCAACTTTTGCCAGAGAGTATTGTCTGTAACCCTTGCTTTTGCTTGCTCAGACCAAGTTCGCAGAAGTTGGATAAATTCACTAGCAATATCTGGGTAGGTAAAAAGCTGATTAAGTTCATCAATAGCTATTACCAGAGGACTATCTAGGTTAGCTAAGATAATATCATTGAAGTAGTCGGTGGCAGTTGATTTGCTACCCAAGGAGCTATCCCAAAAGTCAGCTATCCGCTCATGCGCCATCGCCTCTGGCGATGGCGCATTGGGAAATTCTAATTCCTTGCTAACTCTGGCACAGAACCATTGTAGGAAGCGTTTTAGGTTCTGTAAAATCTCACCATCGGCAAGTTGTAAATTCAGATAAACGATTTGATAACCCAGAGATTTAGCAAAAGCCAGGATGCGACTTATTAGGGAGGTTTTCCCCATTTGCTTGGGGGCGCGGATATTCAACAGCGTGCCTGGTTTCTGGATGCTTTTGTAAGCAAGGGATTTGATGATAGGACGCTCAATGTAAAAAACAGAATTTAAAGGCATCTGACCTCCCGGTGCTGTTAGTAGACGAGGTTGTAGATTATCTTGTGGTTGAATAATTTTTTTTATTGGGGAAGGATTGTTGCGATCGCGCAGCATATCGAAATGACAATTGCAGGTGGGTTCAAAGAAGGAGTAGGTTTTTGTAGGTGAGATTGAGTTAATTTTAGCTAGATTATTTTGATTGGACTGTAGGTAGAGATAGTCGTCCTCTGCCAAAATTAGATCAAAAGCATGGAAGCAGCATTTCAAAGTCCGTTTGTCAACTCCTGACGAGCAGGTAAAAACTTTGCTGAGGGTATTGGGAGTTAAACCTGTTTCTTGACTAAGAGATTCGAGAGTATAGCGCTTGGAATGTTGCTCAATCTCTGCCTTAGCTTTTGCCTGATTGAGTTTCTTTAAGCCCTGAATAGTTAAGATTACGCCTCGCCGGCGTGCATGGTTACTCATTATTCTATCTGCTGACTATCTACATAACTATATAGAATAGACGTAAGGGATTTATTCGTATGACTCATAAAAGTTCATATAATTAGGCTTTCCTTCATAGTGAAAATCAACTGTTATTAGCTACCTGCACAAGTCAAATGATTTGTCAATCTCATAAAATCTATATGAATATTTATTCAACAAATAATAGCCAGTAAGCAATAGACAGAGGTAATAATTTTAAGGGGAATGAGCAAATGACCAAGAAACTGCTCATACCATGGGCTGTTACCAAGATAATTGTAATGAACTACGGGATGAAACCGGAAGTACAGTGCTTAACTTTTAACTTTGGAATTTTTCCAAAGTTAAGCAATTTGGGTAGGGGATGGTGGTGATGTTCTGAACTTTTTGATCGCTGAAATCTAGATGGGAAAATGCCTTGGGGATTTACTAATGCTAATTCCTTATCTTTTTTCTTAAAATTACAAACTTTGGTTGTGCTGACAAAAGAAAACCTATACCTTGTACTCATAGCTAAGTACAAAAGCCAACAAAAACAGCTCAAAGAGGTTATGAAACAAAGAGGATAGAGAAAAACTTGGTGACTAATATTGCAACATCAACTGAACTCAGTTCGCTAATGAATAAATCTCTTGGTGATTCTGGTGTATGTATTGCCATTCTTGATGGACCAGTCGATCTTTCCCATCCATGCTTTGATGGAGCTAATATCACTCAGCTTACAACATTAGTATCTGGTGCAGCTAATGGAAGTCCTGCATCTCAACATGGAACTCATGTTGCTAGCATCATCTTTGGTCAACAAGGTAGTTCTGTTCAGGGGATCGCTCCTTATTGTCGTGGGTTAATCCTACCTATTTTCAGTAGCGGGAAAGGAGATAATCTAGCTCCCTGTTCTCAAATTGACCTAGCACGAGCGATTACCCAAGCAGTCGAAGCAGGAGCTAACGTTATTAACATTAGTGGTGGTCAGTTGACGGCTTCCCCAGAATCTGACCAATTACTAGCTAATGCTATTCGTTTGTGTCAAGAAAAGAATGTTCTCATCATTGCTGCAGCAGGAAATGATAGCTGCGAGTGTCTTCATCTTCCTGCTGCCCTGGAATCAGTTCTGGCCGTGGGAGCAATGAACTCTCAAGGAAATCCCCTTGATTTTAGTAATTGGGGCAAAGCTTACCAAAGTCAAGGGATTCTTGCTCTCGGCGCAAACATATTAGGTGCAACTCCTGGCGGGGGCACGAGTCTAAAAACTGGGACTAGCTTTGCAACACCCATTGTCTCAGGAATTGCGGCTCTTTTACTCAGTATTCAATTGCAACGGGGGGAACAGCCAGATCCCCATGGCGTTCGTGAAGCCATTCTCAAAAGTGCTTTGCCTTGTAACGTACAAAAAGCAGATCAAGCTCGCTGTTTAGTGGGCATTCTGAATATTTCTGGGGCTTACACCCTAATTACAAAAGGAGAAATTGAACCAGTGTCCGATAATAAATTAGAAGAAGCTATGATGGAACCGAGTGAAGTTAACAACATCCCTCAAGAGTTAAACAATGAAATCAATGAGATTGAAATAGAGCAAGTTCAACCTATTGAAGCTATTAACGCCAGTTCACAAGCAACTGTTCCCCAAGTAACAATGGGTATACAAGCAGCAGAAGCCAAAATATCTCCAGTTATGCCTACCAATATTTCTAATAATACAGTTAACCCCATGATGGTAACTCCCAATAATCAAACAGTTTCTTCTATTACCCCTTCTGGAGCAGATGGAGGTTGTGGCTGCGGAGGCGGTGGCCCTATACAGACAGTTTATGCGATTGGCCAATTAGGTACTGATTTTGGCACTGAAGCTCGCCGAGATTCCTTTACCCAAGCAATGCCTCCTGATATGACACTGCTTCAGTATCTTCGCGATCGTCCTTATGAAGCTCAATCTATCATCTGGACTCTCAATTTAGATGCTACTCCCATCTATGCCATTAAGGCTGCTGGTCCTTATGCTAGCATCGCTTATGAGCGACTTATTTCCTATTTAGGAGATGAAAACATCGAACGCATCTCGGTTCCAGGATATATTGCTGGTAGTATCCGCTTAATGTCTGGTCAAGTTGTTCCATTAATCGTTCCTGAAGTTAGAGGAATGTACAGTTGGTCTATTACTGCTTTAGTAACAGCAGTCGCGCCACAAATAACTGCTGCAAATATCACAGAGGACAGATTACGGTCTCAGATTGAAGATTATTTGAATCGAGTTTATTACGACTATCGTAATTTAGGGATAACTCCTCAAGAGCGAGCATTGAATTTCTCCGCTACTAATGCTTTCCAGGCTTCCGTAGCGATCGCTCAGGCAGCAGGCGATCAGAGAGTGCTTAATTCTATCAGCGTAGAGAAAAGTCCTATCTGTCGCCCTGATTCTGATTGTTATGACGTTAAGTTAATCTTCTTCGATCCAGAAAATAACCGACGTTCTAACCGAGTCTTTCGATTCACCATTGATGTTAGTGATGTAATTCCTGTGACCATTGGTACAGTGCGCTCTTGGTCTCAGTCCTAATTATAAATAATCAGAAATACTCAAGAGGGAAAACATCAAGAGGGAAAACATTATGAATCTTCCCATTCAATCTCAACCCATAAATCGTCAAGTTACTGCAAGCGCTATCAAAGCAACTGGTATTTTGGCATCTTGCTGTCCTGGCGGTAAACAATGCTACGGGCTATGCATTTTCGGCACATGTACTGGAGTTTGCGCATAATTTACGGTTTTGGATATGTGAGGGAGGGCTTTTCCCGATCGCACCTCACATTCGTGACACCTAAAAACAAACAATCAATTCTCAAATAAGGATAAACAAAGATGAATCTTCCCATTCAATCTCAACCCATAAATCGTCAAGTTACTGCAAACGCTATCAAAGCAACTGGTATTTTGGCATCTTGCTGTCCTGGCGGTAAACAATGCTACGGGCTATGCATTTTCGGCACATGTACTGGAGTTTGCGCATAATTTACGGTTTTGGATATGTGAGGGAGGGCTTTTCCCGATCGCACCTCACATTCGTGACACCTAAAAACAAACAATCAATTCTCAAATAAGGATAAACAAAGATGAATCTTCCCATTCAATCTCAACCCATAAATCGTCAAGTTACTGCAA
>NZ_JAAHHT010000007.1:56193-105256 GCF_010672085.1 Okeania sp. SIO3I5
GAGGGCTTTTCCCGATCGCACCTCACATTCGTGACACCTAAAAACAAACAATCAATTCTCAAATAAGGATAAACAAAGATGAATCTTCCCATTCAATCTCAACCCATAAATCGTCAAGTTACTGCAAGCGCTATCAAAGCAACTGGTATTTTGGCATCTTGCTGTCCTGGCGGTAAACAATGCTACGGGCTATGCATTTTCGGCTCATGTGTTGGAGTTTGCGCATAATTTACGGTTGTAGAAGTGCTGTTTCATAGGCAATAACGATGATCAAGAATTACGGTTTCTGTATATTCGGTGTCTATTAGAAAGGCCAATAGCTATCAACAAGAACGATCATTCAAATCTATTGGCATTCATAATCATTATATTAATGGGAGTGAATGCCATTCCTTCTTCGGTAGTGGTGTACAAGTAGTGATTTTTGCAGTTAGACTCCTGAGAGTGAAAGGGGTTTAGTTAGAAATATCACTACATCTACAGGACTACCGAATCATTCAGTATTTACCATTCCCTAACTTTTTAGCGGGGAATGTTTTTTTCTACTGAGAACTTTGTACTGTCCAGTACCTTACTTCCCAGAAAAAAACACAACAATAACCAACAACAATCAATGAAACTTTTAAAAAAATTATCAACAGGAAAATACCGCAAATGGCTGATTACACTGCTAACCATTATTATCTTATCGGTTACAGCTACGCCCGCCTTCGCTTTTGTTAGTACAGAAACAACTGAAAATTCTTTAACTGAACTTAATCAAGCTTTTGATCAAGCATGGGCAGAAAAACCAACTGAAGACAGAAAAAGTCATTTATATGGAGTTTGTGACTCAGATAAAACTTCAGTGCTTCAACAAAGTTGTCTAGATGAATTAGAAACCTTTTTGAAGTTCAAAAAAAAGTCAATTGTTGATGCTTGCTACCAACCAGGAGTTAATATGAAAATTTGTCTGGGTTTGGCAAATACCGAACAATTAGATAAATGGATTAAACAACTTCACTACAGCAATTCATTGAGGAATTAACCACTTGATGACTTACGCAGTACAGCTATGTACTGGTTTATGGCATTCTAAAAAATCTACAATTAAACGTTTTCCCAATACTGCTGTAATTTGACCTATTCCATGTTCAGGAGAATAAATTTTCGCACCATTTTTTAACCATTCTGGAGGAGATGGTAATTGATTTCCAGCTCGGATAATAGCAGCATAGTCCGTCGGTTTATCATTCATGTTTCTAGCAAAAATAGCAGGGAACAGGGAAAAGTTAGAAAAACATTTCCTAGTCTTAGGTTCATCACCAGTAATTGTCAATAACCAATTCTTTCTTAGTAATTAACACTTAGCTTTTACAAAACTATTTCAGAAAAGAGGGAATAGGAAATAGGGGAAAATAATTGATTATTTCTGTAGGATAATTAATTTTATTTTTGATTTATGGAGATGCCTATTCTAGTCTAGCTTAGAGAAAAGATTTTAATAACCAGAGTCGGATGGTAAATTAGGCTGTTTTGCTGCTTTTCTTGCTAAAAAATCACAACGTTCATTTTCTGGATGTCCTGAGTGACCTTTTACCCATAAAAACTTTACTTGATGTTGGCTACAAAGTTCATCAAGTTCCTCCCAAAGGTCTATATTGGCTTTCCGTTTCCAATTTTTTGTCATGGTATTAACTAAGTATTGACTATCAGAATACAACTCAACTTCACAGGGAAACTTTAAAGCTTCTAAACCTTTAATAGCTGCCATTAATTCCATCCTATTATTAGTTGTATAACTATAACCACCCGAAAGTTCTTTTCGATCTTCATTAACACTCAGAATAATTCCATAACCACCAGGGCCAGGATTTTTAATGCAAGCTCCATCAGTATAAATTTGAACTTTTTTTTCTAAATTGAAATCAGCTTCAATTTCTTGATTCCAGTCTTCCCAATCTGATTCCATAATCCATTTTTTTAAAGAAGTAAAATCATCAAGAGAAAGAGATTGAATTGCTGCTTTAATTTCTTTGATTGTAGTCATTTCAGTTATTAGTTATTAGTTATCAGTTATCAGAAGGCATAAGCTTGAAATATTAATTTGAGAGCTTTTATACCAAATTTGCCAAGGCAAGATTATTTATATTATACCTCTTACAAAAATTTTAATTAAATCAACTTCAAGATATGAAATCAACAATTTCATTCCTTATTCCCTATTCCCTGACTTGGGTTATCTAACCATATCCAATCTCCCCTTACAGCAGTTTTCATTTGGGTAAACCACAGTAGGGACGTTCCATGGAACGTCCCTACAAGGTTCTGGCTGTGACGACGTGGTTCATCAATCTGAAAAGCGCTGTAAGAAGAAAAAAATTTCCTTTTTAACAAATCCTTCTATTACAGAAGAGGTAATTATTAATTATTAATTGTTAATTATTAATTATTGAAATATATTCCGCCAAATCTTCTAATGGTTCATCAAAATCATCTGAAATAATAATTTGACCTGCCCAACTATCATAACCCCGAACAGTTTCTATTTTGTCCTGAGATTGTTGATTATTTGGATATTTTTCTTGTAAATATTCTGCATAATGCAATAATTCAGTCTTCAGAGATTCAGGTAGATTAATAACAACTTTCCACAAAGCTAGCTCAGTATTCATAAATTTTATTTTAACCAGATCGAGGGATGAACATCTAATTTCAAAGTGGTATAATAATTTGACTTAATCGCCGAATAACGATATGATGCAGTAAAAAGCATAACCCAAATTATAGCAGGTAATTATAATATGGAACAACTCACCGTCGATCAATTTGGTCGTATCGAAATCCCTGAAAAAATACGCCAACAATTAGGAATTGACAATCAAACTAAGTTATTCTTAAAAGTTGAAAATGGCCAACTTATTATTCAACCCTTAAAACCAGAATTAGAAACCTACTATGAAGATGGAATATTAGTCTTTACAGCTGAACCGATAGGTAATACAGAAATAATCATTGATGAACTTAGAACAGAAAGAATTAATGAATTAACATCGTGGTAAAAGCTTTATTTGATACAAGTGTTTTAGTTTCTGCATTATGGACTAATCATCCTAAACATTCAGCTTGTCTTTCACAATTAAAAAAAGTTAAATCTGGAAATATTCAAGGAATAATTTGCACTCATACTTTGGCAGAACTCTATTCCGTTTTAACTCGTCTTCCTATAAAACCTGCTGTTTCCTCACAACTTGCACAACAATTAATCAGAGAAAATTTAGTAGAATTTGAAGTAATTTCTCTCTCTACTGAAGATTATCAAAATGTTATTAATAAAATGGTAACTTTGAATTTAACAGGAGGTGGGATTTATGATGGTTTAATTGCTCAAGTTGTTTTTAAAGTAGAAGTAGATCGGTTACTTACTTTAAATCCTAAGCATTTTATACGTCTTGGAGAAGAAATAGCAAAATTAGTAGAAGTACCGACATAAAATTTACCAAAATAATTGGGTTTAAAGTCCCGCCTGGATCGGCGAAATGTTTTTGGAGCGGGGCGTAAATCCCCGTTACAAAAACAACTTCTGACTTCTGACTTCTAACTTCTGACTTCGTTAAGGCATCCCATAATATCGCATTACTTTTGTAGAGTATGTTAGTTAAATGCAATACCGTTTCACTGAGTTCTGAATTCTAAATTCTGAATTCAGAATGCCAGATTTGATAGGCTAAAAACTTTGACACTTCCCTACAGTTTCAGGCAATTATTTGACATTTAAAGTTTGAAACTATTTGTGACATCCTTAAAGTGAATTGGTATAACGTACCGTCTATCTTAAATGTAATCCTATAATTTAAACAACAGCAAATTCAGTTAACTTACGAGTTTCAGGATCGTGGAAAGCTAAAACAATATCTTTTTTCGGTACATTTTCACGTAATAACTCATTAGCAATTCCTGACTCTGTCCAATCTTCCTCAATATAAATCTTCTCATTTTTAATCCGAATATGAACTTGAATATTTCTGATTTTTTTCTTGCCTTCCCAACCCATAAACAGCCAAAAATATTGATCGTGTATCTCATCAAAAACAAGACAACTTTCTCGATCTAAATTTGCTGAACCTGAAACCCATTCGTGATATTCGGTTAATATCTTTTTAATAGAATTACGATATTTTTCTAATTTATCCATTGTAAAATTTCCTCCTGCTCCATATCAACAATAATCAAAAGTAATTGATTAATTTTAGAAATATCTTGAATTGAATCCCGTTGAAAAAAATTTTCGTAAACACTGTCTTTAATTGCTAAATAAATTTGATGTTCTGCTTCAATAAGATTGATTAAATTTCGATACAAAATATATTGCCCTAAAGCTGTTTCAAAATCTCTCATTGGAGAAGGACTTAAAAAGCTTTTAATTTCGACAACAATTTTCCTTCCTTTTTTTTCAGCAGCAATAGGTTTTTATACTGCTAAATCGGCAAATAATTCAGCATCTTTATATTTGATTTTATAAGGATCGGCTAAAATTATCCAACCGTCTTTAATTAAAGCATTTTTAACTGCATAGTGGTAAACATCTCTTGCTGGCATTATTTCAATAAAACCCTATAATTTAAACAACAGCAAACTCAGTTAACTTACGAGTTTCAGGATCGTGGAAAGCTAAAACAATATCCTCTTTCGGTACATTTTCCCGTAATAATTCATTAGCAATTCCTGACTCCGTCCAATCTTCTTCAATATAAATTTTCTCATTTTTAATCCGAATATAAACAGAAATTGCTTTAATTCGTCTATCATTTTTCCAGCCAATATTAAACCAAAGATATTGACTTCTTTGGTCATCAAACATTAATACCTCATCTATATCAGGATCTGGAACCTGCGCTGATATTGTTTGATAATCAGTTAGGATTTGTTTGATGATATTTTGATAATTAATTAACTGAACCATTTAATAATTTCCTCTTTTTTAATGTCGATTGCTAATAGTAAAAGTTAATATTTAAAGCTAAAACAATGTACTCTATAAAGCAAAGACAATTTTTAAAGCCAGATCAATTTTTAGGACTAATTCTGTTTCTAGTTCACCTCTAATACTTACTAAGCGAAAAGAGTAATCAATTGGTCTAGTTTGCAAACAATCTGCTATTGATTTTTTACTTAAACAGTTAACTGAAGATGGTTCAATTACTACATTAGTTTTAATCCTTGCCTTTTTTTGACTCCAGTTTGTAACAGGGACAACTTGAATAACAGGTACACGCTCATTATAAGTATTATTCGTAACAATAATACAAGGTCTAATCTTTCCTGTTTCTGAACCTAGAGTCGGGTCAAGATTAAGCACAATAATCATACCTCGTTTTAGTTTCATCTTTCTCGAAAACCTGCTCAAGCAGTCACTGTTAATTCTTGTAATTCAGCATCTTCTTGATATATTTCGTCANCATAAGCTAAACATTCATAGGCCCTTGACAAGCTAGGAGAATTTTGTTATTATCAATGTCAACACAGGGGGAGGACATCACCTCTGTCTAAACAGCGGTCAGGGTTTCCCAGACTGAAGAATCCCGCTTTGTCCCGTAAGGGCAACGTCGGGAGTATGTCAACTGGCTTAACTGCCAAAATCAGAGTTTGCACTTAACTCTTAGAGGCGAGTAGAAAGCTTATCTTTGACTAATATATAGCTTTATATAACCCGCCTCGATTTTATAATTATCTCTCACACTTGAGGGCCATACCAGAAAAATTTCTGTTAATTTGCCTGAGATACTTTCATTGCATCAGCCAACTCTGCCGCTACCTCTGGTCTTGAAAATTCTGGTGGTGGTAACTCACCCCGACGTAACATTTCTCGTACTTTTGTCCCTGATAAATGAATTCGTTCTTCTTTTGTACTTGGACTTGTTTTGCTTGTGGCCATACCTTTAGTCCGAGTACAGTAGAAAGCGTGTTCAAACTTCATTGGAACGATGTCTAACTCTCCAGGTTCAAACTCATCGAAGATATATTGAGCATCATAAGTTCCATAATAATCCCCTACCCCAGCATGATCTCGACCAACAATAAAGTGGGTACAACCATAGTTTTTCCGCACCAAAGCATGAAAAATTGCCTCCCGTGGGCCAGCATAACGCATGGCCGAGGGATTAATGGCCATCATTACCCGGTCTTGAGGAAAGTATTTTTCTAACATAATCTCGTAGCAACGCATCCTGACATCAGCAGGAATGTCATCTGATTTGGTAGCACCCACCAAAGGATGTAGAAATAAACCATCTACTGTTTCTAAAGCACATTTTTGAATATATTCGTGGGCACGGTGGATGGGGTTACGGGTTTGGAAACCAACTACTGTATTCCAACCTTTGTCCAGGAATAGTTTTCTAGACTCGGCTGGATCTATTTGATATTTGGGAAATAATGGGTGAGGATGACGTTTTAATAACCAGACTGGACCTGCTAAGTTTATTGGGCCAGCATCATACACGACTTTCACTCCTGGATGTTGAATTTCGTCTGTACGATAAACATTGGTTGCTTCATGGGCTTTATTGTAGCGGAACTTTTGAGTTAATTCTAAAACTCCTGCAAATTCTCCTTCTGGAGAATCTAGGCGCACCCAACTTCCTTCTTTAATTGAATCTGCTACTTCTTCTGAGACTGATAATGTTACAGGTATACTCCAAGGTAGTCCATTTTTCAGGCGCATATCTGTAACTACACTTTCATAGTCATCTGCTTCCATAAAACCATTGAGAGGACTAAAACCTCCTATAGCTATCATTTCTAAGTCTGAAAGAGCTCGCTTGTCTAATTGTATCTTTGGTAAGCTTTCAGCTTTTTCCATGAATTCTTGTCGTTCTGCTGGTGTGGCAATCCGATTAATCAGGTGGCCACCGTGTGCTGGTATACCATTTGGATGCTTAGTCAAAGTGATTCCTCTCTATTATTGACTACTATGGTTGAGAAAGATTAAATTTTCTAATCTTTAATCCTACATCTTTGAGGTACATATATCTTGATTTACTAGATTACTAGATTAAGGTAAAGGTAATTCTAAAAGATGCTTTCTTTTTCCTAATTTCTTTTGTGGTAATCATGTCACCGGACTTAATCAAATTTATCTATATAGCAATTCCCAAAAAGCGTGAGGTACAAAATTCTTTGGTTTTAGGGAACAGGGAACAGCGGATCTGGGAACAGGGGACAGGGAATAGGCAGTAGTAATTCTCATTCCGTAGGAATAGATAAAGAAGAAAAACAACTGTACCTCCGAAAGCTTGGGAAACGCTATATAGCGCTAGGGAATAGGGAATAGTAGAGTTTCAAAGGGTTTTTCTTATAGGGAAATACTCCGCAAACAGGATTTATAAATGTCCTAATCTTAATGCGTAGCGCTATATATTTTTTAGGACTTACGCATGAACGCTATTGGTAGGGTGCGTTATGCTACCGCTAACGCACCAATACTCTATATATAGTGCCTTTGCGTAAGTCCTGTATTTATTAAATCACAATCTGCTGGTATAGGATTTATATTTAAGCTGCGATCGCTTTTTCCTCAAAAAAAGCAGTAGGAAATCAAATATATACAGATTTATCTGATAACTACAACAACTAACTTTCACTACAGTAAATAAAACTATAGCAACCAGTGCTGGATTTCTAAAAAAAACAAATACAGATAATTTAGTGTCAAACTCTTACTACTGTTTCTTATTTCTTAATTCCAAAATATTTTTTACACAACCGAGATTATGACTCCTTAATACCATTTCTCAAAAAGAGTCAAAATCATCAAATGTAAAGTTATGTAAAAAATATACTGTCTTTAATGTAAATAATTTGACAAAAACTGCTTGACTAAATTAGTATGATCTAAATCATCAATAAACTCTTAAACCGCAAAATTCTATCGTGCAAACTATTAGCAATCGTCAATGATGAGTGCTAAAGGTAAGTCATTAAACTTTGACGATATATCAGGCAATAAATAAAAGTTTTGCATCTGGTTTATAGAGTTGGATAAATTAGCACTCACCTTAAAAGACTGCTAATTTTAACACCACTTATAGTAATCCTAAATTAGTTATGATAACTTGACTTGTGCCTATTTATTTAAAGGATACAATAGATCGCAACTCAAAGAGATTGCTATATATAATTTGACAAATTATGAGGAGGAAAAGGATAGATGCGATACACTTTTGAACTTTTAGGTATTTCTCCAGTCCTACATTTTTTTAATCAGCAACAAAAATTACAAGTAGAAAATAACTTAAATGTAGAATATCTAGGAAACCGTAAGTGTTCCCTAGATGTATTTCTAAAATCTGTAGAAACTGTTTCTGCTCATCGTAGTTGGAGAGTAGATAGAGTTGTAGAAACGGTGATTAATTTTTGGATGAATAATGCTGATAGTATTCAGTATTGGAATTCTCGCTTGAAAGATGCTGGAGAAGGTAACCTTTTAGTGGCAAGGGTAGGAGATATTAAATCTTTACGGCAATCTTTTGAATCATTACTGAACAATTAAGTCATTGGAGACTTTTGCAGTTAATTTGTTGGGTTTCGTTCCTCAACCCAACCTACGACTAAGAAAGAAACTTTAGCTCCAGAAGCAACTGATGTATAAAACTGATATAAAGTTTTTTAAACAAGGGTATTTTTGGGAGTGATTTTGTAGTATTTAATGCGTTGTTGGATAGTTTGAATAATGTTGGTAGTTTCAGATAGACTTTGTTTGACAAAGCGATCGCTTCTTAGTTTTTCGGTTAATTCAACAATTATATTTGGTGAGCCAATTTTACCTAGAGCATTTACTGTAGTCATACGCACACCAGAGTCAGAGTCTTCTAAGAGTGAGATTAATCTTGGAACTGCTTTTGGCGAGCCAATTTTACCTAAAGCATTTGCTGTTCTCCAACGAACATTAGATTCAGAGTCTTCTAAAAGTGGAACTAATGCTGGAATTGTTGTTGACGAAATGAGACTTTATCTGTGACTGCCTTACTTAAAGCCATCATTGCACCTAAGCATGATGGACGTTCAATCCTACATAAACTCCTGTTATTATCTGACTAAATACATCTATGACGACGTAAATGACTGGTCTGCCAATTATCCAGTTACGTTGATATTTAGATACTAAATAAACATCAGCAAATGTCGCATCAATCTGATACCGATAACCAGGGCCATTGGTTTCTTGTGCGGAATGTGGGTTTAAACAGTTGGAGTAAAAAAGAAATACTATAGATAGGTAAAATAGATAAAAATATTAAAAATATCTGTTTTAAAAGTTATTGCGTAAGTCCTATCAGTTATAGTTTTAAGGAGGCTTCTGTGGAAAACGAACTTATAAAGTCCATTGTATGTATTTGTCACGATGATGGTGTCCCAGAGGGAGCAGGCTTACTTGTAGACAGTAAACATATAGTAACTTGCGCTCATGTAATCACATCAGTTATTGACAAATCATTTGATGACGATAGCATTATTGGCAGCACATTAAATGTTATTATTTACAGTTCAGGAGAGCCAGTAACTCTGAAGGCTAAAGTTGTTAAAATACAACCTCAAGATAATATAGATTTTGCAGGACTTGAGATTTTAGCCAAGCAAGACATTAAAAGTACTTCTAATGAGTTCCTAAACAATAATTTACTGTCTGGACATCAATTTAAAGTATTTGGTTTTCCAAATTATTATGATAATGGAGTTTGGTCTTATGGTGAAATTCGTGGCAAACACACAGATGACTTAATCCAAGTAGAATGCAACTCAAGTAGTGCGTATTTTATAAAGAAAGGTTTTAGTGGTACGCCTGTATGGGATGACAATCTTAATGGATGGATTGGGATAATAAATAAAGCAGATATTCTCCCAGAATCTCACGGTGCTACTATGATTTCGGCATCTGTTATACAGCAATGTTGGCCTGAAGTTGTGAAACTAGCTGCTACAACAGAAGTTCAGTATCTTTCACAGCTAGTGAACAATATGCAAAACTTTTCAGGGATAGTTGCATATGTTCCACTCACTATTACAGTAACTTACAATACAGTCAAACCTGAACCTTTTGTTGATAAAGGCATAAAATGGTCTAGTGAATTTGATAGCTCAGTATCAAATAAACGCACTAATGATGGTTACGCAACTACAGAAGAAAAAAAAGAAATAGAAGAAGTTATTTCAATTCATTCGAGGTTTGTGATTTTAGGAGACTTAGGAGCTGGAAAAACTACTTCGTTACAGCATACTGTAATTAAATTATCACAAAAGCGATTAAATACTGGTAATGGGCTTATACCGATTTTTGTTGATCTATCTGATAAATGGATAAAACCAAATGAAGACAATTCAACTAGCGGTTATTCCATTGGCTTGAAGAATCTTCTAAAAAAGAATTGGACTTTAAAAGCAGACCTTGAAGAAATGCTAGCTACTGGCAAAGCTATTGTATTCTTAGATGGTTTGAATGAGATGGGTTCAGATAAGTTACAAAAGCGAGATGCTATTAAGAATTGGCTTCAAGGTCAATCTAGTCCCAGGTATGCAATTTTTGCCTGTAGAAACTCTTCATATAGTAATGAGTTGGATTTGGGTTTACCTACAGCATCAATTGGCAAGCTTGAGAAAAATTCGTGGATTCTTATTGCAACTAAACTTATTAACTATATAAATAAGTATAACGAAAACCAAGTAAATCTGGAAGATTTTTTAAGTTTAATCCGCAGCACAGAACAACTAAGTTGTGTTTTGAGCAGACCTTACTTTGTAGAACGTCTAGTTCAAATATATGATAGTGGTGGTAATATTCCTAGTACCGAAGCGCTGATTTTAGATGATTTTGCAAAAATTGTATGGAAGAGAGAAAGGCTTCAACAGCCTAATTTACCTGATTTTTCAGCAATGAAAACGATTATGGGACATCTAGCCTTTTTGCTGGTCTCAGATCAGAGATTTACTGTTTCCTACAATCAAATGTTAAAAGAGACCATTGGATTTTTTAAACAGTTTTTCAAGCGTAATGAAGTTTCTACTTTCAATATAGTTATTAAAGCTTGTGTAAAAGCTGATTTACTTAAGTGCGAAGGAGATAGTTACAAATTTTCAGACGAGTTTTTTATGGATTATTTTGCTGCATACCATATGGTTGATAATCCAACAAAAATACCTATGCTACCAGATAAAGATAATGTTTATGTACAAGATTCATGGATGAAATCTGTTAGTTATTTTTATTATTTATTACCTGAAGAAGAAGAGGATTTACTTAATATTGTAAAAGTAATAGTTACACGTAATCCTTTTATTGCCACAGAATCGATACTACTTTTGGATTCAAGGCTCAAACATTGTAGTTTTCTTGTAGAAAATTTGTTAAAGCTGTTAGAAAAACCATGTTCTCCTTCTTTTGAAAAAGCGCTTTTGCTAGCTTTCAAAAAAATTGGTTCTGAATCTCACAACCAAATTCTCCAAATTCTTGACAACAAAAAAGCCGATTTAGGTAAAAAATCTATCGCTGCATGGCTTTCAGGCGAACTATGTATAATGCAAGCAGTTCCTAAACTTCAGGAAATTATTTCATCTGAGGATTCCTTGAAAACAGAGCTTAACTCAGTCATTGCGGAAAAAGAGCGCCTAAATAAAGAACTGGAAGACCTTGAGAGGAAGGAGGGATGGTTAGTATTTGGAGAGTTAGCATTAAACTTTGGTCTTGCTCTTATTTCTGGTAGTCCAGCTAATATGAGTACTGCTTTTGAAACTATGAAAAAACCTCCTAATACTATAGGATCACTTACATCTAACAAACTACGAGAAATAAGTGATCTAGAAAAGAAAATTTCAGAATTTAATTCTATTACTAAATTTATAAGTAACGCAAAAAAAGCTTTAAACACCATCCTTTCAGTAAGTTAGGGGTGAAAAAACGCTAGTGCATCAAGAAAGTGCGGGAATGATAAGATGAATATTGTTTCTAATTGTAATTCCATTAACTTACAAACACATTGACTTACAAACATAGGTATAAATACAATGAGTAATCAAAATAGACTTATAGAGTACAAAATTGACGATGAACATACAATCCTGGTTGAAGTAGTTGAACCAATGCCCGGTGGATTAGCTCCTGTAGGTAGAACTGCTGATGCTGTCGCTAAATCCCAAAAAACACTTTCTGAAGCCGTAGACAATGTTAAACCAGTAGCAGAAGCTATAATAAGAAAATTATCAAACCTAAGCAATCCTCCAAGTGAGATTGCTGTAGAATTCGGATTAAAACTCAGTGCAAAGGCAGGGGCAATTTTAACAGCAGTTGGTGTTGAGTGTAATTATGTGGTCAAACTCACCTGGAAGGAAGACCCAAATAATAATTCTAAGAAATAGTCTTTATTGGGCTAATGCTAGAGAAAGTTTTAGCCCTTATCAATAATCAATAAATTCTGGTGTAGATAAAATCGGTGGTAAAGCTTCAATCATCAGATTGTTGTTATATTCTACTAAGCTAAATTGACGATATTTAGCAACAGCAGTTTCTGTACCATCAGGAATATTTATCCAGTCATAAATGAATCCATTCTATGTTGTTGGCAAAAATTGGGGAAATTCCTTATTATTAATTATGCAAGTTTATTATTTCACCACAGAATTCTCAAATCAAGCAATACTACCCCGCTTCCGAGTCTCTTTATAAGAAGTTCCCACATTTTTCAAACCAGCTTTAATCATTTCCTGCTCCAACAAAGCAAAGAAACTTAAGCGATCGCCTCCCCTAACCACCGCCTGATTATGAGCTTCAGCTAATGCCACCGGATAACCATAACCTTTTTGCACTTGAGCCAACATCATTCCTAACACTAACTCCAACATTTCTTCATCTTCAGCCACCCATTCCGGCATATCAATTCTGGCAACTTCAGTACCAACATTCACATAACAAAAATAGATAGTATTATCCCCATATAAATCCAAAATTCTAGCGGAAGATTGCCATAAAGGACTTCTTTGCCCAGGTCGTAATATTGAACCCCAAAATATTACATCTCGCAACGGTTCAAATGACTGACAAGGTGCTTTTTCGGTAAAACCAAACCCTCCTAGCCCAACATTCGGACAATTACTTACACAATCAGGTTCATCATAAACACAACCCTTTAAACGTAAAAAAGATAAACTTTCATTACTGCGAGAAGCACTCAAATAACCTATCACAGGAATACCTGCTAATTTTAATTTATTCCAAGCATCTAAAATCGGATTTAAAATTCTATTCCGTGGTTCAGAAGGCAAAGATTCTAAGAACCAATAAATCAGAGAACCATCAACCATTGCTAATATTGGGGAACCTAAATTATGAGAATTATTTTTCACCCATTCACAACCTAATTCTGCCAAAACCAAAGCTTCAGAAATAGTCCGTCGATAACCCATCCATTCTTCAGTTTTAATTCCCCATTGTCGAGAAATATAAAGGTCATCTGCTTCATAGAAAATTTCTGGGATACTATCTAAAAGCGGATAAATACTTTCCCCATAATGCAGCATTACTCGCCCAATATTTAGCAAATAACAATAAGCAATTTCATGGTGACTTGGTGCTATTTGAGAACCGTCCGTAGCGAAGACTGTATGATTTTTTGGAGGCAGATTAATGAGAGGATAAGTATCTAAAGATTCTATCGGAATAGCAGGATTAAAAAGTAGGCGATCGCTCCAAGTTTCTTCTAATTCTAATAATTCTTCCTGTTCATTTTTTGCTTCTTCTAATAATTGTTGAGCTATTTCTAATCTATTTTGAGCAGCGAGCGCCTCTTTTGTCAGATGTTGACTCATTCCTTGCATTTGTTGCGCTAGTTTTGTTAGGTCTAGCATAATTTTAGTTTCCTATTTTTTAGAGAATTAAGTTGTTGTTGTTTGATGAAAGTAGGGAGGTTCCATTTAACTTCCCTACTAAAGATTGTAGCTATTAATTTTGTATTCTATCTTGATGAAAATTGTTGTAACTTAGTAGAATAATACTATTTCCCAATTTCAAGTTTTTTCCTAATTTTTAAGGTACCTTCCTCATTGCTAAATTCGGAATTATCAATTCTTGAAAACACTACCTTTTAGGGAGAAATGTTTTTGGAGTGTTTCTCAAAATTTCTCCTTGAAGAACCACTTCTCAATTCTAAGTTCTGAATGTTGTTGGAGTGTTTCTCAAAATTCCACCTTGAAAAACAACTTCTCAATTCTCAATTCTTTAAAACCTTAATTTTTAAGGATAAATGTTTTTTGTAGTGTTTCTCAAAATTCCACCTTGAAAAACAACTTCTCAATTCTCAATTCTTTAAAACCTTAATTTTTAAGGAGAAGTGTTTTTGGAGTGTTCCTCAAAATTCCCCCTACAAAAACAACTTCAGAATTCTAAATTCAGAATTCTAAATTCAGAATTCTAAATAGGGTTGGCGCTCAAAAGTGTTTTTGCTCTTTCTAGTAGTCAGTAGTTAGTAGTCAGGAGAAATGGTGGATTACGGAGGATTTAGTCAGAACAATTCTTCCTCAATTTTGCTGCTGTTGTCTACTAATATCATGTTCGGATCATCAGTTATAAATAAAATTTGAGCTGCTGAGAGTAGGGAAAAGATATTATACTTCTACTTTTCTCCTGACTCCTTTCTCCAGAAATTTTGACTCCTGACTCCTTTCTCCAGAAATTCTGACTCCTGACTCCTGACTCCTGACTCCTTGATAATTATTTATAAGTATTCAACCGAACATGATATAACCCATCCTCGGTTTTTGCAGATCACGAGAGCAAAAAATAGGTACTTTTTTCGACCAAAAAAAGGCAAGTACCTTGATCTGTAAATGCTTTGAGATTTCATCACCAAACCCTAAATATTTTTGGAGTATTATTCAAAATTTTCTCTTGAAAAAACACTTCTCAATTCTAATACCATTTCTCTGTAACAATGCACTTAATAATTCTTACCCAGACTTTAACTTTACTAATAACTGTTATCTTTTATTAAGCGCAACATCAGGTCGAAATGGTATAAGTTCTTAATTCTGAATTATCAATTCTTTAAAACCCTACCTTTTAAGGAGAATTTTTTTTGGGAGTGTTCCTGAAAATTATCCCTACAAAAACAACTTCTAAAATTCTGAATTCAGAATTATAAATTCATTTATTTCCATGCAGAAAAATCCTGACAAAACTGAGCAGAAGATAATAAATGAATAGGTGGATGTTGAGCTACAGAATCTCGTTCTTTCTGAGTATTGTAACCCCAGTCTGCCAAAAATAATTCTACTTCTTTTAAATCTGGTTGTTTTTGTACCGATAATAAAGTTTTCAATCTATCTTCAACAAACCAAATAATTGCATCTTTACCTAATTCTGCCAGTAAAATTCTCAGAGTTTCATATTTCGGACGTTTAGACTCTTTACCAATAATATCTGCTTCAGGTAAATTAACACCTTGCTTTTGCAACAGAGAACGAACAAACCTTCCCTCTTTAGTTGTCACAATAACTGGTTTAACTTCAGATACCATCAACTTTTTTAGCTTTTCTATTACCCCTGGATAAAATTCATGTAAAGACAACCACCCCTCCAAATCTTTTGCTATCCATTCATCCCTACTACGATCTAAACAACTACCTATTTCTGCTCTATTTTGATTTTCTTCAGTAACAATTTTTTCAGCGATCGTTTGCCACTCATCCAAAATTTTTTCTTCCTCAATACCTAATATTAAAGCTCGAATTAAAACAGGCATTTCCCAACCAATTTCAATAACAGGACGTAACCGATAAAATTTTTCTGCTAAATCATTATTAGGTATTTCATCCGATGGTTGCCAAATTTGACAGTAGGTACGCCAGGCCGTTTGAAAATATTCAATCAACCCATTGCATAAAACGCCATCAAAGTCAAGAGCTATAAGAGTAGGAGTTTTTGTTGGCATAGTCATTTCAGTTATCAGTTATCAGTTCACACAGCTATCTTTATTATTTTCCCCTTTTTCTCAAAATTTACTCCTTCTTCTTTACTTCCGTAGAGATGTTCGTTGCATACAAGTCCCTATCTTATGTAACAAAACATCTATCACGCTTGGTATTTAGATATTGCATTTTTGGCGTTTCTGAAATTTCGGGATGAATATTTCAGTGGGGGGGACAGGTATCCTGCCTGTTCCTGCCTGTCCGAAAATATGAATAACGGGCAGGATGCCCGTTCCACTTCCACAAATATGAATAACGGGCAAGATGCCCATTCCACAGCGCATTTATGCAACGTCGCATTTTTTAACAAAAGTATCCTTTTTGCTTTAAGTATGGTTAAAATAATTACAGGTTTATTAAAATTTAAGAATTATTCTTGTCAAAAGGCCAAAAAGTCAAAAGTAGTGGTTCTGATTATATGTGGATAAACCAAACTTAATGATAATGATGGAGATGTAAAATTATGAGCACTAATGGAACTATGACAGAAACTAATAAAACTACTGATACTAGCAGTAAAACCAACACTCAAAGTAGTCAACCAACAAAATTGGAACAAGGGTCTCAACAACGCACCACTTTACAAGTAGAGACCAAACCAGTACAAGAAAAACAAGCGCAAGGAACTCAAGACTCTGGAAAATTAGCCTTACCAGGAAATCGTCCTATTGGTACAACTAATCTTAAATATACTCGCACAATTTCCAATCGTCCGATAATTTCAACTGGCCTTCAAGTTAACCACACAATGTCTGCTTCTGGAATTCGTCCAGTAGTAGTTAGTGGATTAGAAGTTCATGGTACAATGACTGCCTCTGGAGTTCGTCCAATTGGTACTAATCATCTAGAAGTTAGTCAAACATTGATGAATCGTCCAGTTGCTTCTAATCAGATTGATAGTGAAGGTTTGATGGGTTTTTTAGATTAGAATTTAACTATTAATATAATTTAGAAAGCGTATCTAAAGATTATTAATTTAGTTGGTTTGTCAAAATTCAGACTATTTTGGCAAACAATCTATTTGTTCTAGATAAAGCTATAGACAAGTTTTACGTTGGGATTTTACAACCATCGATCCCCCCGAAAACGCCAACGGGGAAAAAAAATTCGCATTACACTAACTTACAAAATAGATTTTTCTAATTATGAGAATATTATTCTTACTATCTATAGCTATTGCTGCTTGTCTTACTATAAGTGGTTGTAATTCTTCCGCTCAATTAACAAATAATCCAACAAACCCAGAATTAGAACAACAAGTATTACAGATTCTTCGCGATAATCCAGAAGCAATTATTGAATCAGTACAAGCTTATCAACAACAACAACAGCAAGAACAACAAGCTAGTCTACAGGAAACATTACAACAGTTTAAAAATAATCCTCAAGAGCAAATTGGTGAGTCTCCAACTCTTGGTTCTACTGCTCAAAAAATTGTATTGTTTGAGTTCTCTGATTTTCAATGCCCCTTTTGTGCCAAAGCAAAGGAAAATCTCAAAGAATTTATGGATAAGCATCAAGATAGGGTGACATTAGTATTTAAACATCTACCTTTAGCAAGAATTCATCCCCAAGCAATTCCGGCAGCAAAAGCAGCTTGGGCAGCTCAACAACAAGGAAAGTTTTGGGAATATCACGATGCTTTATTTGAACAACAAGATAAATTAGGAGAAGAATTCTATTTAGAGATTGCTAATAATTTGGATTTAGATATAGATAAATTTAATAGCGATCGCCAATCTGAAGCAGCAACTACTTCAATCGAAACAGATGTTAAATTAGCTCAAAAAATTGGTGTTTCTGGTACGCCATTTTTTATAATGAATGGAGAAACTTTTTCTGGTGCAGTAAAAGTATCTCAGATGGAGGATACTTTAGCTAAAGTTAGTCAATAAATTAAGGTTATATAACACTAATAAATGATTTGTAGAACTCTGAAAAAAAAGTTCTAGGGGTTTATTTTCAAATCCCATTCTTGCTTGGGTTTTGTATCCAAACCCCTACCTTTTTTCTTATTCCTTAATTGCTCAAAAAAATTAAAAATGGATTGTACAACCCATTTTTAATTAAAATAATTTTTTATTAAACAGTGTTTTTTGTTATTAGACAGTCGCTAATTGAGGTTCAGGAGCAGTAGCAGTAGCAGGAGCAGGACGCTTACTATTACGAATACCATTAATTGCTTCTGCATAATCATCAGCTTTAAATACAGCAGAACCCGCAACAATAGCATTAGCACCAGCTTCTAATACCTGCCAAGTATTATTAGTTTTCAGGCCACCATCAACTTCAATCCAAGGATTGAGTCCCCGCTCATCACACATTTGACGGAGCTGACGAATTTTAGGTACTACTCCAGGAATAAAACTCTGGCCTCCAAAACCAGGGTTAACACTCATAATCAATACTAAGTCACACAAATCTAGAACATATTCAATTAATTCTAGAGGTGTAGAAGGATTAAGAACAACACCCGCTTGCTTACCCAACTCCTTAATTTGGCCTAGAGTTCGGTGCAAATGAGGTGAAGCATTATGTTCTGCATGAACAGATATAATATCAGCACCTGCTTTGGCAAAATCTTCAACATACTTCTCTGGTTCCACAATCATTAAGTGGACATCAAGAGGTTTTTGAGTCACAGGGCGTAGTGCTTTAACAATTAATGGACCAATAGTAATGTTAGGTACAAAACGGCCATCCATTACGTCAACATGAATCCAGTCAGCACCAGCTTGATCTACAGCTCGGACTTCATCTCCTAGACGGCTAAAATCTGCGGATAATATAGATGGGGCAATAACAATAGATTTCTTATTTCCGTTTGTCATTAGAGTAAATGCTCTCCTACTTATTATGGGTTACTTGAAATTTTAACACTAATTTAATTATTTTTTCATAATATTATAGATGAAGAAGTCCTTGTTTAATTTTTAAGTTTGATTAAGGAGGAATTTGATCCAACCATTATTTAGTCTCTAATAGACTGTGATTGTAATTGAAAGTTTGAGGAAAATTATCAATAACTATTGAGGATATATAGCAATTCCCATACTGGTAAGGTACAAAATTTGTTTTAGGGAAAAAAGAACAGGGAATAGGGATATAGAATAGAAATAAAGAAAAGATAGGTGTACCTCACTTTTTCTGGGAAACGCTATATTTATTTTATAGTAAGAATTCAGCTATTAGCAGTCAGATATCAGCTTTTCAATAAACAATTTAGCTATATATACTAGACTATTAAGGTTAGCTGATAGACTTTAATCAATACTTTTAATTCTTTGAAAATATCAACGGCTTTTTCCTCTTTTAAAAGTAATGAAGCTGTTAGGGAAACTCCTCTGTTTGCGGAGCATTCCGTTTGCGTTAGCGCAGCTCCTCTGGAAGAGGCAGCATTCCGCAGGAAAGGAAAAGAGGCTAGCTAAGAGCTGAATGCTTACATTTTATATATAGCAATTCCCATCTTAATTATGAGGTACAAAATTTGTTTTTTTTAGGGAGTAGTAATTGATTCATTAATGGATAATGGATAATTACCTCTCCTTAAAAGGCAGAGGATTGACTAAAAGGAAAAAATTTATTTCTCTTGGTTTATTGGATATGGCGCCGGTCACAGATCCATCCCATCCTAACGGACTGAGACCCTTGCCAACCGCTTTTTTCCCTATCCAAGGGGAGGCTAACAAAGCTGAATTATTTAATTATTTAATTATTAATTATTCGGTAAACAGAGAGTAGAAAAGAAGAAAAATAACTGTACCTCACTTTTTCTGGGAAATGCTATATAAAAATTCAAATTTTATTAGTTGGAGAAAAATTATTTTCTTAGTATTTCCCTTTTCTATTTTCCCGTTATCTTTACTATTCCCAAGATAAATGTACATTAGCTTAAGCATAAGCTCACAAATTTTACTTATGTCAATACTGCCCAAAACTTGACTTTTACCTAAGCATTCAGCAGTCAGCTAGTCGTTCTTGTGCTTCAATTTATTATAGGTTAAAAATGTGGTAAAAATTAAGCTAATACTTGCTTCATTTATTAAAAAGCTGAGAGCTGAATGCTAATAGCTGAATCCTGACACTTTTACTAATAACCAAAATAACTAAAAATGAAAAATACCGAGCAACTTGAAAATCCTCATATCAACCGTCAAGAACTATTTTTATTAGTAACTCCAATATTAGGTTTCTTTCCCGCAATGTGGATTTTGTTTCGTCAAAAAGCTAGTCCACAAGATAGAGCAGTAAGCAGATTAATTGTGACTCTAACCTTGATTTGGTTATTAGGAAATATTTTATTGCAATTAGGATCTGAAATAGGGGAATCTGGAACTGTCACCTTGTTATTAATAAATAGTCTACTAACCACTAGCTACTTTATAATTACTTTCGGACTAATGGTTCGGGTCTGGAAAAGACAACCCTTATGGTTACCAGGAATTAGCCAGATAGCAGAAAAAGTGGTAGGTAAACATTTATGATTGTTGAAGATCCAATTAAACTGTTGAAAATTAAAATTTTCAGCAAAGTTTCTCTAACAAAAAACGTTATTTTAATATTTAGTGTGTGAGGAAACCAGTGCCCGCTAATAAATTTTTAAATTCAACCGCTAGTAAAGATTCAACAACAGAAAACCAGCAGAAACAACCTTCCCAATTTAGTCCAGGACGTTGGTTTGGTTTAGGTTTAGGTTTAGCTGGAGTGGCAATGATATCTGCTACAGCAGGCGCTCTATTAGCAGTATCTCTTTCTAGCACTCCACTAATGCAGCAGAAATTATCTCCAGAAGAAGAAGCAGTATTTTCTCAACAAGACTTGGCCAAAAGCAATATGAGATTGCCAGAGTTAACTCGGCCTGTCAATATATTGTTATTGGGAATTAAGGTATTAACATCAGACTTAGAAGAATATCCCCAAGATGAAGACTTAGGATATCATGCTTTGGTTAATTCTTTTAAAGGATTATCTGATACGATGCTTCTAGTAAGGTTTGACCCTAAAGATCAGAAGTTAACTTTACTTTCTATTCCTAGAGATACTAGAACTTATGTAGAAGAGCGAGGGTTAACTAAGATTAATGCTGCCAATTATTATGGTGGGCCTGCCAAAAGTGCAAAAGCTGTTAGTGAACTTTTGGGAGGAGTAGGAATAGATCGTTACATTCGGGTAAATGTACAAGGGGTAGAAAAATTGATAGATGCTCTTGGGGGTGTCAAAGTTCATGTACCTCAAGACATGAAATATCAAGATGATAGTCAACATCTGTATATTAATCTGAAAGAGGGCGAACAACATCTTAATGGTGACCAAGCTCTACAATTTATGAGATTTCGCTATGATAATTTAGGGGATATTGGGCGAGTCCAACGGCAGCAACTTCTAATGCGAGCTTTTATGGAACAGTCAGTTAATGTGAAAACTCTATCCCGACTGCCAAAAATTCTGTCAGTAATTCAGTCTCACATTGATACAAATTTGAGTGTAGAGGAATTAGTCGCTTTAATGAATTTTGCTACTAAGATTGAGCGATCTAATGTACAAATGTTGATGGTGCCTGGTGAGTTTAGTAATCCTGAAAAATATAAAGCTAGTTATTGGTTGCCCGATCTAACAACCCTAGATAATATGATAGCTAAACACTTTGACTTTGGTTATAATCGTTGGGAAGTAGAAGATTTAGATTCTAACTATATTAGAGTAGCAATTCAAGATAGCACTGATAATTGGGAAACTGTAGATGAATTAGTTAGGTCTCTCAATAATTCTGGTTATTGGAATGTTAAAGTTACTAAACCCTGGAGTCAACCTTTAGAAGTAACTCGAATTATTGCTCAGAAAGGAGATATTGAAGCTGCACAGGCAGTTCAAAAGTCTCTTGGTTTTGGAGAAATTTTTGTGGAAAGTACAGGATATTTAAGGTCAGATGTAACTATACAGTTAGGAACAGATTGGTTACTAATTAAGGATGAATCTCAAAATTCACAAGATTGGTAAAAATTGCCATTTATTTATTTTTATATCCACATGGTGTAGATTTTGTAGTTAGGGCATAAAAGTTGGACATTCCAGTGGAATGTCTCTACCCTAACACTATTTTCTGAAAATATTTTGAAAAATTAGCAGACAATTAAAATTTTTGATTTCCAAAGACTTTAGTTATTTGGTAAGTAAGTTTTCTTGAAAGCAAGTAACAGTAGTACACACCCAACCTGAAATAACCAAGGAACCATATTAAAAAACCAAATTAATCCAACGATCGCTATGCACGGTGCCAATATTCTAGGAATGCCATCCAAGGTTTTGACATCAGTATTGAAACTGACAAAAATAGCTAGAAAAAAAAGACTTAAGGGAATGATATAGGTAATGTTCATCTTATTTATGGCGTTTATGAATTCGTGACATAGTTCAACAATTAATAATTAATAATTACCTATTCTTGAAAAGAAGAGGATTGACTAATTCGAGTCAGCAACAAAAATGAAAGTTGAAATTATTAACTAAAAGAAGAAACAATTAAAAATTTATTCATCAGTGAACTAAGCAATTCCAGACAAAATTATAGTATCTTAGTATTAAAAGAAACTAAAATAGTTAATTCAAGTAATTCAAAGTAAGTTACTAAAAGCTGTTAACCATGTTAGGTAAATTTTTCCGCAAACCAGAACCAGAACTAAGCGATCGCTTTCCTCCTGGTCAATATATGGCTGGAGGTTTCCCTGTATTGACTTATGGCGACACTCCCAATATTAGTAAAGACAAATGGGAATTAAAAGTATGGGGTTTAGCTAAACCTGTCACTTTTCATTGGTCAGACTTAATGGCAATGCCACAAAATAACTTCACAGCAGATTTTCATTGTGTTACTCATTGGTCAAAACTTGATGTTCAGTGGACAGGAGTAAAAGTTACAGATTTTATGAGTCATTTGGAGGTCGAGCTGAAAGCTGTTCATATTATGGAACATTGCTATGGAGGTTACACTACTAATATTTCTGTGTCTGACTTCCTGAGAGAAGAAAATTTCTTTGCTCACACTCTATTTGGTGAACCATTACCTCCCGAACATGGTGGTCCTATGCGCTTAGTAGTTCCTCATCTCTATGCTTGGAAAAGTGCAAAGTGGATTAATGGGCTAGAATTTCTAGACAATGAAGAATTAGGTTTTTGGGAACGTAATGGTTATCACAAACGTGGTGAACCTTGGGCAGAAGAACGTTATGGATCTATTTAACGGAGATGGGGAGATGGGGAAATGGGGAGATGGGGAGATGGGGAGATAGGGATTTTGAAAAAGAAGATCAATTACAGGACTTACGCAGAACCGCCTTATGTAGTAGGGGCGAATGGCATTCGCCCTCTACGGATAGCGTACTGTCTAAAAATTTGCGTAAGTCCTGAATTAATTATTTGCATAAGTTAGGGGTTTGTAACTGTAAAAATGTTTTGGATGTATCCCGAGAAAAAATATAATCAAGCTGCATTCACTTGTTACGATGCTAGTGAGCAAAGCCATTTTTGTCAACCCGGTGAAAATTGGGGAGCTTTGACAGCACAAGAATGTGACTGGATTATTTCACTTTCACAAAATTTAGCAACAGGTCAAAATTATATAGTTCCAGCTACTAACCCCAGCTATCGTCAAGTTAGTGCTTGGAAAATATCTCAAACTCAAGAAACAAATTGGGTTTGGCAACGATTAATTAATAATGTTGTATATGCAAATAACTCTTGGTGGAATTATGATATTGTCGGAATTTTAGAATTTATACAACTAATTTGTTATGACAGCACAAATAGTTCTGATCAGATTCAAGATAATTGCGATCTACATATAGACAATGAATATCCTTTCTCTTTTCGGAAAATTTCTTTTTCTGTGGAATTATCTGATCCTAATAGTTATGAGGGTGCAGAACTAAGTTTATATGTACAAGAAAATCCCAAAATATTACCTAGAAGTAGAGGAACAATGATTATGTTTCCTTCTTTTATTTTGCATGAAGTAACACCAATTATTAAAGGAAAAAGATGGGCACTTATTGGTTGGGTAACAGGTCCTCAGTTCAGATAATTTCCCAAATTTAATTAGGGAATAGAGAATAGGTAGTAGGGTTGAAGAAACTGATTTTTCAATACCCTACACCAAAGGTTTATAAATCGTTTTAATAGGATAGAGTAAAGTTAAAAGAATATGGTTTGGATTTCTCCTCAGCAAAAATATCGTCAAATTAAATACGCTTGCTATGACGCTAGTCAAAAAGAGCATTTTTGTCAACCCGGTGAAAATTGGGGAGCTTTGACAGCACAAGAATGTAAAAAGGTGATTTCTTTATCAAAACAAATAAAGCCATCAAAACCAACTGTAGATGGAGAAATGAAGCCTGAATTTCGTCAAGTAAGTGCGTGGGGTGTGAGTTATTCAGAGTCAACAAGATGGCTTTGGGAAAGGTTAATAAATAGTGTTCAATATGCTAACAATAAGTGGTGGAATTATGAGATTTACGGTATTGCCGATCATCTACAACTTTTATGTTATGAAGCTAGTGAAAATCAGGCAAGTATTCAGGATCATTACAATAAACATATAGACAATGGAGAAATTCATTATTATCGTAAAATTTCTATTTCCGTTCAACTTTCTGACCCCCAAAATTATGAAGGTTCAGAACTGAAGTTGTACACTCAAAGAGAAACTGACAAATTGCCAAAAGCTAGGGGAACAATGGTTTTATTTCCTTCTTTTATTCTCCATGAAGTTACACCAATTATTAAAGGTAAAAGATGGGCACTTGTTTGTTGGGTTTGCGGTCCTCAATTTCGATAATTTGAGAAATTATAAACGTCAGCATTCAATTGGTAATTGGTATAAGAACTTCCCTTAAGACCTTGAGAAAGTCTGTTGACATACTCCCGACGTTGCCCTTACGGGACCCATAGGGATTCTTCAGTCTGGGAAACCCTGACCGCTGTTTAGACAGAGGTGATGTCCTCCCCCTGTTTTGACATTGATAATAACATATAGGCTCCTAGCTTGTCAAGGGCATATGAACGTTTAGCTTATGAAGGTATCTGAATCCTGGCCCTGGCTTTCATCCGGACGCTCCCCTTCCGCCTTTCCAAGGGGGGTTAGGGGGGATGGAGAGCTTTGACTTCCCCTAAGGAAAGTTAAAATACTGTACAACAGTAAAAATATTCTTTCCCCCAAGTTATTCTTACCTTTATACCAGTAATGACTGAAAATAATAAACCTCAAAACTATCCAGCATCTCCAGAAATTATCTCTGGGTTTTCACCTTGGTTAACTCCCTTGACTTACTTTCTTGTATGTAAGATTCTGTTACCTTTTTATTTCAATATCAAAGTCAGGGGTAGAAAAAAACTTTCTACTAACAAAGAAGCAATTATCCTTGCGCCGACTCATCGTTCTCGGTGGGACCCTCTAATTATGGCTTATACGGTAGGTTTGGTTAGTAAACGTTACCTGCGATATATGGTTTCCCAAGAACAAACAGAAGGTTTTCAAGGTTGGTTTATTCTGCGTTTGGGTGGCTTTCCTGTCGATCGCGATAATCCAGGAATATCTAGTATTCGTCATAGTGTTAAACTCCTGAAAGAGGGGGCAATTTTGGTACTATTTCCCGAAGGAAAAATATATCCTGAAGATAATGAAATTCATTTTATTCAACCAGGAGTTTCCCGTATAGCACTACAGGTAATATCTAGTGGTACTCAACCGAATCTTAAAATTATTCCTATTAGTATTTTATATGATCATCCTGCGCCTCCACCGTGGCGGTGTGGTGTACAGGTTAATATCGGCGATCCTTTGGAAGTTAAAGATTATCTTGGTAATTCTCCAAAGCAAGCTGCCCAAGAAATTACGGCAAATATGGAATTTTCCCTGAAACAATTACATAAAAAGTAGATAAAGAAGGAGTCAGGAGACAGGACTCAGGAGTCAGAATCAAAGTCGGTAGGGACGGGTTCAACAGCAACAGCATTGATAATTTTGCCATGCACTCTCCCAAACCCGCTCCTGCACATTTGTGGGTTCAGAAAAAAGGAGTCAGGAGACAGGACTCAGGAGTCAGAATCAAAGTTGGTAGGGGCCGGTTCAACAGCAACAGCATTGATAATTTTGCCATGCACTCTCCCAAACCCGCCCCTGCACATTTGTGGGTTCATATAGAATCCGGTCATATAGCATACAGCGGTTTTCATTTCAGTAGACCACAGTAGGGACGTTCCATGGAACGTCCCTACTAGGTTTGAAATGTGAATATGTGGTTCATCAAGAAAGAAAAGCGCTGTAAGTTGATAATTCTATAATTTTCAGTATTCAATCTTCCCTACTCCCCTACTCCCCTACTCCTTAAACCGGTTTTCATATGAATAAACCACAATGATACTGACTCTTCACTCCTAATATAAAATCCGGTTATACAGTAATCGCAAAATTACTTCCTCAACTAAAATATGTTAAGCATGAATACGAATTTAAAAATTTATGCATTTTCATTTCCTTTCTTACTCCTAACTCCTACCTCCTACCTCCTACCTCCTACCTCCTACCTCCTACCTCCTACCTCCTAACTCCTAACTCCTAACTCCTAACTCCTTACTCATTACTCATTACTCATTACTCCTCAGTAATACGATAACTAATTACCCGGATTCTATATAACTCTTGACTCCTGACTCCTAACTCCTAACTCCTGACTCCTGACTCCTGACTCCTGACTCCTAACAATGAATTTAGTGGTCTACTCAACTGAAAAGCGCTGTAAACCCGATTCTATATGAATATGAAAGTCAAAAATCAAAAGTCAAAAGTCAAAAGTAATTTTAAAGATGGCTGATCTATCCTAACTTTCTCACTTTGGTGGTAGTGTGGAGACATTTATAAATGCTCAAACTTATTCAGCGATTACTTCTGACTTCAGTTATACTCTAATATTGTGGAACTAAAGTCTCAGAATTAGAGACAGAAAAATGAAGATAAAAAACTAACATAAGGCTAAAAAAATTAATATGAGACTTGATGAAGCAGTAGAATTTGCAGAAAATCCCGAACCTCGTTGTCCTTGTGTGCTGTTGTTGGACACCTCCGCATCAATGACAGGTACACCTATTCAAGCTTTAAATGATGGGTTGGAAACTTTTCGAGATAATTTAATTACTGATGATTTGGCGAAAAAACGAGTAGAGGTTGCCATTATTTCCTTTGATAATCAAGTGAAAATTGTCCAAGACTTTATTACTGCGGACCAATTTGAAAATCCAATATTGACTGCTCAAGGACAAACTTTTATGGGTACTGCCATTCATAAAGCTCTAGATATGATTGCTGCCCGGAAGTCAGAATATCGGAACAATGGTATAACTTATTACCGGCCTTGGGTATTTTTGATTACTGATGGGGAACCTCAAGGAGAATCAGAAAAAGTTGTCAAGGAAGCAGGCGATCGTATCAAACAGGAGGAGGATAGCAAGCACGTTGCCTTTTTTGCGGTGGGTGTAGAAGGAGCAAATATGGATAAGTTGGGGGAAATAGTTATGAGAACACCTCTAAAACTGAGAGGACTTGATTTTCGGGAAATGTTTATCTGGTTATCTGCTAGTATGCAGCAAATTTCCCATTCTAAAGTTGATGAACAAGTAGCATTACCTCCTCCTGGTTGGGGATCGGTTTAGAGTGTGGGAAGGGTGGGATGTGTGGGGAGTGTGGGAAGGGTGGGATGTGTGGGGAGTGTGGGAGGGTTGCATATGTAAAGTTATCCCTTGCTTGAGCAACGGCGGAAAAGTTAGTAAATTATGAGGTTATGTCAATAGAAGCACAAAGTCAGTGGCAAGTGGTATCGGTATCGGTGGCGGGTACGAGTCACGAGAAACGGGGGCAACCATGTCAGGATGCACATCATTGGCAAATTTTGCCAGAGGGAATTTTAGTTGCTGCTGTTGCTGATGGTGCAGGTTCGGCAAATTTGGGAGATGTTGGTGCAAAAATAGCTGTGGATGTTGCAGTGGGAACTATTTCCCAACAAAAGCTGCTCCCAAAAGATAATGTTGGTTGGCAGTTTTTGTTGGTTGATGCTTTGAGGGCAGCGAAAAATGCTGTTTTGTCTGAGTCTCAGGTGATAGAGGTTGAGGCACGGGAGTTAGCTGCAACTTTGATTTTGGTGGTGGCAACACCGGAGTTAGCTATTGCTGCTCAAGTGGGTGATGGTGCAGCGGTGGTAGGGGATGGAGAGGAGAATATTTTTCCGGTGACAGTACCCCAGACTGGAGAACATATTAATGAGACTACTTTTTTGATTTCGGAACAAAGTGTGGAGACTGCTCAGGTGAAGGTTTGGTTGGACAAACCGGTTCATTTGGCAATTTTTTCGGATGGGTTGCAAATGTTAGCTTTGAAAATGCCAGAAGGGTTGCCTCATAGTCCGTTTTTTGCGCCGTTGTTTAAGTTTATGACGGTGGTGACTGATGAGGAGGAGGCAACTAAGCAGTTGGAGGAATTTTTGCGATCGCCAAAGGTGACGGGGAGAACTGATGATGATTTGACTTTGTTATTGGCAAGATATGGTTGAAATCAGTTATCAGTTATCAGTTATCAGTTATCAGTTATCAGCATAGCAGAGAGTAGGGGCGTTGCATAACAAAAATGCGAACGTCCCTACCGGGTTGTCGTTTTTTTTATGTGTTTCATTGACTTGAAAACAGCTATAGGTACTAGCGGGCAAGATGTCCGCACTGGAGAAGTTGAAACTTTCACACTCTCAAATTTAGTCCGTGCTGAGAATTTAAGTTTTGAATTTTGAATTTTGAATTTTGAATTGATTACAATATAGGTACTAGCGGGCAAGATGCCCGCACTGGAGAGGTTGAAACTTTTATACTCTCAAATTTAGTCTGTGCTGAGAATTTAACTTTTAAGTTTTGAATTTTGAATTTTGAATTTTGAATTTTGAATTGATTACAATATAGGTACTAGCGGGCAAGATGCCCGCACTACAAAGGTTGAAACTTTCACACTCTCAAATTTAGTCCGTGCTGAGAATTTAAGTTTTGAATTTTGAATTTTGAATTTTGAATTGATTACAATATAGGTACTAGCGGGCAAGATGCCCGCACTACAAAGGTTGAAACTTTCACACTCTCAAATTTAGTCCGTGCTGAGAATTTAAGTTTTGAATTTTGAATTTTGAATTGATTACAATATAGGTACTAGCGGGCAAGATGCCCGCACTGGAGAGGTTGAAACTTTTATACTCTCAAATTTAGTCTGTGCTGAGAATTTAACTTTTAAGTTTTGAATTTTGAATTTTGAATTTTGAATTGATTACAATCCATTACCAATTAACAAAAACGGAGACCAATAATAAGGATGATTACTATCGCTACTGTTTATTAAACGAATTTGGGCTTGACGTAACGCCTCGGCTGTGGTAAGGTCTGGATTATTATTCTGTAATTCATAAAAAGTGGTCATTAATGTTTCTGTACTATCATCTTCGACTTCCCATAAAGTAGCGATCGCTGCCCTTGAACCTGCTTTCTGAATTGCATAACCTAATCCCAATATTTCGGCTCCTCCTCCCTCTACAAGTGCGGTTTCGCAAGCACTCAATACTACTAATTCTACGTCTTTGAGTTTCCAGTCTTCCATGTCTCTGAGAGTCGCAATATCCCCATTGCCAAACAAGATAAATGAAAATTCGGGATTACCAAAAACAAATTTTCCGTGGGTGGCAAAGTGTACGATTTGATATTTGCTCATTTCTGGTACTGTATTTGTGGGAGTAAAATCCTGATTGATCAGAACTTTGGTATTGGGAATCATGGATTTGATTTGCTTGACTTCACTCTCCACAAAATCTAAACCATCGAAATCATAGGATTCCGGTAGATAATCTTTTTCAACTTTGTAGGGGAGGGATGTGGCACCTGCTAATACTTGTGGTTTTTGAGAAGGAAGTTTGTTTAAGTTGGTGAGACTCAGGGCGGTAATATTGTTGACGCGCCAACGTTCGATTAACCATTGTTTGCCGTCGTGTAATCCTGCTAGGGGGATATAGCGCAGTTGGCGATCGGGTGCATAGATGATGGTTTGGATGTTGGCATCAATGAGGTCTTGTTCGATGGGTTTAATTAACCAGTTGTACAGTTTTTGCCCTGGTATGGTGGGGTCTTTTCTGGTGCTGGATACTGCTTGCCGAAATTCTAATATGGCTTGATTTAATTCTATCCTGGTGATTTTGACGGTGCGACGGATGGGAGGTTTGTCTAGGGTGGTGATAATTAATTCAATGCGATCGTCGGAAACTAGAGGATATAGCAGGACAGCGTTTTGATCGAGTTTGCCTAATTTATCTTGCAAGATGTCAAAATATTCTAGGTGTATGCTTTGCTCTTTTGCTTTTTGACTGAGTGTTGCTACTTTTTCTGTGACTGAGTTGCTTTCCAGGTATTCGGTGAGTTGTTGAACTAACTTTTGCTCCAGATTTTCTAATTCTTTGATGCGCTCCTTTTGAGTAGGGGTACGCTCAGTTTCGGGAATGATGCGGAGACTGGTAAGTTTTGTGCCGAGTTGGTTTGTATTGTTGTTGTTAAGTATTTGTTTGTAACCTGCCCAGATTTCTGTTTCTAAGGATAGTGGCTCAATACCAGTGCGGGTGTCTTCGTTACCACGGATACCACGGCGGTTAAATTCTGCGATTTCTTGGAGTTTGAGCAAATCGGTAACTCGTTGTGCTTCCAGGATGCGGTCTTTTTCTATTAGGATGTTGGCGAGATCGCGATATCTGTTTGCAATGGTGTCTTCGTAAGATTTTTGGAGGTCTTGAGGTAGTTGGTGGAGGTCTTGGCGAATAGATTCGATGGTATTGACGAATTGCTTATAGAAAACAATGGCTAATTCAGGTTTGTTTTGTTGTTTTAGTAGTAGAGCTATATTGTTAAGAGTGTTTGCTTTGGTGTCACGCTTGCCTATTTCTCGGTCAATATTCAAAGATTGTTGGTAGTAAGAGAGTGCTTGCTGATATTTACCTAGACTTTGGTAAACTAACCCCATATTGTTGAGAGTGATGCCTTCTCCAGAGCGATCGCCTGTTTCTTGGTGAATCTTCAAAGATTGTTGATAGTAATCAAGTGCTTGCTGATATTTACCTAGACTCTCGTAAACTAACCCCATATTGTTGAGAGTGGTGCCTTCCCCAGAGCGAGTACCTATTTCTCGGTCAATATTCAAAGATTGTTGATAGTAATCAAGTGCTTGCTGATATTTACCTAGGTTATCGTAAACACTCCCAATATTATTGAGAGTAGTGCCTTCCCCAGAGCGGACGCCTATTTCTCGGTAAATCTTCAAAGATTGTTGATAGTAATCAACTGCTCGATCATATTTACCTAGACTCTCGTAAACACTACCAATATTGTTGAGAGAAGTCGCTTCCCCAAAACGATCGCCTATTTCTTGTTTGATCTTCAAAGATTGTTGAAAGTAATCAAGTGCTTGCTTGTAGTTACCTATACTCCTGTCAACTAACCCCATATTGTTCAGAGAAGCGGCTTGGCCAGGGCGGTATCCTATTTCGATGCTAATATTCAAAGATTGTTGAAAGTAATCAACTGCTCGATCATACTTACCTAGGTTATCGTAAACACTTCCAATATTGTTGAGAGTAGTGCCTTCCCCAGAAGGATCGCCTATTGCTCGATCAATCTTCAAAGATTGTTGAAAGTAATCAAGTGCTTGTTGATATTTACCTAGACTTTGGTAAACTAGCCCAATATTGTTAAGAGTAGTGCCTTCCCCAGAAAGATAGCCTATTGCTCGGTGAATCTTCAAAGAGTCCTGATAGTAATTAAGTGCTTTTTCATACTTACCTAGACTCTCGTAAACACCCCCAATATTGTTGAGAGTAGTGCCTTCCCTAGAAGGATCGCCTATTGCTCGGAGAATCTTCAAAGAGTCCTGATAGTAATCTAGTGCTTTCTCGTACTTACCTAGGCTATGGTAAACTAACCCAATATTGTTGAGAGTAGTGCCTTCCCCAGAGCGATCGCTTATTTCTGTGCGAATATTCAAGGATTGTTGGTGGTAATTAAGTGCTTGCTTGTAGTTACCTAAACTCTTGTAAACACTCCCAATATTGTCGAGAATAGCTCCTTCGCCTTGACGTTCACTGATTTCTCTCACAATAACTAAAGCTTGTTCAAACTTCCCCAACGCTTCCTGAAACTGACCTGTACTTAGTAGTTGCTGACCTTCTTCATAAAGTCGCAACGCCTCAGCATTTCGCTCTTGACTCCTTTCCTCCTGCGCTTGAGCAAGTAAGGACATTCTCAGATTTGTTTCCACCAGTTGCACGGGAAAACCCCACAACAGCAAAAATGACAATAGGAAAATAACAGACTTAAAATGACGGCGCATAATCAAAATTTCTCCATAAAATAGTTATCTTTTCCTTTATAGAAGTTAGCCTGGGGAAACTATGCAACAAAGCCGTCTCATTCTATTAAGTTGGATAGTAGAGATTGCTTCGGCTAGTTTCTGGCCTTCCCTAGAATTTAACTGTTGTGTCACCTGTAAGCGATATAATACAGTAGTTCTCTTCACACATTTGTAAGTTAATGAGTCGCACATTTGTATCTTCTGCACTAATCGCTGCTTAAACATTACTGGCAGTCTATCTAGTAGACTTCTCCAAAAATCCCACTCGCTACTAGGAAAAGCCCAGTGAGGATTGGAGAACCAAATGTTAATTATATCTATTGACAAAGACTTATATCTAAGTATAGACTTAACAAATGCGGTTGGCTTAACCGTGAATGCCTGTGGATGAGTAACCGCCGACGGCCTCAGTTGAAGCAGGAAGTAAACATTAAAACATCACTAATTGTGACGTTTTATATTAGTTTTATGAAGCAGTGCTTGCTCATACTTACCATTTTTAATTAAGGCAGTTTTATAATTGAATAAAATTGAGCTTGTCAATTATTTACTATTGAGTATTCTAGCAGTTCTTTAACAACAGTTTTATATCCCCCCCTGCCCCCCTTTGTAAGGGAGGAGTCAACAAAAAGTCCCCCTTAGAAAGGGGGATTTAGGGGGATTGTCAATGTACTTCAGAACTGTAACAATTGCTGGGGAGTCAACAAAAAGTCCCCCTTAGAAAGGTGGATTTAGGGGGATTGTCAATGTACTTCATAACTGTAACAATTGCTATAGTACCAAGCAATAGCAAAATGAAAAAATCTAAATTATTAGCTTTGTTACAGGAATATCACCCAAAGTTGGTCCAATATGGAGTCAAATCGATAGCAGTATTTGGCTCTGTAGCAAGGGATGAAGCAACGCCAACAAGTGACATTGATTTATTAGTAGAATTTGATGGAGTAGTAACATTCGATCGCTACATGGATTTGAAATTTTATCTAGAAGATAACTTAGGGCAACCCATAGATTTAGTGATGAAAAATATGTTAAAACCTCAAATACAAGAAACAGTGTTACGAGAGGCGGTTTATGTCTCGTAATTTACGGCTATATTTTGAAGATATTATCGTAGCGAGTGAAAAAGTCATACGCTACACAGAGGGAATGGGATTAAGAGAATTTGTAGCAGACGAACGCACCTTTGATGCTGTAGTGCGAAACTTGCAGATTATTGGTGAAGCAGTCAAACAAATTCCATCAGAGATGAGGTTGCGCTACCCGCAAATTGAATGGCGTAAAATTGCCGGGTTGCGCGATGTCTTAGCTCATGCTTATTTTAGTTTACAAGATGAGATGATTTGGGATATTGTCCAGACTAAAGTACCAGAGTTGCTTGTTGAAGTTCGGATAATTGTTAACCAAGAATTTAATTAATTCCAGACTTACGCACCCAAACAAGAAATCGGGTTTATTGCTCTAATTATTATTTTGCACGAAATTTCCTCGATAAACCCGGTTTCTGCACCATCTTTTTTATTGGGTAACTATTTTTTCAGGACAAAACTCAGCTTTTTTTATTTCCTCCAAATTTTCTTTCAATTCTGCGGAAGGTTTTGCCACAGAAAATAACTCCTGATAAGCATCCCCAAATAAACCTTTTTCCATAAAATAATTAGCTCGTAATAAAGCCATTTCCTCAGCAGAAATACCAGGATATTTTTCTGACAAAACCTTCAATTCTGACTCAATAATTTCTCGGCGATCGCCATCTATAATTTTAAAAGGAAAAGGCAAGCTAGTTGTATCCCCTTTGTGAAAGAAAAGCTCATAAATTTTGCCTCGCTCTAAACTTTTACCTTGATAAATAATTTGGTTTTTTCTATTTATATTTTCTGCCCAGATTTCTTGCTGATTTTCAGAAGGAACTTGTATAAAAATTTCTGCTATTTCTCCCTGCCAAATAAACATAGGTTCCTCCTGGAAAACTTCTACAAAATTTGGTTTTTGTTGCTGTTGGTTAGGCAATTTATATAACCAAGGAGTAATTATACAAAAATTATCAGTACGAGACCCTCCTGCCTTTTTTTTTGCAGGAGGTTTTGCTTTAGAAATAAACTCCCGTAGCTTATCAAAAATCTTTTGAGTGGATGATTTTTCTTGAGTGGAAGTTTCAGCTAAAAGTCTCCCACTTAGAGGATAATAATTCACCCAGAAAGAAACAGAAAATAATAGCAGGAAAAAAAATAGAAATGACTTAAATTTATGAGACATATTTTCACCTTTTAATTTTCAATATAGCGGTTCTTTAATCTATTAGGCGTAGGTTGGGTTGAAGAATGAAACCCAACACCAATAATTTTTTGTTGGGTTTATCCTACGGATAAGCTGCGCTAACGCTGTCGCTTAACCCAACCTACATTTTCTACATTTTCTAATCTCGCCATGATTCTCGTTGTTTCCGAATATAATTAACAGCATTTTCTCTTTGCCAAAGTTGACGATGTTTTCCCAAAAAACGAGAAGCTTTTCTAGTTGCTGGAGTCATAACAACGGTGCCATTTACTACTTTTATTTCCAAGCGATCGCCTGGTTGTAAATTTAGCACTTCTCGAACTTCTTGAGGAATTATAATTTGGTATTTTTCTCCTAGCTTTTCTATTGTCATTTTAGTTATCAATTATTAGTTATCAAGCGTAGGTTGGGTTGAAGAATGAAACCCAACACCAGTAATTTAATGTATAGCAAAGGTTCAACTTTTTTAAATACCCTTTTACTAATGTGGATTTGCTATAACTCTTTGTTGGGTTTCGCTCTCGCTCAACCCAACCTACATTTTATAACAACTTAATCCGTGTATCCGTGGCATAATCCGTGTGAGCTATCCGCGGCATAATCTGTGTGAGCTATCCGTTATTAGTTATCAAGCGTAGGTTGGGTTGAAGAATGAAACCCAACACCAGTAATTTAATGTATAGCAAAGATTCAACTTTTTTAAATACCCTTTTACTAATGTAGATTTGCTATAACTCTTTGTTGGGTTTCGCTCTCGCTCAACCCAACCTACATTTTATAACAACTTAATCCGTGTATCCGTGGCATAATCCGTGTGAGCGCATCCTTTTATTTAGCAAAAAATAAATCCAGAAAATCGCCGAAGGTGACAGAATAGGTAACAAAATAGCGCCAGAAATATAAACCTGTAAACTAACCATTAAATATCCTAAATTACCAACGGCAAAAACAACCACCCACCGATTATGCTTTTGTGGATAATCTGTACAATCATTCAATATCAAAATAACACTTTTTCCCAAAAAAGCAGCCATCAAAATCATCCATAAATCGGGGATAGGAACAACTAATCTATTAGTCAAAAAATGATGTAATAAATAAGCATGAATTTTACCCCCTGTTAATTTTTCATCACGAAAAGCAATTGGTGGATGCTCGATATTATCCTCCCCAAATTTTACCCCGGCATTCTCATATCCACCAGGAGCTATTATTACTACTTGTTCTTTAATTTTATCCCTAATTAGAGAATTATTAGATTCCAAAATTTGCCAAGCCGGAATAGAGTCATATACTTGGTCATAACTAATAGAAAAATCCACAATTGGATGGAGCCACATTTGCCTCAACCAATAAGAAAGAATCGTCAGTAAATTCAAGCGAGCAGCAGGAGAAAATAATTTTTCATTCTTAACTACTTTTTTTGGCTCCAGATAATCAGATAACTGATTAAATAAATCATTTTTACTTTCCAAGTTAGGTAATAGCAAATCATTATATTTATTGTCATTATTTAGTTGATAAACCAATGCCAACATAGAGGCGAAAGTTAAATCATTTGAGCCAGAAAAATCTATAGTCGTTAAATATCTACCATCACCAAGTACGGTCATATCTCCTTCTAGACTCCAATTCAAACTAGCAAATTCTGAATTTACACCATACTCATATTTAGCAAAAACAATCCATTTCTGTTTTTTTACTGCTGTTTGAAGTGCTGTAGCTAAGAGGCGATCGCTTTCCCCACCATTAAAACGGTCTAATAAATAATCAATGCCAATTATCTTTGCTTCTGACTGAGAAATTTCTTCTACTAATTTAGCTAAATAACCTCTATCCATTATCGTAGTATCAGTAATTTTTGCTTTCCTAATCGACTCATTATCAATTTCCACTAACAGCACAGGTGGAGTTTTATTAGTCAAATTTTGACCAGTTAACTGACGATAAATGGCTTGTACAAAAATTCGCCAATCTAACAAAAATTGCTGCATTGGTAACTGCCAAGCAATAATCAGAAAGGATAGTAAAACTATAGCTTCTTTGGTAGTTGGTAAATAGCTTTTTAACCATTGTTTGAATCCAAAAGGTTCAATTTTAAAAAGCTCCGAATTAGGGCGACGAAATAGAGAAGGAATCAGATAAGCAGAAGGATAAGTTAGAGATTTTTCAGTTTGACAAAAAATACGACAAGTATCCAATAAAGCCTCATGTATATCTTTATGTGCTGCTAAACTTTGAGTAAAATTAATGATAAATTCATGGGCAACCTTATTATGAATCAACTCCCGCATTACAACAACTTGAGTTAACCCCAAGCTAATCAGAGATTCAGCAATACTAATACCTTGACAAGAATTAAAAATTGCAGCTTGTAAACCATTTTTGATTGCTATTTTTAACGGATTTTCTAGTTGGTTAATAGACACAAAAACACCAGGAGCAATACTAAATTGACCCCCAGTCAAATTAGTTTCATCACTATGTCCAGCAAAAAACAAAATATCCCAACCATTAGAGTCAGCGATCGCCTGCCAAATCTGATTTTTTAGCTCATCAATATTAACTCCTGGTTGCCAACCAATAAACTGAATATTTGTCATCTGAGAAAGAGATTTTACAGCTTCGCGATCTGCTTGAAAATTTAGACAGTTATCGTCTCCAATAATTGTCAAAATTCGTGCTTTGCGACGAATAGGTTGCACTGGTTTTTCCAAGATATTTGTAGGAGTGCGAGAAATTCTAATTTTCCCTGATGCACCAAAACTACCACTTATTTCCCACGCTTCCCAAGGTAAACGTGCTAACTCCTCAGAATTACAAGAAAGAAAAATATCAATCCAGTGGGAATTAGGTTTGTTAGTAGCATTTTTGATTTCTTCTCTGATGTCATATAAATTTTTGTCACGCAACCATTCGTTAAATTCGGTTACGAGAGTTTTTTGTTCCTCATTTAGTTTTGCTAACCAGTCAATTTCTGGCGCTGGAATATCACCTTCATCTATCACTTTTCCCCGTGAATTTTGAGTGTAGTAGTTGTGATAAGCATTTTGCCAGCGGGCGTAATTTTCTATCAGTTTAGTCGGATATTTAAGAGTAGCAGAAAGTCTGCGACTATCTTGCCAAGATAACTTAAATGAACAGTTTTGTTTGTCTAAATTATCTGCATTTACAGATGTAATTTCTACTTCTAAATTAAAATATTTCATTGTCAGTAAGAGAAATAATATAATAGGTTCGCTCACACGAATTATGCCACGGATACGCGGATTAGGAGTTGTTGGGTTTCACTTCATTTTCAGCAAGAGAAATCATATAATATATAGGTTCGCTCACACGAATTATGCCACGGATACGCGGATTAGGAGTTGTTGGGTTTCACTTCATTTTCAGCAAGAGAAATCATATAATATATAGGTTCGCTCACACGGATTATGCCACGGATACGCGGATTAGGAGTTGTTGGGTTTCACTTCATTTTCAGCAAGAGAAATCATATAATATATAGGTTCGCTCACACGGATTATGCCACGGATACGCGGATTAAGAGTTGTTGGGTTTCACTTCATTTTCAGCAAGAGAAATCATATAATATATAGGTTCGCTCACACGGATTATGCCACGGATACGCGGATTAGGAGTTGTTGGGTTTTACTTCATTTTCAGCAAGAGAAATCATATAATATATAGGTTCGCTCACACGGATTATGCCACGGATACGCGGATTAGGAGTTGTTGGGTTTCACTTCATTTTCAGCAAGAGAAATCATATAATATATAGGTTCGCTCACACGAATTATGCCACGGATACACGGATTAGGAGTTGTTGGGTTTCACTGTCGTTCAACCCAACCTACATTTTTAAGCTGAATGTTTACTTTAATTTATTTCATTCCACTTAAATACAACAGATGTTTTTTCCTGATTATTTGGTGCCACAATAGTTACCAAAAATTCTTCATTCAAATTACCTACTATACGAGCGTATGGATAAGTATTTTCCTTGTTTGGATTTTGCTCTTTTTCAATTAAAATACCTGTGCGATCGCTAATCCGTAATTTTATCCCCGGTGGTAATTTTTCACCCTCAGCACTACTCAAAATTAACAGTAAACTCCACTCTTTTTCAGATTCAGAAATTAACCAGGTAACTGCATAAAGATAAACTTCATTACCAGCTAAATTAAACTGTTTATAACCACGCCCCATAGTAGTAGGAATTTTCATTCTATTGTCATGGTTAATTTGGTTAAGAATTTGCTCTAATTTTTCCCCATGATTTCTCACAACTTTTTGCCGTAAAAGTGACGGTTCAGGTAATAAATTCCAGGATAGTGAATTGGCAACTACATCTGTTTGGTTTTGCCACCAATATTTGACATTTACAGCTTTTTGACTAACCAGTTTTAGTAAATCGGATAAATAGGTATTAGCCTTTTCTTTACTCATTTCAGATAAATTTACTGAAGCTTTCGGTAAAGCAATAGCTGTAGGTTCTAAACAACGTAAATTTAGCAATAGTTCATCTAATTTACTATTAAATAAACTAACTGATATTTGAGAAAAATTATCCGATTGTTCCTGTGATTTTTGCGTTGCTAATTGATTGTATGGTAAAAATCCGCGAATAGCAGCCAAATCAGACTCCTCTTCCACTTCAACTACTAGATAAAAATGAGCAGTAAATTCTGGCAAAGTAATTATAGAATTGGGAATATTTACCTGTTCCGATAGATTTGCCACTATCAAACAGACCTTAAAATCCCCTACTTTAATATTAGAAACAGCCGGAATTAAATTGGCATATTCTGGTTGAAAAATTGAACAGTCATTTTTATTTATAGATAATTCAGGCGCTCTTTCTGCCAACCATTCTTCACAAGCAAAAAAAGCTAAAGCATGAATATAAGTTTGCCATTTTTGTTCAGAGTCTTTGATATTACTAACCAGTTCTAAAGCTGCCTCAATATTTTCAGATTTGAGGCTAATTTCCCCAGTCGAAAAATTCTCAAACTCTAGAGAAAATTCCGAAAATTGTTTATAGCTCATAGTAATTTTTTCCTTGGATTATTTGTAAGTATTTCCTGCGAAATGATGCGTAAAAAGCTATTACAGAAATGCATGAGGATGGTGAGGTACAGTGTAACACAGCCTTCAAGGCTGTAACAAGCAGGATGCTTATGTTACCATAATTACTAAATGAAATTTTGTACCTCACGCGCCTCCGAAATTGCTGTAATGTTGGGGAAGGTAAAAGCAACCTTTGAAATTGAGTTTAAACAAAAAGTTACTGTCAAAGTTTCCTTCCCAAACCTGAGAAATAATTATTCATTATTCATTATTCATTATTAATTGTTGAACACCTACTTTTTGCTTCACTAATAGACATATCCAAAAATCAAAAATGAAATAAATTAAAGATATGAAATCAACAATTTTATTCCCTATTCCCTATTCTCTATTCCCTATTCCCTGACTTCTGCAAGAAGTCTAATACATTTACGAACAGCATCAGCAAATAAACTATTAAATTGACGACTTTTTGTCTTTCTGCCACCAGATTCAGTTTTGGCAGTCTGAATTATTTTGTCTACCTCCTCATTCAATATTTCGTTTAATTGTTGTTCTAAATTTTGCAATCTTTCAGAGCTAGTATAGTATTTTGCCAATTCTTTTACTTGTGGCTTTAAATATACAAGAATCTGTTGACCAACATCCTCCTGAAATTCCTCTAGTTTGAGTAAACGACTAACTTGATACTGTGCTTTATAGCCAATTTTAAATGCAATTTCTCCCATATCAATACCTTGATAAAACAGTGTCAGTGCTATGATAAAATCCTGATGTTTAGGTGGCTTTTTTTTCTGGAATTTAATGACACGATTATCAATCACCTGTTCCACAGACCTATCTAAACAATCTTTAACTATTCGGGTATAATCTTTCAAAAAAATTTGTTGTTCATTCTGCTCGGAATTGGGGTCAGGAATTTGTTCAATTGTCTGATTTATTTCAGGATTTTCTATATTTACAACAGGTGGTACTCCCCCTTTTATTGCTATCCTATATTCCCGTAAACCTTGGGCAAGATTTTGGAGTTTTTTGAGAATATTTTCTGGTGATAAATTCTGGGTATTCGGCGAGAGATTAGCAATTCGTTTTAGTTGCCCTAATGTTGGTGGTTGACATTTACCTCTAACTCTAGTTTGTAAACGATCTTGACGATAAACAGCATGGTAATTTTCCAATAATAATTTATCTTGCTGAAGCTGTTTTAATGTCAATCCTAAAAACTCTAATTCATTGGGAGTAGCTCTATTAAGAATTCCCCAATCTGTAGCTAGATAAATACCATGTTGTAGCAAAAAATCCTTGAGTGGTTGATGGCATTTTACTATCCAACTTATCCAAGTTGATAAACTACCTCCTCCATCAAGTTTAAATGTTGCCAAAATTTCAGTAGCTAAAGATTGATAACTACTTGTTTGGTTGGTTGTAATAGTATCATCAAGTAAGATAGGAAATAAGTCATTGTGGGTGAAGCCATGTTTCACTCCAAACTGCTTTTCCAAATATAGACAATGCTCCCGAATTTTATGAGAAATAAAACAACGTAAACAAAGTTCAGCGTGGGAATAAATTCGCCATCTTTCTATCAGATAGCTTTGAATTTCTCTCTCTTTATCTTTTGAGATTTCCGATAAATTTGCCAGCTCAGGAAATTGCTCAAGTAAGAAATTTCTAGCAGTTTCAATTTCCCGAATTCGACACTTTCCATTAGTGGCAACTTCTACAAACTTCCAGTACTGAGCAGTCATAGTTGTTATTCCTGACTCCTTTTAATACACATCAACAATTTCTCCTAAATCTATAAATGGATATAGATGAAATTGTTTGTTATTTCTATATAGAGTTAGGTGTGATAAATCTATGCAATTTTGGCACTTATACCAGTTTGATAAATGCTTTTAAGAGTCAGGAGTCAGGAGTCAGGAGTCAGAATGAATCGTTTCAATACCATTTTTTAGGTAGTAAACCATCTTTTTTGTCAAATAGACATATCCTGAAAAATATTTTTATTGCCCTTACTATTCGTAACATTCTTTTTTAAAATTGGTATTAGATCATTTCACGGAAGTCAAAAATTAAAAATAATCTCTGATATAAAATCCGGATAATTACTATATCCAAGTCATTGCGACTTACACTCGTGGAAGGAAGCAATCTCAGGGTTTTAGGAGATTGCTTCCTATCGTCACAATGACGACTTTTCATCTGGATTTGATACTACCCACGAATACCGCGAATCAGTTTAGCAGCAACATGAGAAATAGCATAAATAATAATGGCAGTACCACAAGATCCTGCAACGATTAAACCTGCTTCTTGATTTTCTGTTAAAAATTAGACATCTCCAAAAATCAAAAATGAAATAAATTCAAGATATGAAATCAACAATTTCATTCCCTATTCCCTATTCCCTATTCCCTATTCCCTGACTTCTGCAAGAAGTCTATTGGATATTTGCCCACTTTAATTGATTTTCTAGATAGCTTTTTTGGTTGCTAAGTTAGGTACTTGGGTAAAAGAGTTAATGAAATTTTTAATCTGGTTAATGTTATTTGTCCATAGTCCAGTTTCTTCATAGTATTTATTAGTTTTTCCAGGTTGAGAACAGAGAATATTTGCGCTAGTAACTACAACAAATTTATCATCACATACCCAATATTTAGAGTGGGTTCCCATTAATTTGAGTTGAAAATATTCAGGGTAAAGTCGTTTAAGTTCTTGTAGCTTAAACATAGCATTATATTTCCAAGTATTAGCAGGTGTTAATTCCCACCAACCATTACCAGGGATAATTATATTACCAATATCTTTTTGCCATCCCCAACCAATCTCTATTTTGACTTGGCGGTTAAGGGTGTTTTTGAATTCTTGAATCATATTATTGTCGAGACTATGACGGGTTAACCAAGGGCAAACAATAATGATTTTTTCTTGAGCTTGGCGTAGGGTTTTGAGGAGTAAATAACGATGTTGCTCTTTGCCAAGAATAACTCCTTGACAGTTAAAGGGATCAGTATTTTCCCAATGGGAATTAGTGTTTAAAAACATTTGAATATCTCCTAATTTGAATGTCTGAATATACTATTGCAGTTATTTTTAGGAGATATCTTTAAAACATAGACTGACATAGACTGACATAGGCTAACATATCTCTAATTTTTGGCTAAACTTATTCTTTTAAATATCTGTGATTTATAATGGTTGATCTAGTTTGAAATACTATTTGAATAGAAATAATAATTATCTGATGTCTTTACCAAAAGAATTTTTAACTGACATTGCTAGAGAATATGAACTTTCCCCAGAACAAGAAGAAGTCTTTGTAGAAGTTTTTAGCAGTAAAAAGTCACTCTCAGAAATAGCACAAAAGTTCCATATATCTGATTCAGCATTTCGTACTCGGATGAGCAATGTGTATAAGAAATTTAGTATAGGAGGTAAAGGACCTGGTAAACGGACTAAGCTACTAAACTTTTTGGTAGATAAATATCGTTCCAGTAATTTCTCTGAATCTAATCAAGTTGAGCTTTCCCTAGAAAATATTAATGATTTAGTAGGCAAAGTACGTCTAAATATTCGAGAAATTATTTTAGACAACTGTGGCACTATGAAAGTATTAGATATGACTCAATCTATCGGCTTAAATGATATTTATACAAACGTAAATGTCTTGGAAAAAATCACCAGTCGGACAAGAAAAGATATTTCTCAAATTCATCACGAGTACAATGCTGAAAATTTTGAACGTTTTGAAATTGGCAAAGTTAGTCAGGAAAGAATACCAGGAATAGAAATTGTTAAACGTTATTCAAAATTGATGGTTTTAGGTAAACCAGGAGCAGGAAAAACTACATTTTTAAAATATTTAGCTATTCAATGTATTGACGGAGATTTACTTACACATCTTCTGCCAATTTTTATTACTCTCAGACAGTTTGCAGAGGCAGAGAACCAACCTGATTTACTAGAATATATAACTCAAATATTTTCTGATAATACTGTTTCTACTCTAGAAATAGATAGCATTTGCAAAAATGGCAGAGCATTAATTTTACTTGATGGTTTAGATGAAGTTAGAGAAGCAGATTATAATCATGTATTAAAACAAATTCGCGATATGTCTACTCGATACTCTCACAACCAATTTGTGATAAGTTGTCGAATCGCTGCACGGGAATATAACTTTGAGAAATTTACAGATGTAGAAGTAGCGGACTTTGATGATGAGCAAATAAACAATTTTGCTAATAATTGGTTTAAATCTAAAAATCCAGAGATAGGTAAGAAATTTATTTCTAAACTTGAGGAAAATCTACCAGTTAAAGAATTAGCTACAAACCCTTTATTGTTAACTCTTTTATGTTTAGAATTTGAAGATTATTTGGATTTTCCCACAAATCGTTCTGAACTTTATGAAAGAGGAGTAGGTGTACTTTTAAGTAAGTGGGATGCTAAACGTGGAATTGAACGAGACCAAGTTTATAAAAGGTTATCTCTGAGGCGAAAAGAAGATTTGCTTAGTCAGGTTGCTGTGAAAACTTTTGAACGAGGTGATTACTTTTTTAAGCAAAGAGAATTACACGAAAATATTGCTCTTTATATTTACAATTTACCTGATGCTAAAACCGATCCAGAAGCTTTGTTGATAGATAGTGAAGCAGTGTTGAAATCTATTGAAGCACAGCATGGATTATTTGTAGAAAGAGCGCGTGGTATTTATTCTTTTTCTCATTTAACTTTTCACGAATATTTTACAGCAAGGGGAATTTATGCAACTTCCAATGGTTTAAAAAATTGGGTAAATCATATTAGTGAAACTCGCTGGCGTGAGGTGTTTCTCTTAGTAGCTGGTATGCTTCAAAATGCTGATGAATTTTTGTTATTGATGAAGGAAAAAATTGATAATTTATTAGCTTCAGATGAAATATTACAAAAATTTCTAAATTGGGCTCATCAAAAAGCTAGTTCAATTAAGCTCCCATTAAAAACTGCTCATATTCGTACTTTTTATTTGGAATTAGAAGAAGAATGCGCTCTTGATGATACAGACAGAGCAATGATCTGGCTAGTTTCAGATGTTGTTTCTAATTTCTTAGAACTTAGAGGAGTAGATTCTTACAAGTTAGATTCCTTTCGTCACTCTTTTTCACCAGATGATTATCATACTTTTAAAAATTCCATAATGCTTGATAAGAAGTTTCAGAGCTTATTTACTCATGCTTATTACGCTCATCAAGATATCATTAATAATTTCTACTTTCCTCAGTATTATAACACACGCTATCATGATACCGTTTGTGAATATATTCAGGATATCTTGTTAAATTTTAACCTTGAATCTAATCTTGAATATTCACTTCAAAACCTCAACAACAAACTACCTAGTTTAGAAACAAGTAAAGCAAATATTAGAGGGTGGTGGGATTTATATGGTTATGATTGGATTGAAGAATTAAGAGGGATAATGATGGAATCTAGAGACCTTGGTTACAAGTGGCAATTTACCCAAGAAAAAATGCAATTTAATGAAGAACAAATAGAATTACTGCAAAAATATTATGATGCGAATGGTATTCTCATAGAATGCTTAATGAGCGATTGTTTCGTTACTCGTGAAGTGCGCGATAAAATCGAAGACGAATTATTTTTACCCATCGCTGAAATTGAAAAAAGGAAAGAACTAAAATGATATATCAAATCATAATAAATTTATTTTTAGTGTTGCTCTAAATCTAATAAAGACAAAAATAATAAGGATTATGCTGAGTAAAAACAAATACAAAATAATCATTAAAAAAACTTAGAAATAACTTAATATTTACCGAAAAATTAAGGTATAAAGCCTCTCCATTCATTGAGAAAAAAGAAAAAAATTCCTTTTAGCAAATCCTGTTCTTTATAAAAAGAGGTAATTATTAATTATTAATTTGAGCCAAGGATTTCAATCCCTGGCTTGATATAAATTATTCAGGGCAAACAGAATGGTCTCTATCAAACCAAACTATATAGTAAACCGCATCTTCCCGAAATCCAAAAATTCGCTTTTTTTCATCTATTCTCATTTCTGAAAATTTAATATCTTTCGGTATATTTTCTGGCAAAGATGGATGAATACTAATTAATTTATAACCTGTTCCAACTGATGAACCAGGTTTTGTCGAACCATGCTTTTTTATCTGCCCCCAAGTATACTTTTCTATTTTCTTTAACCCTTGAATTAAGTCATTAATTTCTGATGAATTCCAATCAGACAAAATCCAACGATTTTTATCTGTGTATGTAAATATAAAGCTAGGATTTTTAAACTGATAACTGATAACTGATAACTGATAACTGATAACTGAATTAAGCCTCCACCATTTCAGAATAGAAAGCTTTCATCTCTGAATGAGAAATAATATTATTCGATGGTTGAGCTGGTTCTAAATCTTTTCTAGCATTTAACCAAGGAGTTTCCGAATGCGTTAATTCTTTTAAGTGTCTAGCGCTTAATTCTCCATAAGCATCCCATACTTCCTCAAGAACTTCTACTTCATCTTTGGCAAACTTTATTTCTAACTCTTCAGGTGGTGGAATATCCCGATAATGGTAAGGTTTATATTCATCCCAAACATCACAAATAATCGGTCCAGAAACCCACGCTTCAATATCTTGAAAAAACAGAGGTTTATTTCTAAATACTAAACTCCAAGCTTGTGCGTAATATACAAGTTTTTGTAGTTTTAAAGGAGAGATTGTATCACCTGCTTCTCTATCAACACAACATAAAAAATACCTAGCTATATCAACTGCACTTTTCATAATTTTTTTCCTCCTAAATCTGTAAATATTATATCAATTTTTACTGAATCTTCAACTATTATATAAATTTTTAATCCTCATTCATTGCTGTTATTGATAAATTGAAATTACTTTAATCTAAGTTACTTTACAATCCCCCTAAATCCCCCTTTGTAAGGGGGACTTTGAAGGTTATTCTCCCTTTCAAAGAGGGTGACTTTGAAGGTTATTCTCCCTTTCAAGGAGAGCGACTTTGAAGGTTCTCTCCCCTTTCAAAGAGGGAGACTTTGAAGGTTCTTTCCCCTTTCAAAGAGGGAGACTTTGAAGGTTCTCCCCCCTTTCAAAGAGGGCGACTTTTTGTTTGCTCCCCCTTTCAAAGAGGGAGACTTTGAAGGTTCTCTCCCCTTTCAAAGAGGGAGACTTTGAAGGTTCTCCCCCCTTTCAAAGAGGGCGACTTTTTGTTTGCTCCCCCCTTTCAAAGAGGGGGACTTTTTGTTTGCTCCCCCCTTTCAAAGAGGGGGACTTTTTGTTTGCTCCCCCCTTTCAAAGAGGGCGACTTTTTGTTTGCTCCCCCCTTTCAAAGGGGGGCAGGGGGGATTCTTCAAGAACTACTATAAAAGCAGAAATATATGGTATGATACTAACTTCAATAATCATCTAGAGAGTAAAATCACTAATGCCTAAAAGCGAAACCAGGAATGAAGTAGAAGTTCGTTCACAAAAAGTCGATGAATTACGCGCCCAAGGAATAGATCCCTATCCTAGTAAAGCTGTAGAGCGATCGCACACCACGAAACAAGTTATCGACTTATTTTCTCCACCCGCAAAGGAATTAGAAGCAGGAGAAACAGACCCCGATGAAAAATTATTAAAAGTTTGTGGCCGAATTACTTCTAAGCGTGATAGTGGTAGTATTGGTTTTATTAACCTAACAGATGAAACTGGAAAAATTCAACTAAAAATTGAGAAAAAATTAGTTAAGGGCGACCCTGGTTTAAGCTTTAAACAAATTCAAAAATTGTTAGATGTAGGAGATTTTATTAGTGCAGAAGGAATAGGTTGTCGTACTAATAGAGGTGAGTTATCAATTCAGGTAAATAAACTAGATATTCTCTCCAAAGCTATTATTCCTTTTCCTGATTCTTATTATGGTGTAAATGACCCTGAAATTTGTCGCCGTCATCGGGAAATGGATTTAGCTGGAAATGCTGAATCTTTACAGCGTTTTAGAATGCGGAGTCAAATTATGCAAAGTATTCGTACTTATCTTTGGGATGCAGGTTTTTATGAAATAGAAACACCAATTTTACAGTCAATTTATGGTGGTGCTGCTGCTCGACCTTTTGTGACTCATCATAATGCTTTAGATGTAGATTTATATTTGCGAATTGCTACAGAATTATTTCTGAAACGAGCAATTTGTGGAGGTTTTGAACGGGTATTTGAGTTAGGGCGAGTATTTAGAAATGAAGGAATTGATAGTACCCATAATCCTGAATTTACTTCCCTAGAAGTTTATCAAGCTTATGCAGATTACTTTGAAATTTTGGGCTTGGTAGAAGATGTTATTTGTTACAGTATAACCAATGTTTTAGGTGATGTAAAAGAGATAGAATATCAAGGTGAAACTATTAGTTTAGAGCGCCAATATGACCATAGTCAAAAGTATCCTAATTTCACTGGCAAACATTGGCAAGTTAAAACAATGGTAGAAGCAGTTAAGGATGAAACCGGACTAGATTTTGACAACTTAGAATTGCCAGAAGCTATTAAAGCAGCAGAAAAATTAAACCTCAAATTATCCAAGTTAGAAACGCAAAGTTTAGGTTATCTTTTATATGCAGTTTTTGACCAAAAAGTAGAGTCAACTTTAATTCAACCTACCTTTATAATTGATTTTCCTGTTGAAGTGAGTCCGTTAGCAAAAAGACATCATAGTAAACCAGGTTTTGTGGAAAGATTTGAGTTGTTTATTCACGGCACCGAATATTCCAATGGTTTCTCCGAGTTAAACGATCCCCAAGATCAACGCCAACGTTTCGAGGAACAGATCGCCCAAAGAGAAGCGGGAGATGATGAAGCGCACCCAATGGATGAAGACTTTATTCAGGCGTTGTCGTTGGGAATGCCTAACTGTGGTGGAATGGGTATTGGTGTCGATCGTGTAGTGATGTTGTTGACTAATACTCAAAGCATTCGGGATGCGATCATGTTCCCGACTATGCGTTCAACTTTAAAGGATTAAGCAAGTTAAAATTCCAAATTCCAAATTCCAAATTCAGGCATTAATTCCTGACGCTCGTTTGAGCATTTATAAATTTCCTAACCTATTTGCGCAGTGCAATATTAGAAATTTATGTAAAAGTAGGGACGTTTGAAAATTCCAAATTCAAAAGTCAAAATTCATGCCTTAATTCCTGACGCTCGTTTGAGCATTTATAAATTTCCTAACCTATTTGCGCAGTGCAATATTAGAAATTTATGCAA
>NZ_JAAHHT010000007.1:105356-136793 GCF_010672085.1 Okeania sp. SIO3I5
AAAAGTAGGGACGTTTGAAAATTCCAAATTCAAAAGTCAAAATTCATGCCTTAATTCCTGACGCTCGTTTGAGCATTTATAAATTTCCTAACCTATTTGCGCAGTGCAATATTAGAAATTTATGCAAAAGTAGGGACGTTTGAAAATTCCAAAATTCAAAAGTTAAAATTCATGCATTAATTCCTGACGCTCGTTTGAGCATTTATAAATTTCCTAACCTATTTGCGCAGTGCAATATTAGAAATTTATACAAAAGTAGGGACGTTTGAAAATTCCAAATTCAAAAGTCAAAATTCATGCATTAATTCCTGACGCTCGTTTGAGCATTTATAAATTTCCTAACCTATTTGCGCAGTGCAATATTAGAAATTTATGCAAAAGTAGGGACGTTTGAAAATTCCAAATTCAAAAGTCAAAATTCATGCCTTAATTCCTGACGCTCGTTTGAGCATTTATAAATTTCCTAACCTATTTGCGCAGTGCAATATTAGAAATTTATGCAAAAGTAGGGACGTTTGAAAATTCCAAAATTCAAAAGTTAAAATTCATGCATTAATTCCTGACGCTCGTTTGAGCATTTATAAATTTCCTAACCTATTTGCGCAGTGCAATATTAGAAATTTATACAAAAGTAGGGACGTTTGAAAATTCCAAATTCAAAAGTCAAAATTCATGCATTAATTCCTGACGCTCGTTTGAGCATTTATAAATTTCCTAACCTATTTGCGCAGTGCAATATTAGAAATTTATGCAAAAGTAGGGACGTTTGAAAATTCCAAATTCAAAAGTCAAAATTCATGCCTTAATTCCTGACGCTCGTTTGAGCATTTATAAATTTCCTAACCTATTTGCACAGTGCAATATTAGAAATTTATGCATCTGTAGGGACTTTCCAAGAAATGTCCCTACAGATGCAAGTAATATCAAAAATAGGGGGGTTTTTCTGACTTCAGCTATCTAAACCATTATCATCACTATAGAACTATAGAACTAGAAGAAAAGGACTGATCGGACCAACAATAGTTGTGATAAAGAGGTTACCGCCAGATATAATTAGTTCCTTCTCAGATAAATCTACCATATAGTTTTCAGAGTCAGAAAATAGCTCAAAATCTACAGGATTTAATTCGGAAATTGTGTAATATTAGCCATTGTTTTTATCTTCTCCTAAGTAGACTTGGTTATTTAATAGACATCTCCGAAAATGAAAAATAAAATCAATTATCATCCATAAATTATCTATTCTTTCTTCCTTTTCCCTGTTCCCTGTTCCCTGTTCCCTCTTTTCCGGAGATGTCTAATGAATTAATAAACAAAAGAAATTGATGGAAAGGAAAGAATTTTAACTAGAACTACAGAGTCACAAAAATATTTAATAAATCATCCCAAAAATTCACAGACAACTGATAACCTTGTAGAATTTGTTCGGCATACTCTTCACTATCTTTCACTTCACCATCTATAGCATTACGCATTCTTACAGCATGGGAATGATCGATTTCTCCAGTGTGAATATGCCAAAACTCTAAGTTTAATTGAAGTAATACATCTTCTAAGTCTTTGCGAGCTTGAATTTGTGCCCAAATTTCTTCTAAGATCGGACCACAAATACACTCAGTACCCATACCTGCCATACCAATAGCAACGTGAACTGGATAAGTTTTTAAATCATTCTCATAATTTTCAATTAGGGAATCAACTCGTAGATTAATTGTATTGGTGAGCATGGTTCCACCAAAAGCTTCATTCAAGCCAAACAAGAATTTTTTGAGTAAATTATAGTGAGAATTATCAGGGTTTCCATCACCTGTTTCTTCAAAATAAATCTCATCTAAAAGAACTTTTAGTTTACCTGCTTTAATGACATTACAAACATAATTTAAGCTTTGAGCATGAATTTTAGTTACATAAGAATATTGCTCTAAAACTTTCACTAATTCAGGGAGAGAAATATTTTGCAAACTTTGAAGTCTAGGATCAAGTGCGGGGTTGCCAGAGAATTTGCTAGTGTCGATAGCTTGCCAAAAACTTTGCTTGATAGAGGGGGAAGTCATTAAAACCATTTATCTTGCTCCTTGTATTTAACTTTTTTGAATTGATTTATTTATCTTGCTAACTATAATGATTTCCCAAACTTAAAATTTACTGATAGTAGGTTGGGAAGAAGATAATATTTAGCTGAAAAAGTTATTAGTCTTTGCAGATGCAACTGTTATTTTATTGTCTATAATACCATTTCTAAAAAGTAATGCTACGCTTGGAAGGTGATAAAAATAACTGGATAAATTACAGAGGTTAGTTAATAACTAAATTAGGTCAATAAATAGTATTTAGAAATAGAAAATCCAAGTATAGCAAAGTTTTTGAGAATTGGTATAATTTGGTAGTTTTTGCGTGGCGGGTGGTTGATTAATTGTCTGAAGTGGGTATAATTGTTTTTTTTTATTGACTACTTTATTAGGACTTACGCACGCGAAACCCGGTTTCTACGATAAATCCTTGTTTTGAGCAATAGATGTTTACGAGAAACCCGGTTTCTGGGTTCACCTGTGTAAGTCCTGTTTATGTCTTTTTTGCGATATTTTAACTACTGAAACTGACTAAAAATCGACTTTGGTGGATCAAACTATGAATTGAGGTATTTGGGCGAACCCTAATTAAGGTTTGCTGATTAAATCTCAAAGCTTTTTTAGATAAGAGTTTTAGCAATTTTGATGCTCATAAATACCTTGATTTTAAGCCCTTCATCAAAATGCATGTTGGCATTTTTGGGGCATTGTTGGGCAAAAAAATTCTCCCGTACGGACGTTTAGCTAAAGCACAACTTTCCTAAGGTCATGCTCCGCAAACGTTAACGCTGCGCGACATGGAAAGCGCAGCATTCCGGAACGGAAAACGCATTTTTGTTATGCAACGTCCCTACCTACTCCCCTACTCCCCTACTCCCCTACTCCCCTACTCCCCTACTCCCCCACTCCCCTACTCCCCCACTCCCCTACTCCCCCACTCCCCCACTCCCTCTTTTCCAGAGAAGTATTATGACTTTTATGACAACGAACTCTCTAAAGCAGCAGCGACTACTCTATGATTTTCGTCTTTGCTCAGATAATTCAAAGCTGCTTTTGCTTGAGGATTGTCAAACTTCCTCAACCCTTGAGCTGCTCGCAACCGAAAATTCCAAGATTCGGCACTGACAAAAGCTAATAATTGTTCCAAAGCTTCAGTTTCTTTCTTTGTCCTCGCTAATGCACCTAAAGCACTAATGGCAACTTCCTTAACAGTCACCTCTTCACCAGCGATCGCGCAAACACAAACTTCATATAATGCTTCAGGAAAAGACATATCTATCAGAGGTGCAAGAATACTCCGACGCACTAACCAGTTATCATCTTGACGAAATTTTTCTACTAAAAGAGGAATTGCTTCTGCTCCAAATTTAGATAAAGAATTTGCTGCTTCCGCTCGCACGTTATAGTCTTGATCATTGTTCATCATTTCTAGCAATATCGTAAAACCTTCAGGGGTGCGTTTATTCCCTAACCCCATTGCTACAAATGAACGAACTAGAAATTCTGGGTCTCGTTGTCTAGTTTTGAGCAGGGGAACTACAATTTCGCTTTCGTAGTTTCTTAACTCAGTCAGTGCTTTTAATCTCTTTTGAGAATCAGAGCTTTCCAAGTATACCTGAATTTGGTTAATTTCCATATTAAAGTCTGCTCTATAAAACTGATACAAAGCGTCACATAACGTAACAACTTGATAGCGAAGCTCCTCCGTAGGAGGCTGCTTACTTCCTGCTTCTACTGAGGCCGTCGGCGGTTACTCATCCACAGGCATTGACGACCGAGCCGACCGCATCTCTCAAATTTATACTGGCGTTTAAATCTCTATCTATTGACAACCCACATTCTGGGCAGTAATAAGTTCTCAGTTCCAAGGGCATATCCTGAACATGACCACAGTTAGAGCAAGTCTTTGATGATGGAAAAAATCTATCAACTACCACTAGCTCAGAACCGTACCATTCGCACTTATATTCTAGCTGTCGTCTAAATTCATAAAATCCTTGGTCAGCTATAGATTTCGCTAGCTTATGATTGCGTAACATTCCGCTGACATTCAAATCTTCAATTGAGACTCTGCCGTGGTTTTTGGCTAAGTATGTTGTCAATTTATGAAGTGCATCTTTACGGATATTTGCTACTTTTCTCAGCAATCTAGCTATCTTCTGTTGTGCCTTTTTCCAGTTAGCAGAGCCTACCTCTTTGTGACGATTTAGGTATTGCTCTCTTGATAACTTAGCTTCAAACTGGCGATACGATCTCACACTTGTCACAACTTTTCCATCACTCAATGTAGCTAAGGTTTTCACACCTAAATCTACACCGATAACATCAGTTTTTTTTGGTGTAGTTGTTGCATTAAATTCATAGCTACAGCTAAGATACCAATCACCCGCTTGTCTACTAATGGTGATTTTTTTAGTTCTTGCCTCAATAGGTTCATAAGTTTTTACCCAACCGATAAAAGGTAACTTGTGAGACCAACCATTAAGTTCTATTGGTTTTCCAGAATTATCTATTGTGAATGAATCTGACCTACCTTTTTTCTTAAACTTTGGGTACTTTCCTAACCCTTTAAAGAATCTTTTGAAAGCTTCACCTAAGTTTCGGAAAGCATATTGGTAAACTTTAGATGACAAGTTTTTCATCCAAGGATATAAAGGCTTTGTGTGGTTAGTAAAAACTTCTCTAATTATACGAATATTAGGTTTATAACCAGCCTTGTAAGCAACATTCCACAAACTTAAACCCCAATTATAACACCAACGTGAGTAGCCTGCGTGTTGAGCCATCAGAGTTTTCTGCTTGTTATTAAGTTTGAGCTTGGTTCTAATGGATTTCATTTCATTTATTTGTGAACACAGCCTGTCTAATTGTACGGTTTATAACGTATTATATCGTTATTCTTGGATTAAGTCAATGCTCCTAAATTTTATTTACGTTTCTTTACAAATACTAGCAACTAATCCCTAAATCTGGGATGATAAATTTGAGAAAAATAGCAAAATTAATGAGAAAGTCATTATGTCTGAAACTTTAGAAGCTAATACTTCAGCGCCAATAACCCAAGAACAAGAAATAGAAGAAATAATCAAAGGGTTAGAACAATATCGGGAACGCCTTATTAATCAAACTCTAGAACACGCCAAAAAAGCAAAAGTATCTAAGGCTCAAACAATGGCCGCCTTGGAACAACATCCAGAATTGTCCAAAATAGATCAAGCTCTCAAAGACTTGCGTTCTCCCACACAAAATCAAACGCAACAACCTACTCCTTAATCTTGAGGAACTCTCTACTTATATCATGTCCGGTTGAACAGTTATAAATAGGACTTGCTGAAAAAGTCTTATGGGCAAGGGTAGGAGTCAGGAGACTCGAGACAACCCACCCCTAACCCCTCCCAACCCACCCCTAACCCCTCCGAGGAGGGGAAGGGGAAGACAGGAGACATGGGAATTACAGAGGATGTAGTCGGGTCTGAAAGTCCCTTAATTTTTCTGCTATTGTCTGCTCAAAATCCTCATATTTTCAGCTATGGTTGGCAAAAAGCTTGCACTTTTTTCCCAAACGCACAGGCGAAAGCTTTTATATATCAATGCTTTTAGATTTAATCAGCAAGCCCTAAATAAGCAACGAAGGAGTAGGGATGGCGAGGTCTCCTGGCCATATCTAATCGACCAAGAGAAAATATTCAATTCAGTATTTCAAGCCTCCGACTTTAGCCGGAGGTACTGATAACTGATAACTGATAACGGCTTTGTTGCATGAAAGTAGGGATAGAATATCCATTCCGCAGCTATATCGATCTTTTTCCCGATTATTGATGTGATGTTCCATTTATCTATTGTCCAATAGTTATTGCTCTGCTGATTCACGAAAGAGTGCGCTCGCGATTATTGATGTTCCATTTATCTATTGTCCAATAGTTATTGCTCTGCTGATTCCCGAAAGAGTGCGAGCGCGATTATTGATGTTCCATTTATCTATTGTCCAATAGTCATTGCTCTGCTGATTCCCGAAAGAGTGCGAGCGCGATTATTGATGTTCTATTTATCTATTGTCCAATAGTCATTGCTCTGCTGATTCACGAAAGAGTGCGAGCGCGATTATTGATGTTCCATTTATCTATTGTCCAATAGTTAGGGCTCTGCTGATTCCCGAAAGAGTGCGAGCGCGATTATTGATGTTCCATTTATCTATTGTCCAATAGTTAGGGCTCTGCTGATTCACGAAAGAGTGCGAGCGCGATTATTGATGTTCCATTTATCTATTGTCCAATAGTTATTGCTCTGCTGATTCACGAAAGAGTGCGATCGCAATTATTGATATTCCATTTATCTATTGTCCAATAGTTATTGCTCTGCTGATTAAATATAAAAGCATTGACTCCTAAAGGTTTTAGCCTGTAATGGTCTTGAAAAAGTACAAGATTTTTGTTCTAGGGAGTTCAAAAAGTTAGGATTTTGAGCTGATTCCCGAAAGAGTGCGAGCGCAATTATTGATGTTCTATTTATCTATTGTCCAATAGTTATTGCTCTGCTGATTCACGAAAGAGTGCGATCGCGATTATTGATGTTCCATTTATCTATTGTCCAATAGTTAGGGCTGACATATCAAACCTCAAAAGTTTTGCCAGTAAAGGTTTCAGCTTTTTTATTCCCAAGATTGATGTTTGATTTATTTATTGTCCAATAGTTACAGCAGTTTCCGCCCATTGATGAAGTAAATATGCTTGGATCTTGTGCGGCAGCTATATACTTTCATGCAACAAAGCTACTGATAACTGATAACTTAAATGTTATATTCAACGAATCTGTTCTCGACGTCCAGCAGTCTTGCTATCGTATTCGATCCACTCTTCAATACTCATTCTTCGGACATTATCAAGTCTATTCATAGCCCATATATTATATTCTGACATAATATCGCAACCTAACCATTTACGCCCTAACTGCTCTGCAACTACTAAAGTTGTTCCAGAACCAGAAAAAGGATCTAGTACAATATCATCCTGATTAGATGAAGCAAGTATAAACTTTCTGAGCAGTGCTTCAGGTTTTTGTGTAGGATGAGGAGTAGATTCATACATTCCATTGCAGGTTGTCGGTATTTCAATTACATCTTTAGGTTTAGCTCCTTTTGGATGAGGAGTCCATACATCCTTACGCTTTTTTCTATTCCCATATTGACTTGTTTCAGCTTGCGGATGCACCGGATACTTTAAAGTATGTGTTCCATAAGGAATACGAATATCATCTATATTTAACTTAACTTTTCGAGTTTTTCTCAAATGAAGTAAACTCTCATGGGATCTTCCCCAATCATTGCCAAGATTAGCTTTATTTTTATAGTGCCAAATTATCCATCTACAAGATTTAAACAGTTTCATAGCAGGGTGCTTAATATCCGCCAAAATTTCTGAAAAACCACTTATGTACATAGTTCCATTGGCACTAAGGACTCTTGCTGCTTGTTCAATCCATTTGATTGACCACTCAATATATTTTTCTTGAGTCTCAAAATTATCCCATTCAGCTTTTTTAATATTGTATGGAGGATCAGCAAAAATTAAGTCTATAGATTCAGATTCAACAGAAGTTAGAAAGTCAATGGCGTCACCTTGAAATAGTTGCCCATGAGGATGAACAAAATGAAGTTGATATCCTTGATACTTTGGTTCAATTTCTAATCTCTTGCCATTGATTTCAGAGTTACTCAAAGACAGTTTTTTTGTCATCTATACTTACAGCAGTTTTCTAGTTGATGAGGTACAAAGTTTTATTGCTCTAAAGAACAGGGAACACTTAACTGGGAATAGGGAATAGGAAATATAAGAATAGTCCTATAAGTGTACCTCACTATCCTCATGCATTGCTGTAAAATCATACGTGCTATTTATCTCAACATTGTGCTTGATAACTGGAGAGGATGTCAAAGGTAATAGAAACTAAATTTAGGATTACTATGCACAAAATGTTATTAATAAAGCTGTTCAGAAATTGGTAGTCCTGCTGAGGAATGGCGAAGATACATAAGTTTTGTAATTTCTTCCCACACGAACCACACGAACCACACGAACCACACGAACCACACGAACCACACGAACCACACGAACCAACCTCCCACACCTCCCACACTTCCCACACTCTCTCTACCATTCCTCAGCACCACCACCCAGAAATTTTCAGTAATTCAATACTTTATTATCCGCTTCTAGATTTTCAAATAATTAATATTAGGTATAGGCATTCCCAAAAAGCGTAGCGTGAGGTACAAAATTTTAAATTTTAGGGAACAGGGAATAAAAAAGACAGGTGTACCTCATGCTTACTGAAAAACACTAGATCATTTTTTAGTACGATCTTAATATAAGTTTCTATAATACTTTAATAGGGTAAAGTAGCAATTCCCAGAGCATCTCATACCAGTCAAACCAGATTAATTTTTAGATTTAGTCACAACCAGACTTTGACAAAAAAGTAAAATCATAGTATATTTTTAGTGTATACTAATAAATTAAATTAATAATTCACTTCTCTACTTTTTTTAAATGTTAGATAGTTTTGATAAGTAGGTAGCCATAATCCAACGTCACTTGGTTGGTCTCTAGGGAACAAAAAGAAGTGTAGCAAAACAATTTTAGGGTTTCAGGGATTGAATAGTTGGTAACCGAAAAATAAAGGTTTAAAGCTTCTCCTTTCAAGGAGAAAAAAGCGGCCGGCAAGCCGAGAATTCCGCAGGATGGGATGGTTGGGTCACCGATCCATCCCTCGACCAAGAGAAGAAAAAAAATTTCTTTTTAACCAATCTTTCTATTACAGAAGAGGTAATAATTAATTATTAATTGTTAATTATTGAAGTAGTCACCTTTATTTATACCCATCTACTTAGAAGAATATAGTTAAATCAGTAACACCTAAACTGTGGAGTAAAATTATGTTTCATCATAAATGGAAAAAAATAATCATTTTTTGTTTATTATTTACATTGATTTTTGTTACTACTATTACCTTAAATATTATATTACCTAAACGATCGGCACTTGCTGTTAAAGAAGAAGACTGGGAAACATTTTTGCAACAAAAAGATTTTATTCAAGCAGTCAATGAAGTTGAGAAACATTGGGAAAGAGACTATGAAAATTACTTTGATGAAAATCTGGGTGACTTTTCAATAACCGCTGAAGATATAGGTGAAACACTCAGTAATTTATCTCAACAAACTGGAACAAAACCCGCTGTTATCTGGATTTGGCAACGGGAAAAGCAAATGCAGCTAATCTTAATAACTCCAGGCAACAAACCAGAACTTTTTAGCGTAACAGATGCCAACAGGCAAAAGTTAATCAATACAGTTGTCAAGCTAAATGTAGAAATAACAAATCCTAGAAAACGCAATACTAAATCATATTTAGAACCAGCACAACAATTATATAAATGGATGGTAAAACCATTAGAATCTAGATTAGAAGCAGAAAACATAGATACTATTATGTTCTGCTTAGGTCTGAATTTGCGGGCTTTACCATTAGCAGTATTACATGATGGTAAAAACTTTATTATAGAAAAGTATGCCATTGCTCGGATTCCAGCATTTAATCTGATAGATACTAACTATAATAAGATTAAAAATGCACAAATTTTAGCAATGGGAGCATCAGAATTTAAAGAATTAGAATCTTTACCCGCAGTACCAGTAGAAATAGATAAAATTACACAATTCTTGTGGGAGGGTAAAGCATTTATAAATCAAAAATTTACAGTTAAAAATTTACAAATACAAAGGCAAAAACAACCTTATGAAATTGTTCACTTAGCGACTCATGCTGAGTTTAGACCAGGAAAACCTGATAAGTCTTATATACAATTTTGGGATGATGAACAAATTAGCTTAGATGAAGTAGAAAAGTTAAAACTAAATCAACCACCTGTAGAATTATTAGTTTTGAGTGCTTGTCGCACTGCAGTGGGAGATCAACAAGCAGAATTGGGTTTTGCCGGGTTAACAATAAAGTCTGGAGTCAAATCGGCATTAGCAAGTTTGTGGAGTGTTAGTGATATTGGAACATTAGCATTAATGACAGAATTTTATGAGCATTTGCAAAAGACACCCCTAAAAGCAGAAGCACTTCGACAAGCTCAAGTTGTCATGTTAAAAGGAAAAGTGGGTACAAATATGGGCGAGTTAACTGGAACTAGGGGGCAATTACAACTACCACCAGAATTAGCAGAATTTGGTGATGAAAATTTTTCCCACCCTTATTATTGGTCCGCTTTTACACTAATTGGTAATCCTTGGTAATCTGTTTAGTATTTAAACTACTGAGGAGTGGGGAGTAGGTTCACTAATGGATAATGAATAATGGATAATGGATAATGGATAATTACCTCTCCATTTTAGGGAAAGGATTGACGCGGTAGGGAAAAAATTTATTTCTCTTGGTTGATTGGATATGGCGCCGGTCACCGATCCATCCCATCCTAAGGTCATGCTCCGCAAACAACCGCTTTTTTCCCCTATCCAAGGGGAGGCAAACAAAGCTGAATTATTTAATTATTTAATTATTTAATTATTCGGTAAAATAATTGATTTGACTTTTTATTATTGGAAATGTCTAATATAGTAGGGAACAGGGAACAGGGAACAGGGAACAGTTGGAAAAACATTTCCTAGTCTAAGATTCATCATCAGTAGTTGTCCTAACTCTCCCTTACTTTGCTATAGTCGATAGTCAGTATTCAGCTATAAATAGCTATTATTATCATTTTTTACCCTCAAACAATTCTATAGAGGAGTAGGGAGTAGGGTGAAATAATTGATTTGACTTTTATTATTGGAGAGGTCTAATGTAATTTTTAGCACAATATTTTGAAGTGAAGAATGTAAGTTTGATAGTTGGTTTTACTTAACTTTTTCCTTCCTTATGTTATAAATAGACATGTCTAAAAATAACGATTTTGAAACAGTACCATAATGGTTTCAGAACCTTTTGCTGGAAATTTCTAAGTTATACTTATACTATTTGACAGAGGTGAAGCATTGACTTAATCAAAGAATAACTATCAGGACTAAAGCCATGCATATCAAATCATACACCATCTGTAGTGGCGCTTTCCTGCGGAATGCTGCGCAAACGCGAAGCGCCACTACGTCGCGACTCGCCACTACTAGATATGGTGGTTCTGCATAAGTCCTGACTATATCAAAAACCTTTAAAAGTCTACTGTTCCCTATTCCCTGTTCCCTGTTCCCTGTTCCCTAGCGCGTAGCGCTATAAAAGCATTCAAGCAATGACTCAAATATATCATCCGCGCCAAAAGCAACTTAAATCTTTAGTCGAAAAATTGTCTATTCCTCAGCAAGCTGCTATTAAATGGAATTTGTTAGATTTGGCATTAACTCACTCTACAGTTTCATCAACACATAACTATGAAAAGTTAGAGTTTGTTGGGGATGCAGTAGTGCGACTGGTTGCTGCTGAGTTACTGTTTGAAAATTACCCTAATTGCCCAGTAGGAGAATTTGCTGCCATTCGTTCTATTTTAGTGAGCGATCGCTCTCTAGCACAAATTGCCAATAAATATGGATGGAGTCGCTATTTATTGGTATCCAAAAGTGCAGCAGGGGATAAAGCTGGAGAAGAGTCTCGACTAGCAGATTCTTTTGAAGCTGTTTTAGCTGCTCTTTATTTGAGCACTAATAATTTAGAATTAATCCGCCCTTGGTTAGATTTGCACTTTGAAGCGTTAATAGCAGAAATTCGTAGCGATCCCGCCCGCCAAAATTATAAGGCCGCTCTCCAAGAATGGACTCAAGGTAATTACAAAACATTACCAAATTATCAAGTTCAGGAAGCAAATAAAATTCATGGCGATCGTGGACGTTTCTTGGCAGAAGTTTGGTTTAAAGACAAGAAACTTGGTGTAGGTAAGGGACCATCAATTAAAGCTGCAGAGCAAGCTGCAGCTAAATCTGCTTTAGATTTCTTGCAACAGTCGGGAATAGGAAATATAAAAGAGGAAAAGGGGATGAAAAAAGATTAGACCTAGTGTGGGAAGTGTGGGAAGGGTGGGAAGTGTGGGAAGGGTGGGAAGTGTGGGAAGGGTGGGAAGTGTGGGAAGGGTGGGAAGTCTGGGAAGTGTGGGAAGGGTGGGAAGTGTGGGAAGGGTGGGGAGAAACTATCACTAGAGAAGTTGAATTAACTGTTTCGGCATTCGATCTTCCCAAGATTAACTTGAATATGATAGGGTGAAAAAAACTGTACTTTTTATATTAAATTAAAAAGAATGGAAATAGGCATCGCTATATTTGGTGCAGGACGTTGGGGAGTTCACTTGGTTCGTAACTTTCTCAATCATCCTGATTCTCGTGTTATTGCTGTAGTAGATCCTCATCCAGAACAATTACAAGCAATTCAAGAACGCTTGCAATTGGACAACGATATAGCCTTAGTAGAAGATTGGATAGAAGCTTTAGAGTTACCAGGAATTAAAGCAGTCGCGATCGCTACACCAGCTTCTACCCACTATGAGATTATTAGTGCTGCTCTGAAAAAAGGTTATCACGTTTTTTCAGAAAAACCTTTAACTCTTGAATATTCAGAGTCGGTTGCACTATGCAAATTAGCGGAACAACAACAACTGCAACTTCTTGTCGATCATACTTATTTATTTAATCCAGTTGTACAAACTGGCAAAACTATAGTTACAGAAGGTAAGTTAGGAAAATTACGCTACGGATATGCGACTCGGACTCATATTGAACCTGTGCGTTCAGATGTTGATGCTCTCTGGGATTTAGCAATTCACGATATTTGTATTTTTAATAGTTGGTTACAGGAAACACCTGTGGAAGTACAAGCAAATGGTAAAATTTGGCTCCCTCAACAACCGCCACAGTCAGATTTAGTTATGGCTAAACTGATTTATCCTAGTGGTTTTCAAGTTTTTTTACATCTTTGTTGGTTAAACCCTGATAAACAACGTCGTTTAGGAGTAGTGGGTAGTCAAGGAACATTAGTTTTTGATGAAATGTCAGCAGAGCAACCTTTAGTTATTCAGTATGGTTATTTAGAATATTTGGGCAGTCGTTGGAAGGCCGTAGATGTTAGTCAGGAAGTTGTAGCGATCGAAAAAGCTGAACCTTTAGCTCAAGTGTGCAATGAATTTTTAAATTGTATTCTGACAAATACTACTTCACAAATTTCTTCTGGTTGGGTAGGTGCTGAATTAGTAAAAATCCTTTGTGCTTTGAATAATTCTCTTGAGCAGGAAGGAAAAGTCATTAAATGTGACCAATGCTAATATTAATCTTGGATAATTATGGATCTAATTACTGTCTAATTACTGTCTAATTACTGAGTAATATTATGTCCGGATAAGAGCGTGATAAAAAAGTTTTTGTTTGTAGTTGGGCTTGAGCAATAACTTGTTTGTAGTTGGGCTTGAGCAATAACTATAGAAGTTGCTAGAGCAAAACTACGAGCTTTAATTATCACTATTCAACCGGATTTGATATAATTTTATGTCCAGATAATTAGTTATAAAAAAGTTTTTGTTTGTAGTTGGGTTTGAGCAACTGAAATATTTATCTTCGGGCTAGAGCAAAACTACGAGCTTTAATTATCACTATTCAACCGGATTTGATATAATTTTATGTCCAGATAATTAGTTATAAAAAAGTTTTTGTTTGTAGTTGGGTTTGAGCAACTAAAATATCTATCTTCGGGCTAGAGCAAAACTACGAGCTTTAATTATCACTATTCAACCGGATTTAATATAATTTTATGTCCGGATAATTAGTTATAAAAAAGTTTTTGTTTGTAGTTGGGTTTGAGCAACTAAAATATCTATCTTCGGGCTAGAGCAAAACTACGAGCTTTAATTATCACTATTCAACCGGATTTAATATAATTTTATGTCCGGATAATTAGTTATAAAAAAGTTTTTGTTTGTAGTTGGGTTTGAGCAACTAAAATATCTATCTTCGGGCTAGAGCAAAACTACGAGCTTTAATTATAACTATTCAACCAGATTTAATATAATTTTATGTCCGGATAATTAGTTATAAAAAAGTTTTTGTTTGTTGTTGGGTTTGAGCAACTAAAATATCTATCTTCGGGCTAGAGCAAAACTACGAGCTTTAATTATAACTATTCAACCAGATTTGATATAACAGGATAAAAAATCAACTTCAGTATTTAAGCCACTGGCTTCATCCGATGGTACTAATAACTGATAACTGATAACTGATAACTGATAACTGATAACTGAATTAACCCTGGTAATTCAATTTAACTTCTGTTGAAATATCCTGTTTTTTCTCAAATGATGGTCTTTCCTCAATTGGCATAGTAATATGAACTGTAGTTCCTCGATCCATACCTTCACTATAGATCTTAATACTACCATTCATCATTTCCATCAGGCTACGAGCAATAGCTAATCCTAATCCATTGCCACCAAGTTTACGAGTTCTTGTACCATCTAGCATCACAAAAGGCTGAAATAATTTATCCTGTTGTTCAGGGTTAATACCAATTCCTGTATCTTGAATTGTAACTAAAACCCGCTCGACTTTATGAGTATGATAATCAACTAAATTATTATGATTTTCAGAAATAATAGATTTATCATCTTTTCGACAAATAGAGATATTAATGCTTCCTTTTTCTGTAAATTTAATAGCATTACTTATAACATTTTCAAACACCTGCTTTAACTTGTTTTTATCAGCAGAAACTATAATTTTTTGTTCGTAAGTATTTAGTTTTAACTGTAGAGATTTTTGTTGAATATTTTCTCTAAATGAATCCACTTTCTCTTGTAATAATTTTATAATATTGACCTCCTCAAATTTCATAGATAAAGTTCCTGTATCAATTCTACGGATATCGAGGATATCATCAATAATTCTTAGCAAATGAATAGCAGAATTATTAGCTTCTTTCAAAAAATCTATTTCTTCTTCCCTACTATCACAAAAACCATCACAAACTAATTGCAGTGAACCAATAATTCCATTAAGTGGAGTTCTTAACTCATGGGAAATATTCGCTAAAAATTCACTTTTTAGTTGGTTAGCAACTTGAGCTTCTTTAGAAGTTACTTCTAGTTGATAAGCCCAATCTTTTAGCCTCTCTACCATCTTCTGTAATGAAATTGCTAATTGATTAAATTCACGAATTCTTAAATTTCGAGGTACTGTATTAGGAGAATCTAAATTATTAACACTAATAGCATAGTCTCGCAGTTTTTCCAAAGGACGAGCTAAATCGCGAGCAAAAAAAATACTTGCTATGGTACTAGCAGCAACTAAAGCTAAAACTAGAATAATTAGCACCTTTTGAACTTCTCTAAGACCAGATAAAGCAAAATCTATAGGTGTAATTGCTAAAACAATCCACTGATTATCATTATCTCTACCTATAGGACTAGGAATAGCAACATACCCCGCTAAAAATTCATTATCTGCTGATAATTTAAGTCCTAATAATTCAGGCAATATATTTTTTAGTTCATCAATAATTTCTCTCAAAGGATTTTTATTTCTATCATTCCCCCTATTTCTACTCGAAATATCTGTTTCCTCAAAAGAAAATATGTGGGCAAAATCCTTTCTGCCTTCCTGTGCATTTCTAATAATATTTTTCAATCTCTTTGCATCTGGCCCTTCAGAAATATTACGTCCCAGTCTACTAGGATCTGGACTAGCCAATATGGTACCCTTATAATTAATTACTACAGTTGAACCTGTCAGCGAGCCTCTTTTTCTATTGGTTTGCATTGGTAAAACTGACTTAATACTCAAGGCATACCGCAATTTTCTTTGGCCAGCTTCAGCAACATATACTGGTACACTTAAACCTAAGCTAACTTGTGTTTTTTGCTTGACTTCCTGATAATTTGATTCATCCTCTAAGGTTAAGTTTTCTGGGATTATGTAACTCATATAAATATTAGAGTTGTCGCTAATAAGTTGTTTCTGCTGTTGAGGCCATATATTTTCTGATAAGGAATGTATTGATTCAGTACCACAAGTATTTGCAACTATCTGCTCAGTCTGTAGGTTACTTAATTGAACGCAACTTACTTGAGTAGATAACATTTTGTATAATTGTTCAACATAACTTTGATATTCCTCAGTTTTACCAGATTGAAGTACATAGCTCCGGCTAGCACTAACTAAATTTGATTCTAAGGATTTTGCCCATTGTTGAATATCTTCAGCTTTTCTATCTGCACTTTCTTTGAGGTTTTGACGAGCAGTGTCTAGAAGGGTAGAACGTGCTTGTCTGTAGATTATGTACTGACCCGATATTAATACTGGCACTGTAAGTAGTAAAACTCGCGACAGTAGAATCCTGTTAAAAGAGGATTGAACTTGTTTAATCATAACATTTTTTACCGAAAATTTTGGTCTAGAGCCAAGCCTGAGAAGGACGGCTTGGTGTTATAATCAGATGCGTCTAAATATCTAGACTGGAAAGAAAACACAAGAGACCAACGAGAAGCAGAAATTAATAACCTGTAGTCCTTCAAACAGATTAATTACAAAAGAATACAGGAAACGGGAGTCAGAATCAACCTTCACCCTTTGATTTAGACTACTACTTATTATAGAAACTGTATATTAAGGGGATTTTAATTCAAGTATCCTCTAGTCAGTTATTGGTGTCGTCGGATTGACGCTCAAAAGAAGCTATTCCAATCTCCTATATATAATATCTTCTGATTAGTAATTCGATTCTGTTGACTTCTAGCCGTTCTGGCAATGTCTCTGTCAGAAGAAGGTTATTAAAAAAACAACTAGGGAAATAAAAGTCGGGCTTAAAAATCTAAAACCAACAAACAAAATTTAGCTTCAAAATAATAGGGTCTGGCATTGACAAACAGTAAATTATCTGGAGGAAAATCAATAGGGTTGCCTCTATCTAACTGTTGTGAGTGCAGAAATAGTTAAATAGCATTTAGGGAACCAGTAATCTATTAATTGGTAAACTTGACGTACTCTACTCTTTGAAGTGAGTAGAGTATGTCCATTAAGCTACAACTTGCAACAATTTTAACAATTATCTTCTATATCCTTAATAGTAACGATATACCCAAACTATGATGATAATTATTATCCATTATAGGTCTTTTAGTATTATTAAGCTATCACAGTTAAGCTACTTTAGATTTTAATTATTCCATCTGTTCACTATTCTATGGTATATCTTACTTGATGCTCTTGACTGGATAGCATAAAATAATTTTTAATCTCAAAAAAATATGATGTTCTACTTTTGATATAAATTTAGTTTAATTACATAACTAGATTTCCAGTCTATATCCAAGATATTTTTTAGATGATTTTTCTATGTAGTTTTTCTCCCGATCATAGAATATATAGTGGCTATAATTGTGTTGTGTAGAAATTATCCACAGAACTAAGCAATAAGGTTTGCAAGTTTCACATAATAAAAAACAGTCTATGCCCTAGAGTATTTAAAAATTCCCCATACTATTTTTATTTACCTGGAATTAGCTGGAAATCTAATTTAAAAGTTGTACAAATAAACAAGATATTTATTAATAGAATATTTTTATTGATAACAACGTCAATATTTCATAATTTTAACCAATACAATTAGCCTGTAAAAGAAAAATATAATTTTGATCAATCAAACTCTAAGTCTCGTCAAGGTAAATTAAATACCTCATAAAATTTGTTTGGACTTATTTTGAAAAAATGGTCTCTAATAGAAATTTTATAAATGTTTGCTATATTTTCGCATTGCGGGCGAGTAGGGGAATGGGGGAGTATGGGAGCAGGAGAGTAGGGGAGTGGGAGAGAAGTAAACATAAGAATAATTAACAATAACTAATTAATAATTATCAAAAAAGTGATTTTACCTGTGTTGATTACTTAATAATTGAAGTGTCACCTAAGTGTAGCATTCTTTTTTCACGCTTGGTATAAGGAGTTGAAAAATACTCACCAACAAGCAAAAAAATGTTGCTCTCAAAATCAGGAGTTATAACTGTAATAATATACCTTTATTATAAACATATTTATGAACTTTAAATTGAAGTAGTTCAGAATTCTTATCTTTTGTAGCAATTTTCCACATAGATTCCACAGCATTTCCACAAGCAAGTTCGATGTTTTCCACAGATTAAACAGGATTTTCCACAGAGTTCAACGACGTCATAATACTCTTGTAAATGAATTGGGGATTTTGTTCTGCTACAGGTAAATTCCTTCATATTGGCCATTTATAATAAAGTTTTGTAACAAAAAATGCGATGAAACACTGATGATTTCGTAAATCTTTTATTTATTGAAAGTCGATTGTAATATTTCTCAACATTGACAAACCCACCCCCTCTTAATGCACAATGATGCGACATTGGTAGTTCAAAGTTAGTGGTTTATGGCCACAACTAGGGACTATGAAGAAGAAAAAATATTATAGAGAACCCTACTAAAGATGAACGTAACCGTTAGTATTCTGGCCGAAATTCCTGAAGCACTGCACGAATCCCTTAAAGTCTACTTAGAAACCCACCCTGACTGGGATCAAGACCGCGTGTTTTCGGCCGCTTTGTCACTATTTTTGTTACAGAATGGAGATAGCGGTACGCCAGAAACATCTCCTTATTATCGGCAAGCTGCTAGAGTTTACCTAGAAACCCTTTTTCAGCATCATGTATAGAACCCCTGAAGGGATCTATGATTGGTTCGTGTGGGAGGTGTGGGAAGTTGGTTCGTGTGGGAGGTGTGGGAGGTGTGGGACTCAAAAAATGTAGGGTTGTAAATATTCTAGCTCAGACAATGAATGAACAATGCCTAGTCCCCCGCTCTCCTACACAAGCGCTCCCCTACTCCCTCTTTTCTAGAGATATCAAATGGGTTCTATAGTAAAAGGCAGAAAGTATCTCCCCTACCCCCCTTTGACAGCTATCCCTGATCAGGAACTCCTGAAAACTTTGTGGGGAGAGTGGGCGAGGATGGGGAGGTGTGGGGAGTAATACCATTTCTCATGCATGAATACTATATTTGATTGGGTGGGGAAGTTGGTTCGTGTGGGAGGTGTGGGGAGAGGAAAAGTAGGGAAAGTATATACTAACCTACCTTGAAATTGTTAAAAACAGACTTCAAATTTTGATAACTATTGACTATTGAAGTATAGCGTTAATGCATGGTCATTGGTATAAGAATCTTCAAAAAAACGTATTTTTTAATACACTTTTCTGATGAAAAAGCCTCTCAAGCGAGAGATACACAACTTCTTAGTTTTGTCAAGTTTTATGTTAAGTAAAGATGTTGATAAAGCATAGCTTTGAAAGGGGGGGCAGAAGGAAAAATCTGGCTTGATATGGGTTTTAGGCTTTTGATGCGTCCTAACCTTTGCTTCGACTGCTATATTAAGTACCATTGTGAAAAATTAGTGCTGGTCTATAGTTGCTCTATTTTTACCACTACTAATGTGGCTAGTATTCTAGAACACTAAATTATTACCCTTAAACTTTGATGAAATTAGCTTGTAGGAAAATTTGATGAAGGAGTTTATTGGTGTTTGAGAAAAATTTTTTTCTGCATTTTTTGTGAGAATATGGAAATATAGAGGACTAAAAAATTATACTGCTAGTTAGTCAAATTAATTAGTCCCTAACCTGAATTAACAGGTTTTTCAGGAAAATGATTATTTGACCACAATTAGTCTGGGAATATAAAGACATTGTGCCTGAAAATTCCATCTAGGAAAATGTATGAATTGGAAGCAGTTTTTGTAGAATCTAAGACCTAATTTACTAATTTTAGTTATGGCGTCGATAAATCTTACACCAAATAATAGACCATGGCGTGAGATTAATCGACGCTGAATTAATAGGGTTCAAAGAAAAAATTTTTACTTTTAAATGACGTGGAATTTTACCACAAGTTTAATCTAAACCTGTGGCAAAATTCCAGAGTTTTAACTTATAGCAGAACTGAATATTTAGTGAAGAAATGACTGAAGTTTTAGATGTCTTAGTTGTAGGTGCAGGTATTACTGGGTTGAGCTTGGCCCATAAACTGACAAAATTAAGTAACAATTCACCCTTGAAGATTTTAGTTGCTGAGAGCCAAAATCGAGTAGGGGGAAATATTACTACAGTTTCTCAAGGAGAATTTCTTTGGGAAGAAGGTCCGAATAGTTTTTCTCCCACTCCTGAGCTTTTAAAGTTGGCCGTTGATGTTGGCCTGAAACAGGATTTGATTTTTGCAGATCGCAAGTTACCTCGTTACGTTTATTGGAATGGTCAGTTATTACCGGTGCCAATGAGTCCAAAGACAATGTTACAGTCTCAGCTATTGAGTAGTTGGGGTAAGTTACGCGCTATGGTTGGTGCTTTGGGTTTTGTGCGACCTGTTGTTGGTATGGATATTTCTCAGCAAGGGGGGGAAGAAACTGTATCTCAGTTTTTCCAAAGACATCTGGGTGTGGAGGTGATGGAGCGGTTGGTGGAACCTTTTGTTTCTGGTGTTTATGCTGGAGATCCTGGTCAACTTAGTGTTGCTGCTGCTTTTTCTAGAGTGGCTCGAATGGCCGATGTTGGTGGTGGACTTTTGGCTGGTGCTATTTTGTCTGGGAAAAGAAATTCTAAGTCGAAGGTTCCTGTAGATCCTAATATTCCTAAGACTAAAGCTGGGGAGTTGGGTTCTTTTCGAGGTGGTTTGGAGGCATTGCCCAAGGCGATCGCTACTTATTTAGGAGAGGCAGTAAGACTAAATTGGCGTCTTGTTGGTATTCGTCGGACAGAAGAACAAACTTATATAGCAGAGTTTTCTACTCCTAATGGTTCGGAGCAGATAGAGACTCGTAATATTGTGTTGTCTACTCCTGCTTATGTTTGTGCTGATTTATTTAAGCCTGTGCTGCCTGAAATTTCTTCTGCTTTTGATGAATTTTATTATCCTACTGTTGCCTGTGTAGTTTTGGCATATCCTGTTTCTTCTATTAAGGCTAAGATAGATGGATTTGGTAATTTGATTCCTAGAGGTCAAGGCATTCGGACTCTTGGTACTATTTGGTCTTCTACTTTATTTCCTGGTAGAACACCTCCAGGATGGCAAATTTTTACTAATTTTATTGGGGGTGCGACAGACCCGGAGATTTCTCAGTTAGATAGTGAGGCGATCGTGGCACGGGTTCATCAAGACCTTGGTCAAACTTTATTAAGTCGGGATGCGGAAAAACCAAAAGTTCTGGCGGTGCATTTATGGTCTCGTGCTATTCCCCAGTATAATTTGGGTCATAATTCTAGGTTGGCTCAGATTAATCATGGTTTAAAATCTTGGCCTGGTGTCTATCTTTGTAGCAATTATATTGGTGGTGTAGCTTTGGGAGATTGTGTTCGTCGTGGTACAGAAGTAGCGACTGAGATTTATCGAAGTTTGGATACTTAGGGTTTGCTGAAAAAGTCTTTTCGAAAAAATCCAGACAGAAAAATTCTTTCCTCAGACCGGGGAAATGTGTCTGGGCAAAAATTATTCAAAACTCGAACGTCTTAGTTTGATAGTTTGAGTGCCGAAAATATAGATGAGTGAAAATTTTTCAGACTTTCCCATTGACTCGCACTCGGAAAAATCCAGACAGAAAAATTCTTTCCTCAGACCGGGGGAATATGTCTGGGCAGAAATTATTCAAAACTGCAACGTCTTAGTTTTATAGTTTGAGTCCTGAAAATCGGAAAAATCCAGACAGAAAAATTCTTTCCTCAGACCGGGGAAATGTGTCTGGGCAAAAATTATTCAAAACTGCAACGTTTTAGTTTTATAGTTTGACTCCTGAAAAATAGATGAGTGAAAATTTTTCAGACTTTCCCTGAGACTTTAACTCGGAAAAATCCAGACAGAAAAATTCTGTTCTCAGACCGGGGGAATGTGTCTTGGCAAAAATTATTCAAAACTGCAACGTCTTAGTTTTATAGTTTGACTCCTCCAAAATAGATGAGTGAGAATTTTTCAGACCTTCCATTAGACTCGAAGTAGGAATTATCCAGACAGAAAAATTCTTTCCTCAGACCGGGGGAATGTGTCTTGGCAAAAATTATTCAAAACTGCAACGTTTTAGTTTTATAGTTTGACTCCTCCAAAATAGATGAGTGAGAATTTTTCAGACCTTCCATTAGACTCGAAGTAGGAATTATCCAGACAGAAAAATTCTTTCCTCAGACCGGGGGAATGTGTCTGGGCAGAAATTATTCAAAACTGCAACGTCTTAGTTTGATAGTTTGAATGCCGAAAAAATAGATGAGTGAGAATTTCTCAGATTTTCCCATTGACTCGAAGTAGGAATTATCCAGACAGAAAAATTCTTTCCTCAGACCGGGGGAATGTGTCTGGGCAGAAATTATTCAAAACTGCAACGTCTTAGTTCTGAGGAATATTTTTTCCTCCTACCTCCCTACTCTCTACTTCCTAATTATTAGACAATAGAGCATCTAACTTATAACCAACCCCCCTAACAGTTTTAATTTTAGGCAGATTATCGTTATCATTTTCTAACTTTTTCCGGATTTGGCCAATATGTACGTCCACGACCCGTTCATCTCCAACATATTCACAGTCCCAAACTTCTTGGATTAATTCTGACCGCTTCCAAGCACGACCAGGTTTTCTAGCTAAACAGTAGAGTAAATCAAATTCCAGCGCCGTTAAAGGAATTAACTCTCCATTAACTGTAACTTCTCTGCCAAGAGGATTAATACTTAAATCTCCTAAACTGAGATTTTCTGGTTCTGGGTTGGAAACTAATCTCTGACGTTTTAAAATAGCTCTTACACGAGCACCTAATTCTACTAGGCCAAAAGGTTTTGTAATATAATCATCTGCACCCTCTTCAAAACCTTGTAATTTACTTGCTTCATCTGCAAGACTTGTTAGCATTAATACAAATACATCTGTATTACTTTGCATTTCTTTGCAAAGTTGAAAGCCGGTTGTATCAGGTAAATTCACATCTAAAACTACCAAGTCTGGGGAAATTTTATCAAATAATTCTAGAGCTGTTTTGCCATTTTCAGCAGACTCTACTTGATAGTTTTGTTGACTCAAATACCGATGAATTAAAGTTCTGATTGCTGGGTCGTCATCAACCACTAGGAGCTTTGCAGAGGTCATGACAAAAATCTTAAATATAAACTAAGTATCATGCAACTAAAACTAAATTGCTTTTTTCAATTCAGAATTAGCAATGTTTTGACAGAGGAAAGGTTTTTTTATTTAAACACTAAATTATGATTTTGACGACCGCTAAAATCTTAACTATAAGTCAAATCGTAAATTAGTTAATTATGGTTATCTATTGATAAATAATGAAATTTTTAATTATCTTTAGAGTTTGTAAATTTATAGACAAATATTCATATATTATCAACTTACTTTTCCAGATGTTACCCTGAATGGAATTACTCAAAAGTCCCTCTATTCCATCTGCATAAGCATGATTGAACTGCTTTTTGCGCGTATGTTTGTTGTAACTGCCGTTGAGGTCAAAATAATTCAAAATTATTAATTAAAAATTCAAGGAAGACCTCAACCTGAAGTCTGAGGCTTGGATTCAGCAATTAATAATGCAAGAATTCTTTAATTATTAATTATTCATTATTCCTTATTCAAGGTGGCTTGTATCCTGAATCAAAAAATTATTTAATTAGGTTAGAGCCAACAATTTTGAATTTTGAATTAAAAAAATGTTCAGCATTGATCAACAAGCCATTTTTTGAGAAGTATAAACCTCTTTTTTATCCTTTTCCCACTAAGTTTTGGATATATAACAGGATGCACTTAGTATATTGTATCATACTTAGTTTGGTTACAACATAACTAAAATTTTAGGTAATAAATTGCTAGGAATTTTAGAAAGAGCTAAATTTTGCCCTTGTATTCCATACTTACTATAGAAGGTACGGATAATTCTGAGAATATAATTTACACTAGCTTCTTCTCCTTGTATTTCATTAGTATTAGTATGGAGTCTGTCACTATGAGCTAGTAAGTGATGATCCAAAGCTGCTTCTAAATTACTAATTTGACTATCTTTGTCTAATGTGGTGTCCGACTCTATAGCTATTTGATAATAAGCAAGTCCCATATTGTCATAAGTTGCCAGTATGTCAAAGGTAAGCTGAGAAGGAGAAAACTGTTGAGCGATACTTATAGCTTGGGAATAAGCAGCGATCGCTTCATGGAAAAGTTCATTCCGAATTTGATGTTGTTCAAATTGGTTAGCTAAATGCCAATAGGCAGTACCTAAGTTATTTTTTGTCCCTGCATAAGCAAGGGGAAGAGTTTCTGGGGTACGATACTTTAAGGCCACTAAATAGGCATCAATGGCTTTGAGAATTAGAGTTTCTGATGCTTCTGTCTGAAATTGAGCCAAATTCCAATAAGTTATCCCTAAGTTATTTTGAATCATCCCATAGTTGAGAGGTTCGATTTCTGGCGTAAAGTAATCTATAGCAGAGCTATAAGCAGAAATTGCTCCTTGTAAATGCTCAACTTCTTGAGTATATTGGGCTAAATTCCAATAAGCTGTCCCTAAATTATTTAAGGTTGTGGCATAGTCTTGAGCATTAGCTACTTTATCTAGATAAAAGATGGCTTCTTGATAAGCTCCAATGGATCTTTCCCAATTCTGTTGTGCCTCCTTATGGGTAGCTAAGTCTCCGTAAGCTAAACCTAAGTTTTTTTGTAGTCTGGCATAAGTATCTTTCTGAGATGGAGTAATTTCACTCATAGCCATTTGATAAAGAATAATACTTCGTTCCAAATAAACTAATGAATCAGACTTACTAGATTTGATTTGACGAGATAACATCCAATATAGAGTAGCAAGGTCATTAAAAATGTCAAGAATAGGAATTTGAGACCGAGAAAATTGGGTCATATTTTCCATATCTTCAAATGTCCACTCAATTACCATCTCATAAGCACGAATCCCAATAATTAGACTTTGCTCCGAGACTTCCCCTGCTAAGACGCGATCGCGATAAAAATCCCCCAATGTTTGATAAGCTAGAGCTAATTCTGGAGATGGATATTGAGATTTATTCAACTCCTGAATTTCTTTTAGTATCTGAAATTGTTGTTTTTCTTGGGAATTTTTTTCAACTCCCGACTTTCTAGAAATTTCTGCCCATACTAAATTTGCTAGTTCAACTAATTCTAATTCTGGCTGTGGAATATTCTTCTGGTTTTGGCTATGGTTAATGGATAACTCTGGCAGTTTTTGTGGAGCGGGGGGAAGAAGATAAGTTTGAGAATTTTTTGATTCAACAGTGTAAGACTTTTGTTCGAGTGCCATTAATGGTCTTACTGTGTTGATAGAAGGTGAGCTAGTTATTGATGGAGAAAAAGATAGAGGTTTTGTTTGATTTGGGAAAGATGATTTTTTTTGTTTAGGAATTATTGGAGTGGGGTCTCCTTCAAATTCAAATATACCTGTGTGCCAATTCCAAAATTCTGGTGCTGACTGTTTGATATTATTTAACCAAGGTTTGGTTATCCAAAGTAAGATACTAGATTCTAATTTGGATAGATTTGTTGCTATTTTTTTGAGATTGGTAATAAATGACCTTTGAATTACTGAAGGTTGTTTGGTCAAGTTTTCTATGCCAATAATTTGAAATCCTAATATTTGATATTCTTCTGTTTTTTGAAATTGAGAATTTTCGGCAAACCATTGATTGATTTGATTTACTGGATTAGGATTACTTAGGTTTAAATTTAGAGTAACAAATAAAATATTTTTATTGTTGTTTGGTTGTTGTTCGGTGTAATTAATAGTATTTGTTAAATCTGTTTCTAAATTTTCAACTAAGTTATTTCTTAGCTGTTGATTATCGCATACAGCTATAAAAATTTGGCGACGTAGATTTAAGGATAGAGCTTGTTTCAAGCGTTGATAGATTTGCCAATTCAATTTAGATATTGTTGGGGCAGGAATGTCTATCACAGTTCTATTATGGGGGTAAATTAATTAAAATAATGTTGATTTGATTTGAATATGAAAAATTCAGGTGCAGCGCTACGCGCAAGGCAAAAGTAATTAGACTTCTTGCAGAATTCAGGGAATAGGGAATAGGGAATAGGGGGATAAAATTGTTTATTTCATGTCTTAAGTTGATTCAATTAAAACTTTTGCAAGAGGTCTATTCATGCAAAAGTCAAAAATAATCTATGATTGAGTTTGATAATTTAGAAATGTCAGTGCCCTTTGTTTCGATTGCTATACGATCTTAATTTTAACTAAGCTATATATCAAGAGTTAATTTTTTTTATACTACTTTCTACTCTAGCTGCACAGAATCAAACTATCATAAGAGATTGAAAACATCAGGAAATATAAAAAGGAAATAGGGAACACTTAACACTTAACCGGGAAAACAGAATAATCAGGAAGAAATCAAAACAACTATTTCTTATTCTTACTTAAAAATTTAGGAATATATGTACCGAACACTTCTCTGTGTGTCTCACAGATTTCAATCCCTTGAAGTACTAACACTTTGAGATTTTAGTTACTCAACAAATCTCTTAATACTTATTTGACAAACAGTCTCTAATAAATCAGAGATATAATTTTTTTAAGTATAGAATTAACGTTTAATTTTTACTTTTGTAAATCTACATCTCACAAATAAAATAAGATTTTTATAGCATTCTAAATAGGTTTTCAGTGGTTGTACAAAATTAATTAGACATCTATACAAGCTGAATTATTTGTCTTCTAAAGAGTACAAATAAATAGAATAGGTAAATAATTTTGTTTAGATAATTAATATTTTGTCGTAGGGGTTTGGTCTCCAAATCCAACCACACCGTTGCATAATTAGGAATAATGAAATCCGAAAATATCAAATTATCGGATAATTTTTTCCTCAATATTATGTACAGTTGAAAATCTATAGCCATCAGGAATGATTTTGATAGAATTTAAGAAGATTTAAAATCAACCAAAATCCTTTTATATTCTGATTGGTGAAGACTGAGGACTGACTCCTAATTAGCACTAAAATCTTACAGCTCAAATATGATTGCTATATTATGATTCTTGAATGTGCAACCCCCACCAAATTATTAGAAGTTAAATAGGATTACTATATCTATAAATATTAGTAATTAATTTTTCTATTTGGCTTTTTATTTTGCCTAAGTCAGTAATGAGAATGTCTAAAAATTTCAATAAATATCTTGACTTGATGGTATAACTTTAAATTCTAGTTTGACATCTCAGACAAAAACTAGACTCCTGAAACTTCAGGAACCTAGTTCAGCTTTTAAATAATTTATACTAACAATCTAAGCTGAGACAGAAAAAGCAACAAATACTAAACTACCTACTAATACAGCTCCTAAAGCTCCTAAAATAAAATAGTTAATTTGTTGTTTCTGATCTGGAGCCTCAGCTTGATAAACTTTTGGCTCTTGAGCAAAATTATTTAAACGTCCACCTTCTTCTGTTGTATATGGCATAATTAAAGACCCTTTTTCCTTATTATTTTTTAATCATTACCTAGAATAACAGAAAATTGGCGAATATAGGAAATTATTACTAGAGTTAAGGACTGTTAATCCTTCCAGTCAAAGGAGAAGAAGCAGTTGCATAATCTTTTTTTGGTATTCTGCCAGCTAAATAAGCTAAACGTCCTGATTCTGTGGCCATTCCCATAGCCTTTGCCATTATGGGTGGATTTTTGGCTAGAGCGATCGCTGAATTAATTAGTAAAGCATCAGCTCCCATTTCCATAGCTTGAGTTGCTTCACTAGGAGTTCCTATTCCGGCATCAACCACTACAGGAACAGTAGAATTGTCAATAATTATCGAAATATTCGCTGCGTTTTGGATTCCCTGGCCCGAACCTATGGGCGAACCCAAGGGCATCACTGTAACACAACCAGCTTCTTCAAGTCTTTTGGCTAGAAGTGGGTCAGCATTAATATAAGGTAATACGGCAAAACCTTCCTTAATTAATTGTTCTGCTGCTTGTAGAGTTCCAATTGGGTCGGGCAGTAAATATTTAGGGTCTGGAATTACTTCTAGTTTGACAAAATTATTGTCTTCTTGACCTAACAATTTTGCCATTTCTCTACCCAACCTGGCTACTCTAACTGCATCTTCAGCAGTTTGACAACCAGCAGTATTGGGCAACATCCAGATTTTTTTCCAGTTTATGGCCTCTGCCAACCCTTCATGTCCAGGAGCTTGAGTTTGTACCCGTCGTACTGCTACAGTGACAATTTCACATCCACTAGCTTCTATACTTTGCTGCATTGTCTCAATAGTGGGATATTTGCCTGTACCTGTCATTAGACGGGAGGAAAATTTTTTACCAGCAATAATTAGAGGTTGTTCTAGAGTTTCTGTACTTAATTTTTCTACTGTCTGCATTGTTGAATTTTGATGTTTACAACTATTTTAATTTTTTTATTTCAAGTTTAGTTTTCAGGGGTATGTCTTAGTTTTTCTTCTATTTACTTGCTGAAATTTTAGCTAATAATAGCTCTTGAAATTTTGAATATTACTATAAATTTTAAATATTATTACATTCAGGACTTACGCAATCCCTAGCAATAAACCGGGTTTATTGCCCGGATATTTGTTGTTCAAACTAGGAAATTTCGTTCATCAACCCGGTTTCTGCGTAAGTCCTGACATTATTATTTTGAATAAAGACTGCAAAAAAAATCCTTAACAAAACTGTATCGGATGTATAGATATCCTAAATGTATCTTTGACATTGATTTTCCTTTCTACACCATTTGCGATATAGCTGTCGCACTTGATCCGCCTTTTCCTACGGAATGCTCCGCAAACATATCGGCGACAGCCGAAAAGCGAAACGGAGTTCTATCGCCCTCGAAATTATAATTTTTTAGTTGAATAAAGAGTCATGTGTAGGGGCGAGCAACCCCATCTAATCTTTAGAGTATCACAAAAATTGTGAGGATGGAAGAGAAAATTCTTTGCTGATTTTTTGGGGAGCTTCAGAAAATGACAAAGTTGGTAATTTTCCACCCTAGGAGGGATAGATGGAAAGATTCGACAGTTTACGGGAAGCTCGAGAAGATGAAAATATTTCTGTATTGCTTTGCCAAAGAAAATTCCTAAATAGATTGATTGTCTACTACTAAGGAAATTTAGTTGAATAAAGAGTCATGTGTAGGGGCGAGCAACCCCATCTAATCTTTAGAGTATCACAAAAATTGTGAGGATGGAAGGGAAAATTTTTTGCTGTTTTTTTTGGAGCTTCAGAAAATGAAAAAATTGGTGATTTTTCACCCTAGGAGGGATAGATGGAAAGATTCGACGCTCGGAAAAACCAGCACATAAGTTTACGGAAAGCTCCAGAAGATGAAGATATTTCTGGTATTGCTTTGCCAAAGAAAATTCCTGAATACTCAATTGTCTCTTACCAGGGAAATTTAGCTGATTTTTTTTGGGTAGCTCTGAGAAAATGAAAAAGTTAGTGGTTTTCCACCCTAGTAGACCTGACACAGCTAAAACTGTGCGTTAGATTTTTTCCTATAATTCTCGTTATGGCAAGATTTGAGGATTTTTTTTCTAATGTACTATTTAAGGTGTGTCAGTCCAGTAGAAAAATTTGACTATTCATCTCTTAAGGGCGGGTGCTTAATAAAATGTAGCGACTATTCATCTCTTAAGGGCGAGTGCTTCAGGAAATGTAATGACTATTGCTCTATACGCAACAGAAGAAAAATTTGACTATTCATCTCTTAAGGGCGGAGTGCTTCAGGAAATGTAACGACTATTGCTCTATACGCAACAGAAGAAAAATTTGACTATTCATCTCTTAAGGGCGAGTGCTTCAGAAAATGTATTGACTATTGCTCTATACGCAACAGAAGAAAAATTTGACTATTCATCTCTTAAGGGCGAGTGCTTCAGAAAATGTATTGGCTATTCATCTCTTAACGGTGGGGTGCTTCAGGAAATGTAACGACTATTGCTCTATACGCAACAGAAGAAAAATTTGACTATTGATCTCTTAAGGGCGGGTGCTTCAGGAAATGTAACGACTATTGATCTCTTAAGGGCGGGTGCTTCAGGAAATGTAACGACTATTGCTCTATACGCAACAGAAGAAAAATTTGACTATTCATCATTAGCTTTTTTCGTAATCACCCCATCGCCCCAATAATGCATGAATTTTGAATTTTGACTTCCGCGTAGCGGCACTAGGAGGGATAGATAGAAAGATTCGACGCTCGGAAAAACCAGCATATATAATATTGGAAGCTTCGCAGAATGCAAAAGTTAGTGCTAGCTAACATGGCTATCTAAACGAATGAATCTTCTAATTCTAATCTTAAAAATGGGGGAGTATTTTTCAATATGAGAATTACTATTTCTTCTACTCCCTACTCCCTGCTCCCTACTCCCTGCTCCCTACTCCCTGCTCCCTATTCCCTATTTCCTATTCCCTATTCCCTGTTCCCTGTTCCCTAAAACCAAAGAATTTTGTACCTCACGCTTTTTGGGAATTGCTATAAAAAAATAAGGAAAAAGTAGGAAGTAAGCCGGGTTCTGTTCTCTCAACTGAAACCAGTTAAGAGGGCAATTATCTATCTGGGATGCCTGTTACCAGACACCTCTTGCGGTACACCTAACATCATAGATAAATCTATAAATGCAACGGAACTGGAAAAAGACCAACCATTGTTCCTCCGACCTTGCTCCCCACCGGGGTTTACCGAGCCAGTGCCTCACGACACTGCTGGTGCGCTCTTACCGCACCTTTGCACCCTTACCCTGATAGACAGGGCGGTATTTTTCTGTGGCACTATCCTCACGATCGCTCGCACTGGGCGTTATCCAGCAAGTTTGGCCTTTCGGGAGCCCGGACTTTCCTCAGACCCCAAATATTGGGTCTGCAACTGCCTCTTCTACTTTTTGCCTATTTAAGTTATTCTATCAAAAAAATAACTTTTAGGGAATAGGGAATAGGGAATAGGGAATAGGGAATAGGGAACAGGCAATAGGCAATAGGCAATAGGTAATAGGTAATAGGCAATAGGAAAAAAGTATTTTTGCCAATATAATATGCACAAAAAATTTGTAAGCATTCAGCTATGAGCAATTAGCAATCAGATGCCTGAATGTAAATTTTTAAAATACATTTACTGTGAATAGCTATCGCTTTTAGGGAACAGGCAATAGGGAATAGGTAATAGGGAATAGGTAATAGGAAAAAAGTATTTTTGCCAATATAATATGCACAAAAAATTTGTAAGCATTCAGCTATGAGCAATTAGCAATCAGATGCCTGAATGTAAATTTTTAAAATACATTTACTGTGAATAGCTATCGCTTTTAGG
>NZ_JAAHHT010000007.1:136803-144958 GCF_010672085.1 Okeania sp. SIO3I5
AAAAGTATTTTTGCCAATATAATATGCACAAAAAATTTGTAAGCATTCAGCTATGAGCAATTAGCAATCAGATGCCTGAATGTAAATTTTTAAAATACATTTACTGTGAATAGCTATCGCTTTTAGGGAATAAGGAATAGGCAATAGAGAATAGGCAATAAGGAATAGGCAATAGAGAATAGGCAATAGAAAAAAAATATTTTTGCCAATATAATATCCACTCCAAAAACTTGTAAACATTCAGCTCTTGGAATTAGCAATCAGATGCCTAAATGTAAAATTTTAAAATATATTTACTGTGAATAGCTAAGGTATTCAAATCTGCTTTGATTGAGTCTGGTAATTACGTCTTTATAAGACTACAATTTTACTTCATTTCCTATGAAGTTAATGGGTAAGCATTCAGCTATTAGCAGTCAGCTCTCAGCTTTTTAATAAATGAAGCAAGCATGAGCTTTTATCCATACTTTTAATTCTTTGAAATTACGAATATGCCAATTCCTTCTCTCAAAATAATGAAGTTTATAGTTTAATGCTCACTGCTGAATGCTGAAGCTAATGGCAAAAATAATGCTCATTGAAAATGTGTATTAGCAACTCATAAGTCATAATAATTTTCCTTTGCATGAGGTACACAAAAATAAGTTGTTTAAATGCACAACAGATTAATAGCTGAAGCTGAATGCTTACAAAAATTTCGCTCTACTCCCTAATCCCTAATCCCTACTCCCTACTCCCTACTCCCTACTCCCTACTCCCTAATCCCGATTTTTATAAATTCAGTATCTTAATCATCTTCTTTGAGAGTAATTGAAAGGTTTTCAAACCATCCTTTTTGCCAAAAGAAATAAATTAAACCAACAGCAGTAATAAACATTATTAACAAGCAAAATGGATAACCATAACGCCAATTTAATTCTGGCATATTCCAAGGAGATACTTCTGGGTTGAAGTTCATACCATAAACTCCAGCTATAAAAGTTAATGGAATAAAAATTGAGGAAATTACAGTTAGTAGTTTCATAACTTCATTCATTTTATTGCTGACTGAAGATAAATAAATATCCATTAAATCTGAAGCTAAATCTCGATAAGTTTCGACTATATCTCTCAGTTGAATTGTATGTTCATAACAGTCTCTAAAATAAACTAATACATCAGGACTTATTAAGTTTGTACCATCTCTAATCAGAATATTAATTGCTTCTCTTAATGACCAAATAGCTCGACGGAGTGTTAAGAGTTCTCGCCTCAGTTCATAAATTTTTTGCATGCTGTGGCGAGCGGGGTTAAATACTATTTCATTTTCTAATTTTTCTATCCGTTCCCCATATTCTTCTAAGACTGGAAAGAAACCGTCAATGATTGTATCTAGTAAAGAGTAAGCTAAATAATCTACTTTTTGTTTCCGAATAATACCTTGATTATTTTTGATTCTTTCTCTTACTGGTTTGAGACAATCATCTTCGGGTTTTTCTTGCACTGTGATTAAATATTTTTCCCCTAATATAATGCTTATTTGTTCTTTTTCAAATGGTTCAAAATCTGAGTTTATTCTCACTATCCAGGTAATAATTATGATTTGATTGTTGTCATGGATAATTTTAGGTCTTTGGGGAACGTTAACTATATCTCCGATAATTAGAGGATGTATTTGAAATACTTTTGCCATCTGTTGCCAAGCAATTTTATTACCTAAACCAAGCATATCGATCCAAGAAACTGAATCAGATTTGAGGTAGGGAATACAATCTTCGGGATTTGATATTTTTATTTGGTTGACTGTATTTTCTGTATAGTCTATTAAAGTTATTTCTGGTGGTAAAGCATTGGGTTCTAAATCAAGATTACCAGGTAAATCTTCTGGGTTGTCGTAATAATAGTCAAGACAAGATTCTTCTTCTGATGATAATTTAGGAGAATTGGGTTGTACGTTAATTGAATCTACCATAAATTTAAAGTTAAAAGTTATTGGTTATGAGTATAGGAATCCGCGTTTATGTTGTAATATTTTATCCTAGGGGTTTGTTCTCCAAGCTCAATATAAAATGGGATTTGGAAACTAAACCCCTACAGTTTTTTTCACGGCGTTGCTGAATCAAGGTATGAAAATAAAAATTGAACAATTTGAAATAGTTGTTATTAAATAGTTTAGCAATTATCAAAAAATACAAATCATACCCAGGCATCAGCAACGCCTTTTTCACAAATCATTTCATACTACTATATGATTTTATATTCGGTGAAATATTTATAAATAAACATTTTAGGAAACAGAGAACAGGGAAATACGAAGTAGATATAAAGAGAACAAAAATAAGTATTTTTTTCTACTGATTTGCTGTAAATAGCTCTTAATCTTTCCGCTTTTTTCTCCCTTGTCACCTTGTCTTCTTTATCTAGTCAAATCAATTCAAAATTCAAAATTATTAATTCGCTCATTATAACCTCTGCCTAAAGTCATAGGCTGAAAATAAGGAAAATATTTTTGAATTTTTCGTTCTAAAGAACCAGGCTTGAATTCTTAATTAAACAATTATTGAAATTCACTTAGAACCAAAATTTTTGAACTTTGAATTTTGAATTTTGAATTCAAAAAATGGTCACAATCAGAAATTAAAAAACTTCCCTTTATGAATCTTCCCGACTCCCGACTTCCGACTCCCGACTCCGTACTTCCTGTTAATAAAAATATCCTTTTTTTAAGTAATGGTCATGGAGAAGATGCCCATAATTGTCAAATTATTAAAGCCTTTAGAAAAATTTGCCCCGATATAAATATATCAGCTATGCCTATTGTTGGTTCTGGTAATAGTTATAAAAGTTTAAATATACCAATTATTAGTCCTACAGCTAATATGCCATCAGGAGGATTTTTATATCTCAATCCTTTGTTATTATTTAAAGATTTGGGACAAGGATTAATTAGTTTAACTTGGCAGCAGTTACAAACTATTTGGAAATTTGCTAAAAATTGCGATTTAATTATGGCTACTGGAGATATTGTAGTGGCAGCGATCGCTTATTCGACAAAGCTTCCTTATATGGTGTTTCTTTCTGCTGATTCTAGTTATTATGAAGGTCGAATTAATTTGGGTTTAATCTTGCCGAAGTTACTAAATAATTCTCGATGTTTAAAGGTTTTTGCTAGAGATGCTTTGACGGCAAAAGATTTAAACCGACAAGGAATTAATAAGGCAGAATTTGTTGGTACGCCAGTGATGGATAATTTAACTTCAACAGGGAAAAATTTACAGCTTAAACCGGAATTATTTACTATTGCTATTTTGCCTGGTTCTCGGTTGCCGGAAGCTGGTAGAAATTTATGTTTGTTGTTGAAGCTAGTCAGAGAAATTGTCAAAGTTATGGGAGAAAATGTTTGTCAGTTTCGAGCTGCGACTGTGCCGATTTTAATGTCTGAACTAGAGGCGATATCTACTTCTGAAAGTTGGGAATATCGAGGAAGCAAGCTAACATTTTTAAATCAGGAATATGCAATAGAAGTAATTTGTTATGAGGATGCTTTTGCAGATATTTTACAACATTCAAATTTGGTAATTGGTATGGCTGGAACTGCAATAGAACAAGCTGTTGGATTAGGAAAACCTGTAATTACTATTCCTGGAGAAGGTCCGTCATTTACTTATCGTTTTGCAGAGGCTCAAACTAGACTTTTAGGATGTTCGGTACAGGTTATTGGTAATAAAGGTGCTAATAGTTTTATTCTGCAAGAAGCAGCTAAAAAAGTAAAAGAAACTTTGGTAGATAAAGAGTATTTAGAAGCTTGTATTCGGAATGGTTTAGAAAGGATGGGGAAAGCTGGTGCTAGTGAAAAAATAGCTAATTATCTTGTCGAATATCTAAGTTAGAAAATAAAAATAAATTAGCTTAGTATGTAAACATTCAGGTAATCAGCTAATTTCTTACACAGGAACTGCGTTATCAGCTATTACTTGTATTACTTGATTTCCTTTAGATAGGGAATTAGTATTGATAGATTTAAGTAAAATTAAAAGTATTGGAAAAAACTGACCTTTACCTTAGAGTATATATTCATTATTTATGAAATAACTAATAGTTTACTGCCAGCTACCTGAATGCTGACCTTCGTATTTTTTGCTTAACTATAAGTATTAATTCATAGAAAAACTTAATTGCTAAACATATAATTTTTTCTAGCTTTAAATTATTCGCAGATATTATATAACGCGATAAACCACCACAATCATCATTACCATCCAAAATAGTAGGAATTAAAATTTCCTGATACTCATACATCTTAATGTGTTGGTTTGAAACAGCTTCTACAGTTGTTTCTGTATCACCACTACTAATAATATTGGCAATAATTTTTCCTTTATTACGCTCCCAAACAACTCCCCAAAAACCATCATTACAATCAGCATCACCTGTATTAAAAACCATCCGTAGTGGCAATAATAATCTATCCACTCCTACGATATCAAAATCAAACCAGTAGTATCTTCCCATATTATAATCTGGATGGTCTAAATGATGTTCAGGAATATTAGGACAGTCAAGGTACATAGCTGTACTGCAACAACCTAAAATATTAACTATACGAATAGGCATAAACATTTCGTCTTCATTAAATATCCCCTTTTCGTTGAAGGCTATCTTTAATAACTCTGGTATTTCTAGACTAAAGTCACCTTCAATAGGAGATAGTTTATTTATACAGGTTTGCCACATAATTCTTCCTAATATTTTGAGATAATATTTGCCTATTATAGAATTAGTTTGAAATTTTAGTCAAGCAATAAGATTAAATTAGGTTTATGCTTTATATTGGCAGTTCAAAAACAAACTAGAATCGATTTTTTTAAGCTATTGAGACTGACACAAAATAGAGTCATAAAATACTTTCAAATATATATAAGTAAGGTCATTAAATAATTAACAATTAACAATTAATAATTAATAATTATTAAAAAGAATAGGATTGGTAAAAAGGAATTTTTTTGTTTTTTTCTCCTTGAAAGGAGAGGCTTTAAACCTTAATTTTTCGGTAAATTTATTACTCACTAACTAGGGTTTCAAGAGTTCCTTATAAGGGATAGTTCCAGGAGAGGGGGAGGGGCAGGGGGGAGAGGTCTTCCGAGTTGCTCAATTATCCACAAAATAAATCTAGATGTGCTACTACTACTAGCATGAAACGCTTAAAATGTAGACCTTTTTAGAACAAACTTAAACCCAAAAAAAGCCTTATTTTTGTTGTGTTTATTGCATCAATCAAACCTACGCTTATTCCAGCATTTTAACTGTGTCAGTCTACTACTATTCTTTGACATAAAATTGTTAGAAACGACAAATTGATTCTGGTTGTATAGGACAGTTTTTTTGAGCAACTGGGTTATTTCGTAGGTACAGCGATCGTAATTTTTTCAAAGTCGATAAAGAACTAACATCTATTATTTTGTTGCGACTTAAATCTAGTAAAGTGAGGTTACTTAAAGTTGATAAAGAATCTACTTTTGTAATTTGATTAAAAACTAAAATCAGAGATTTGAGTTGATTTAAACTAGAAAGATTTGAGACTTCTGTGATGTAGTTATCGCTGAGGCTAAGAAAAGTTAAATTAGTTAGATTAGAAAGAGGCGAAATGTCACTAATTTGATTTCGATATAAATGCAGACTTGTTAGGTTTGTGAGGTTAGAGAGAGGGGAAAGTTTCCCGATATTATTATCGTTAAGATGCAGGTGAGTTAGATTGGTTAAAGTTGCCAGAGGAGTAATATTTCTGATGCGATTAACTCCTAAATTTAGTTCAATTAATTGGGTTAAGTTGGAGAGGGGAGATACATCTTCTATTTGATTAAAAATTAATTTGAGATGAGTTAGTTTGGTTAAGTTGGATAAGGGAGATAAATTTTTGATATTATTATCGTTGAGAGTGAGGTGAGTTAGGTTGGTTAATTTAGATATGTCAGAAATATTTCTGATTCTATTACCATCCAAAGATAAATTAGTCAGTTTTGGTAGTTGAGATAGGGCGGATAATTCGACAATTTGATTATCATTTAGAGCAAGTCGAGTGATATTTTTGAGACTGGATACTGGGGCAATATTCCTAATACGATAATTGCTGAGGGAAATAAAGGAGAGGCGAGAAAGTTTTTCATCTGCTTCAACGCAATTTTCAGTTCTGGCTTTCTGCAAAAGAATTTTAACTGTATGTTGGGCAGTGGGAGAAATATTAGTTTGATTTAAACACCATTCTCTAAAGGTAGAAAAATTTTTTGGGGAGATAGAGTTGGCTTTTGCGGAGTTTTCCCTTAAGAGTATTGTGAAGCAAATATAAATGCCAAAAAAGATGATTTTGAGTTTTTTCATTGCTATTTATATTTCAAAATTTTGTTGATGTTACACTAGGCGCGATAAATTTTTATACAAATATTTAGACTGTTTATATAGCAATCCTAAATAGGTTGTAAGATTTTATCGTAGGGGTTTGGTCTCCAAATCCCTTAGCGCTTGGGGAAAGGAGACCAAACCCCTACAGCTTTTTTTCACATCTCATTTCTGATTGTTATAGTAGTCAATAATTATTAGTAAGTATTCAGCTATTTCTAGCTCTCTTATTATAATTTTTTATATCAAATCTGTTTGCTTCAGGGTGTTATAAGAAACCGGGTTGATGGAAGATAGATATCAATAGTAGGAAATTTTATATAAACCCGGTTTCTCTGCTTCATTGGCTTCAGGATGTTATAAGAAACCGGGTTGATGGAAGATAGATATTAATAGTAAGAAATTTTATATAAATTAAATTTATCTACTTTATTCATACCTAAACTACCGAATTTAATATTACCATGAACTAATTCTATTCAGAAATACTACTATTCTACTCTTCCATATCTTGCCACAACTTCACCTCCACTATTAGTTAACCAAGCCCACATTTGATCGCCGTGAGAAAAGTGCCACCATTCCTGTGGATGCTGCTGAAACCCCCCAGACAACATTACCTCTGCTAATAATTGTCGATGTTGATGATATTTTTGAGCTTCCTGATCCTGACGCTCTAAAAAATGATTGGGATAAGAGCGAGGGGATAACTCATCAATGGGAGAACCCATATCAATAGTTTTGCCATTAGCATCAACCAAAGTTACATCTACAGCAGCACCAGTGCTGTGAGATGGTGGTGTAGTCGAATCTAGACTAGGAGTTGCCCAAAACTGATAAACTAGCTCGAAAATTTCTTGACGTTTTGCTTCAGTCAAAGACGGACTATCTAATGTTAAACCTTGAGCTTTTAGTGTTTCTGCAAAAGTGTAATTTACCATAAATTGTTGTACGGCAATAGGGCGATAAGCATCAAATATTTGGATGTGACAACCAGGATAATTTTGTTGTAATTTTGTTTGAGCTATTATCAAACTATCCAATACTTTTTGACGTAAAAAATAAGGTGAATTTGTTTGAGAAAGATGATAGGGCGCACCTAATTTTTGATAGGGATGGGGTGATTCAATGGCAAATAATTCTAAGGGAATTGGAATTAATGGTTCGTGACATTCTTGGATTTTAATTTTGTGGTAAGGCTTCATATATCAGTTATCAGTTATTAGTTATCAGTTATTAGTTATCAGTTAACAGTACCTCCGAATGAATTTGAAGGAAAGAAAATCCGAAATTTCCTTTTTAGAAATCAATTATTAATAGTCAAGTTTTAATTTTAATAATTATATAATACCAAGGGTAAAAAAGGAACGTTAAAAATTCTGATTATAGACAATAGGGAAGAACTTATAGAAATTCCTAGCCAACTTTTATCATGGGGTAATTTTATATTAAAATTAAAAGTTTATTTGACTAAAGAATTTTTCCACCAACTTCTGAAAGGATGGCTTTTTGGAGGTGAATATCTTCCTTTTTTTTCAACTGCATTTAAAGCTTCAGATAGTTGTGGAAAATCGATCTTTGCTTTCTCAGACCAATACTTATATCATGTCCGGTTGAATAGTTATAAATAAAAATGGAGGAGTCAGGAGTCAGGAGTCATATAGAATCCGGGTAATTAGTTATCGTATTACTCAGGATTAATGAGTAAGGAGTAATGAGTAAGGAGTAATGAGTAAGAAAGGAAATGAAAATGCATAAATTTTTAAATTCGTATTTATGCTTA
>NZ_JAAHHT010000070.1 GCF_010672085.1 Okeania sp. SIO3I5
TTATTCATTCAATGCGCTATGCTTAACCGCATGATACAGAATGGTAAACCCGAAAGTTATCAAGTAGACATTTAGCCTCCCCTCTTGTGGGAGTAATTTGCGATCGCCACTTTCATGCAACAAAGCCATTATGAATTATGAATTATGAAGAGCTTTGTTGCACGTGGAATTGTTTATACAATGTGCCATGCTTAACCGTATGATTCAAATAGGTAAACCCAAGAGCTACAAAGTTGAAATCTAGTTCACTCTACTCAGGGAAGTTGTCGCGTTTCAGCTGTCGCCGACATCGAAAGCGGAGCATTCCGTCAGGAAAAGACAGAGCAAGTGCGGCAGCTATATCGCTACTTTCATGCAACAAAGCCGAGTTGTCCCACAAATTGAGGACAAAATCAAAGCTGCCATTAGTTTCTTGCGAACCGCAATAAAACAACCAGGAGACTTTATAAGTACAGGAGACTTTATAAGTAGATGGAGCAAATGTTTGATATTGATGAAAAATTAATCTATGATCATCAGCATGATTTGCAGGTAAAAACAGCCCTTTTTCATCAATAGACCAACCAGAATTACTGAATAACTCTTCATCTTCAGGCAATTGATAATTATTAGTCGAAGAACAACGACCAAAATAACTATCATCCTTGTCAGGAGTAAATTCTATTTCCTCTAATAATATTTTCGGCTTTTGTGAAGATGCGAGAATTCCTCTCGCATCAATATCAATATAATTAAACTTCATAATATAGCAATAATTCTTTTAACCGCCTCTGGATGCAGCACACCAAACCGATCAACAAAATCGAATTTAGACTTCAGGAACAACTCAACATCAAGCATAGAGAATTGCTTAACTTTTTCGTAAATCGGAGGCATTCTCAACCTACTACACTTAATCTTCTCATGCCAGAGAATTGTTATAGGCACAAGCTTAATCCTCTCATCTAAACCGACAAAAAAATCAAGATACTCAAGATATTTATCCACAAGCATACTAATCTCATCATCAGATAAATTTTGATACTTTGCTTTATTAAAAAAACCCCTTTCTTTTTGAGAAAATTCCAGGAAATTATACTCAGACAAAGCAGCTATTTCCTAAACCTTTTCGCATCCCATAAAAGGATGACAACAACTGAAATAAATCCTCTCAAAATCCCCCAATATTACTTGCTCAAACTTCCTCTTTAATTCTACATCCCAAATCGGCCACCCATTGCAACCCCAACTCATTATAGTAGAAGTTTCTATCAACTTTTCATGCCTGGCGTGACAATCTCCAATAAAAGATAACTTCATATCAAAACCCTAGAATATTAAAGACTTGATTAACTCGATCATAATTAAAAACAGCACTGCGATATTCCCCAATATCCAGTCTTACTCTGAAAAAATAATACTTAGTCAACAAACTTGGACGTAAAATAATTTTGTCGTCAAACTCCTGCTGACTAGCTAAATTCTTAAATTTACAGGACTTACGCAAATACACTATATATAGCGTATGTCAAAGAAAGCGATATAGCTGCCGCTAGGCTCCGCCAACGCTACAATTTTTTTAAGCTATCGCCTCAAGATTTTTGCCATTCATTCAACAGTAAAAAAAAATACCTAGAAAATCATGCGGAGCTCTGAATTTTATTGTGGGCTTTTCCAGCTCTTGTATCAGATAATCTGAGAGTAATTCATGCTTAACTTGGGTTTATAGTTTTTCCTATTTTTACTGCAAAGCATGCATCAAAAAATTCCAGACTAATATAGCACAGGCTATATGATTTTTCTGAATTTTTCTGAGACGACATTGACAGAATTCGTGTGCCTTTAATTGTTTGATTCTGGCGTGAAATTCTTCAATTTTCCACCTGGTTTGAGATTCAAACTCTACTGCATCTACTGAATCTTGACATCAATCATTAGTTGCAATACCCAACTGTCCTATTGGTAGAAATAGTTGCCCTTGTGGAGCTTGACTGTCTTGAGTGCGTCTTAAATTCTGAGGAGACCTCAGAATTACGCACTCGCTTTTTTATCTCGCAGGAATTCCTTTAATTTTAATTATTTTACCTGATATTTTTTCTGACTCATCCCAACTTAACTCTCCTAGATTTTTATACTTTTCACTTGCGACCAGTATCATCTACGTGCGCGATTTATTTTTAAGGGACAGTAATAAATTTTTGACCTATTATCTATCAATCCCATTAACCTTTGTGTTGCATACATGCCTATCCATTAACACAGTCTTAAATGGTAACTTTTTCTTATTTACCACAGATAAAATCATTTCTTCTACATGATCTCCGCATGGTTTTTTTATCAGTATCTGGATCATAGATTCGATAATCTATAAGCCAAAATTGTTCGATTTTTGGGTTAAAATATATACAATTTACTATTCCTATGCCACGTTGGCGCAGCCTTCCGTAAGCAAACTACTTGATGCTCATTACCACGCTCTCTGTCGCCGAACCAAGTCAATTTTATTACTATGCTTCTTGTTAAGAACTGTATCATCAAAAATTAAATAACCCTCTGTATTAGTGACTATTTCTTTTTTAACATTTTTCCATAAATCCTGGTCATCAAAGTTTTCGATTTTTAAATAACGATTTATCTTGTCATGGCTAACATTTTCTAGGTGGTTTGAATTGAGCAAGTGATAGTATAATTTGTATGAGAGTTGAGTAGATACTGACAATAATCAATATAGTTAAAATTCATATTGTTAGCTCAAATTAACAATAATATTATTCTACAATAATCAGGGTATTTTCGCAAAAATTATTTACAATTAACCATATATTTATAGAACTCAAATTAATTATACGAAAGTATCTTTGTAAAAGCTTATAATAATTTTGTTGTTGAGGCGTTGGCGGAGCCTAGCGGCAGCTATATCGCTTACTATTGGCTGTGTCGCGACGGTAAAAACTTGCCAGTAGTGGAATTAGGCAAATAAATATTTAGAGTAAGAGCGATCGCTTTCTGGTTTTGAGCGATCGCTTTCTTATTTTCATCATCAGCATTTAACTACCGCCAGTGTTCTAGGTGGCCTTCTCCCCTTAGAACACTGGCAAATATTTTTGGGATTTTTTTTTTGACTTCATTAATAGTGGGCCTATTTAAGCAGGTCCGCTATTGGCATTAGGAAATTGTTTTTCTGTTTCTCAGGAACAAGGAGAATGATAGGTTTTACGGGTGCGTGACGGCTATAACCATTGCCCATGATGGATTTTATAGGTATGTAGGGTTTTTAAATTTATAAAAATAGAAATAAATCAAAGAGGAGAAAAAAATATTTAAGAAAAATATATATTAAAGATGTAGGTGCGACTCGTTGGTCACTAAACTAGGAAACTAGGTATAAATGGCCGTTCCAAGTCAATACATGAGGACAACCTCGACTTGTGAATAACTCTTATGTCCTTAGTGGTGAAATTCCACTCGCCTTGTTGTTGGGTTGACAGCATAGGCCACGGAGTAGAGACTGAACATCAATCTCCGAAGCTGGTCTAAATGGGGTCAAAGCTTTAACTACCAAATAAGTGAGACTTCTAGCAAAGGCTGACAAGTGGACGAACAGGAAGGTAATAAAACTCTCGTAATTAATAGCCACTTCAAAGGTAGCTATGGAGTGTAGGACGAAGGTCAGGGGGTCAATGGATAGCTTTTTCTATATGAGGTTATCAACAACCATACTGAACCCTCCGGGAGATTTTACCCCACTAAATCAGCCGTAATAAAGGTATAAGGGAACGAGGAAACCTCTCTAAGGCACCTAAGCATATAGGTCGATAACTTAGGAAGCCATTCAAGGTCAATCTACACAAAAGTTGTAGGTCTTAGAGAGAGTAGGATTGGGTAAAAAGCTATCAAGCTGACGTACCCACTGTTAGACGTAATGTAAGGTAATCAATAGCGATGAATAAGGCTAAAACACTAAAAAGAAGATTGGGTAATCCAAAGCCCTTTTTAAGCGTGGCATGGGATACAGACGATATACCGAATCAAGTTAGTATCAATCCTAATCTCAAATGGAAGGATATTAATTGGAAGAGGGTTGAGAAGAATGTATTTAAGTTGCCGGCATTTAATTTACAAAGCATCCAGCCGTGGCAAAATCCGCAAGATGCGTAAATACTCTCATACTTCTGACCAAAAGTTATTACGCCTTGTTGCTAGCTGTTAGGCGCGTGACCCAAGATAACCAAGGCAAGAAAACTGCTGGTGTGGACGGAATTAAAAACCTTCCCCCTATGCACAGACTCAACCTGGTTGATTTATTAAACACGCGATATCTCAAAGCAAGCCCGACCCGTAGAGTCTGGATACCAAAACCAGGAAGGGATGAAAAGAGACCTCTTGGAATCCCTACAATGTAGGACCGTGCATTGCAAGCTCTGGTGAAGTTGGGTATGGAGCCAGAGTGGGAGGCAAGATTTGAACCTAATAGCTATGGTTTTAGGCCAGGACGGTCAACACATGATGCCATTAGTGCCATCTTTGGAAGCATTAATCAAAAGCCCAAATATGTATTAGATGCTGACATATCCAAATGTTTTGACCGAATTAACCATGATGCACTGTTGAGAAAAATAGGTCAATCCCCCTATCGACGATTAGTCAAACAATGGCTAAAGTCCGGGGTTCTCGACAATAAACAATTCTCAAACACTGTGGAAGGTACGCCACAGTCCGGGGTGATATCACCTCTACTAGCAAACATCGCCCTACACGGTATGGAAGAAAGACTAAAAGAGTTTGCCGGAACCATAGACCTTAAAAATACAAAAGGCCAGCAGAGAAGTTGGCAAACGAAGTGTCAAAGTCTTTCCCTAATACGCTATGCTGACGACTTCGTTATCCTACACGAAGATATCAAAGTAGTGTTACAAGCTAAAACCGTAATAAAGGAATGGTTAAGCCAGATAGGATTAGAACTAAAACCAGAAAAAACCAAAATTGCCCACACCTTGGAGGAATATGAAGGAAATCAACCCGGATTTGACTTCTTAGGATTCACAATCAGGCAATGGAGGGTTAAGTCAACCAAACAAGGATTTAAAACACTGATTAAACCATCCTCCAAGAGTATTAAAACTCATTATCGAAAATTGGCGGATATATTCGACTCTAATAAAACCGTCTCGACAAAGGCTCTAATAGCTAAATTAAACCCGGTAATCAGAGGATGGGCTAATTACTTTTCCACCGTAGTCAGTAAAAAGATATTCAGCAAAATGGATATGCTTCTATGGAAAAGACTAGGTCGATGGGTGAGTAGAAGGCATCCAAACAAGTCAGCAGCCTGGGTAAAGAAAAAGTATTTCCCCGATGTTAAAGATACCAGGAATTGGTTACTTAACGACGGCGAATATATACTAAACTTACACGCAGATGTTCCTATTATACGGCATATCAAAGTGAAAGGTAATAAATCCCCATTAGACGGCGATTGGACTTATTGGAGCAATAGAATCGGAAAATATCCAGGCGTAAGGAAGGAAGTCACAACGCTGTTAAAACGGCAAAAGAATAAATGCGCATTTTGTGGGCTAACCTTTAGTCCATCTGACCTTATGGAAGTAGACCATATAAAACCAAGGTCTAAAGGTGGTGACAACACTTATCAGAATAAACAACTGTTGCACCGACATTGCCACGACCGTAAAACTGCCTTTCAATAATGAATAATGAACAATTAATAATGAACAATTAATTTGTTTTTAATTATTAATTATTAATTATTAATTATTAATTAAGGCAAGGATGTACCCATGTGATTTGGGACGTTTAAGAGAGGAGCCGTGATGAGGTGAAAGTCTCACGTCCGGTTCTGAAGACGAGTCGGTTTGGTAACAAACTGGCTTAGTTTAACAGTCACCCGTCATATCCGTCAAATCCATCATAGAGAAAGGTTTAAGCCTTTGCAGACCCTTGAAACCCATAATTCTCGTTGCCACGAATCATGGCCATAATATTTCTTTCCCTACATGGCAAAAACATGACAAAAAACATGACAAGATTAAAAATAGACAGCTCCGAGAAAAACAGGATCAGGCCAATCAACCCTAAACCTTTACAAATAGTGGGGGTGGTGGGACTTGAACCCACACGACTGTTAAGGTCAACGGATTTTAAGTCCGTAGCGTCTACCATTCCGCCACACCCCCATATATTGAGATGATTCGATAAGTATTAAAAACTCATTATTTTATTTAATCACAATGTTCTAAGTTTTGGCAAGTATTTTTTAGAGAAATTGAAATAAAAAAATTATTAAGGATTTTGGCCAAGGAAATTAATTTTTTTGTGAAGCACCAGAATTTAGTAATTTGGGCCAAATGTTTAATATGGAATCTGGTTATGTAGTATATGTTGATAATTCTATAATTTACTCTAATTCTCAAATCTGTCCATCTCTTTTCGATTTGCTCCAAGAGATTGCTGGTCAACAAAATATAAATATTAAGGCTTAAGCTGATGGGATGAATTTATATTTATGGCTAATAGCAAAAGTCCTCAGTTTTTGAGAAGTGAAGTAGCTGTATTTTAGTCAATATTTTAAGAGGATTGTTTTGTGGGTAAAATTTTTGCCTAGCACTAAATATTTAGGTTAGGAAATTGATAAACGCTGTTGCTAGGCAACATGAAATACTCTGGATGTTTGTTGGAAAAACTCTCTTAGAGACTACTTTCTCTGAAATAGGCTGAGGGGAAATCTCTAAAAATTTCTTGGCAGGACAAAATATGGAATAATCTGCAGGTTAGCTGGAAAAACAGTCGTTCAGATAATAGTATGTTAAACAGAATACGATTAACTACTGTAATTTCTCAATCTTGTTTATGAACTTGGACCTAGACACGAATCTATTAATCTTAATTATTTATGCATCTCTGGCCGGAGCCTATTTTCTAGTAATGCCAGCTATAGTTTATGCCTATCTCAAGACCCGTTGGTATGTTGCTAGTTCTATTGAACGGGTTTTCATGTACTTCTTGATGTTCTTGTTCTTCCCTGGTATGTTGGTTTTATCCCCATTTTTAAATTTTCGCCCTAAACGGCGACAGATTGAAGGTTAATGCGACGAATTGATGCTATTGGAATAAGTCTCGGTATTTTTGCTGCTGGTGGTCTCCTCTACTTTGTTTTACAAATAGTAGGAATAAATAGTACCAACGCTGGTATTTGGACACAAGCAATTTTGGTCGGTGGCTTATTTGTTTGGCTACTGACCTATTTATTCAGGGTTACTAATAGTGATATGACCTATAATCAACAGTTGAAAGATTATGAAGAGGCAGTGCTGCAAAAGCGTCTGGAAGAAATGAGTCCAGAAGAGTTGGCTCAATTACAGGCTGAGGTTGAACGAGAAAAGGCAGATACAGCGCTACGCGCAAGGCAGAAGTCAAAAGGCAAAAGTCAAGAATAATCTATGGCTGACGCAAGAAAATTTAGAAATGTCCTAAGCTTTGCTTCGATTGCTATATCTAAATACTGCCAGAAACCGGGTTGGTTTTAAATACCCCACTGTATAACATCTACTTCCCACAAACCCGGTTTCTTATAATACTCCGAAGCTAGCGGATTTGATATGACTTGGTTATCTATCCAATTTATTAAAAAAATTAAAAATGATTTCAGTTTCTCATTGTTTTGAATCTCTACGCAATTCAGAAAATGGTCCCCAGTGTGCTTTGATTCCCTTCATTACGGCAGGTGACCCAGATTTGGAAACTACGGCGAAGGCTTTGGAAATATTGGATAAAAATGGGGCCGATCTGATTGAGTTGGGGGTGCCTTATTCCGATCCTTTGGCTGATGGCCCGGTAATTCAGGCTGCTGCGACTCGTTCTTTGAACCGAGGAACTACTTTAGAGTCGGTGTTGGAGGTAGTGCAGACGGTTAGTCCGAAGTTGCGATCGCCAATAATTCTATTTACTTATTACAATCCGATTTTATATCGAGGGGTGGAGAGTTTTCTGAAAAAAATTTATGATGTGGGTGCTAGGGGTTTGGTTGTGCCAGACTTGCCGTTGGAGGAGGCGGATGTTGTATTGAAACCAGCAAGAGATATTGGGATCGAGTTGACTTTATTAGTAGCTCCTACTAGTCCAAAAGAGAGAATAGAGGCGATCGCTCGTCAGTCTGAAGGGTTTATTTATCTGGTGAGTGTGACTGGGGTGACGGGAATGCGTACTCAAGTACAGACGCGGGTACAAGATTTGTTGGCACAAATGCGGGGGGTGACTGATAAACCTATTGGTGTGGGTTTTGGTATTTCTCAACCGGAACACGCTTTGCAAGTCAAAAAGTGGGGAAGTGATGCGGTTATTGTTGGTAGTGCGGTAGTGAAGCGGTTAGCTGAGGGAACACCCGATGAAGGGTTGGAAGCGATCGGGGAGTTTTGTCGGAGTTTGAAGGCGGTTATTAGTTGAATTTGAAGGGGTTTGGTCTCCAAACCCCTACAGAAAACCAATTTCTATACCAATTCACTTTGAGGACGTCACAAATAGTTTCAAACTTTAAATTTCAAATAATTACCTGAAACTGTTGTGAGTGTCAAAGTTTTTAGCCGATCAAATCTCGCATTCTGAATTTAGAATTCAGAATTCAGTGAAACGGTATAGAATTAGTGTTTTTTCCAAGCTGATTGATAATATACTTGGGAACCTGTATCTGAGACAAAGTGACAAGTCAGATAAGAGTTGATAAAACTCTTCCAGATTGGTTCGGTTGACTTGCGATAATATTTACCCAAGATAGGTTTGATTGCCTCTGTAGCTGTTTTCAAGTGATAGTGAGGCATATTTAAAAAGATATGATGCGCAACATGAGTACCAATGTCGTGATGAATGGAATTGATAAAACCGTAGTCGCGATCTATGCTAGATAATGCTCCTTTGAGAAAATACCAGTCATCTCCACGATACCAAGGAATGTCTGCTTCTGTGTGGTGCAGGAAAGTGACTAAATCTAGCCAGATTACAAATATCACATAAGGAACCAGGTAATATTTTACTAGAAAAACCCAACCAAATTGATAAGTCAGCCAACCAAGAAAACCTACCATTAACATCCAGAGTGCTGAACTGGTTAAAACGTCCCATTTTTCATTAGGACGGAATAATGGACTGTTGGGGAGAAAGTGAGAACCTTCACGATTAGGCGATCGCCTAAATAAATAGAGAGGATAAGCTAATAATGGTAGATAAAAGCGAAATAGTTTTTCATACCAAGGCATGATATTGTACTTACTCTCGGTAACTGGATACCAACTTTCATCAGTGTCAATATTTCCGGTATTGGCGTGGTGAGTTCTGTGGCTGATGCGCCAACCGTGGTATGGTACAAGAATGGGAGTATGAGACAAATGCCCTATTAAATTATTCACCCATTTATATTTGGAGAAGGAACCGTGACCGCAATCATGTCCCACTACAAATAATGCCCAAAACATAGTTCCTTGCATTAACCAGAAAATGGGGAAAAAGAACCATGAATCTAGATTGTAGGCAATAGCATATAAACCTGCAATAATGCCAATGTCTAGAAAGAAGTAGCTGAGAGACCTCCAGAGGGAAGGTTGAAAGCATTGGGGAGGAATAGCTGCCCTCACCTGTTGGAGAGTAAATGGTAACTCTATTTTTGATGGAGTTAAGTTTGTGTCAGTTGCTTGATTGAGAACTGTGTTTAATTCCACTAAATTTTCAATTTTATCTATTTTTACCGATATTTCATCTTTGATTAGTATTACACCAATTCGGAACACTACTTCTACCAGACTAGCAAGTAGTTAGTGGGAGATGAAACAGTATATAACTTAGCATAATTAGGGAGTAGTTAAGCAGAAGAATTTTCTTGAATTAGGCCAAGAAGAGTTTATCAAAAAAATTGGGTCGCGCCACCCCGCCTTGATCGGCGAAATGTTTTTGGAGCATTGCTCTAATCGCCGTTACAAAAAGAACTAGGCGCGAATGGCCATTCGCCCCTACTGACTTCGTTAAAAGTTGGATTTTGGCTTTTGTCCCAATAGCGATAACCCAAGCTCTGGAGAAAAGCTGGCCCTTCAGAAAAACACCTTGATTATCTATGGATGGTGTTTCTACTATAGCGCTACGCGAAGCGTGAATAGGGAATAGGGAATAGGGAATAGGGAATAGTGAACTGTCAAAGGATTTGAGGATTTATAAATGTCCTAACCTTAATGCGTAGCACTATAAAATACGAGAGGCGATCGCTTCTTGTTCTGCTACTGACAATTTCTCAATTTCCCAAATTACACAGGGAAGTAACTCTGTCATGTTCCCAAAATTTATCTATAGCTTTAAGCATTTCCGTGCCGGAATGCTCTGCAAACAGCTATCATATCAACAGGACTTACGCAGAACCGCTATATCTAGCAAGGGCGAATGCCATTCGCCCCTACATATGGTGTATAATTCCATATTTTGCGTAAGTCCTGATCAAATTCCTCTAGTTTGGATAATACAGCAGTTTTCATTTCGGTAGACCACAGTAGTAGCGTGTCTAGGTTAAAAATGTGGGTAACGAGCGAGTACCCGGAAGACCTTTCCCCCAACCCCTCTCCTGCAAGGAGACGGTAGAAATACTCCCCCTTCCCTGCTAGGGAAGGGGGTTGGGGGGTTAGGTTTTTACCCACAATTTTAGTCTAGATGCCCTAGCAGGGAAGTTCCATGGAACTTCCCTACTGAGTCTTAGTTGTGACGATGTGGTTCATTAATCTGAAAAGCGCTGTAAGATTCTATCATCAGTATTGGCAAAAACACCAAGTAGGGTTTAGGTTTGGAAACCAAACCCCTACAAGGCATGAATTGTACCGATACTAACGGAGCGGAAAATTTAGAATCTGATCTAATCCGATCTAGGAAGCTAAGTGATAACTGCTAAACCAATGGGTAGTTTAGATGAGTAATGAGGTAGCTACGAAACATCCGATCCTTGACTACATAATTACCATAAATATCTCTATCGATCAGCTTTCGTTGCAAAAGACTTTTCAATATTTCTTCAACCGAATAGTTTGGAAGAATCATCAGATTTTCTGTCTCAAAAGTAGCGGCTAGCTTTTCTAGTGATACAGAATTCTCGTTTTTTGCGAGTATCCTGATAACTTTTGCTTCATCAACACTGAGGTCAGAACACCACTTTTCAAAAATAGCATTTCCCACATCCCTGACGGTTGCTTGTAAAGCTTTTTCCCAAATGTCAATGTCTACAATTCTTGAAAGATGATTACTAAAAAGGTGATAACACAGTAGCTGCATCTCGAATGGATGTCCGCCAGAATATTTTAATATATTTTGCATGACTTCTTGACTAAATGAAACTCCTGTTCCTGCAAGAGACTCTCGGATGGTTTCTTTAACCTCTTTTTCGGTTAACGAAGTCAGTTCTACTCTAGACAAAAAGTATCTAGAGAGGGGATGATGTTTCTCTACAGATGTTACTTCTAACCAATTTGTGGAAGTTGATGCCAAACCAACTAGAATTTTAGTTTCCATGATTGACTCTGTGGATAGTGCTGATTTGAATGTCATCAAAATCTCTGAAACTGCTGCCAAGTTTTCTAGATCGTCAAGCAGGATCACAAATACATCGGTTTTATCTTCAATGTCTTCCCATAGTTTGCTAAGAGTATCTCGTAAAAAAGCTTTAGGTGATATTATCTGCTGGTTATTTTTGTTGCGCTCAATCTTTAATCCAGATCCGAGTATATTAATTTCAAGAGAATTAAAGAACTCAAGAACTTTCTTAAACCGCTCAACAGGGTAAGGTAGATCGTGCAAAATGCCTTCTACTATAATACGGGCAACATCCAGTAGATTTGAATCTGCTTGAATGGGTTCGATAGGAACAATACATGAAATATATCCACGACTTTGACAGATTTTTTTATATTCTCTGAGTAATGTTGATTTACCTATTCCCCAATCACCGAGAATCAGGAAATGTTCCCGATATTGACTATAAATTGCTCTATTGAGCTTATCTTCAAAAAATTGGAGTGCTTCTATTCTGCCACCAAAAACAGTGGGTTCCAAACCTGTCATTGGTGTAAAAGGGTTTCCCACTCGTCTGATTTTCTCGTTACGAGTATCTATAGCTCTTTGAACTGCTGACACTAAAGCTTCAACTGCTGTGGCAGATTTTTCTATAAAATCAAACACACCTTTAGTCAGAGTTTTCTTTGCTAATTCTACATTTGCATAAGCAGTTATTACAATAATACGGCGGAGTGGATCTAGGTCTAGGGACTCATCTATTAATTCTAATCCTCCCATTTCTTGCCCAGATGAACCGGGAATTTTTAAATCAACAATCAGCACTTCAAATGGTTGACTTTTTAATTTTTTCAGTGCTGCAATAACTGAATCACATTCCTCTACTTCTATAGTAGATTTATAGTTTAAATCCTGTGGTGTACTAAAATTTAAAGATTCCGATCTGATTCTACGTTTTAAAGATTTAACATAGCTTCTGAGATTATCTTTATTATCATCTACAATTAATATTCTCAATACCATAATTTATAACTCCCATAAAATAAAAGCTTGTAAAGAGGTTAGATTTTCACTTACACATTTGTCTATAACTTTAGAAATTTAACTCTCATTAAATAAAAGAGTAATAGTCGTCCCTTTTTCACAAGATTCTAATCTTAAGTCACCTCCCATTTGATGTATGATTTGATTAATTATATGTAATCCTATTCCCGAACTACTTTGACTTTCTACAACTTCTTTCAGTAGTTTATTTTTGAAATCATCCCTAATACCAGAGCCATTATCTTTAATAGATAAAGTAATCAATCCATCATTTTCATAACTTGCAAATATTTGGATTTTACTACCCGGTTTATGTAATGCCTTTGTAGAGTTTCTAATCAGTTCAAACAAAATACTCTTGATTTGATCTGAATTCCCTAGAATAGTTCGACCTTTGAGATTTTCCTGTATTTTGACTTCCATTTCTATATTTGAAGGTAATCTATGTCTATACAAATACTCAACTTCAGCTATTAGCTCCTCAATCTTAATAGCTTCCATTTGTGGCTGACCTATATTAAGAGAATATATCAACTTTTGTAGACATATTTGACTATGTTCAATACTTCTTTGAATTACTTCACACTCCTCTAAAATTTCTGGTGAGTTATTAGATAAATAGCGAATTTCTTGGTTAGCTCCTCCAATATTTAAAAATTCTCCTTTCAGACTATGAGCTACATCAGCACAAATTATTTGATACATTTCGTAAGTTTGGTCGCTTATATCTTTTTCCTCAGAAGTATCCACTAATGAAAGTTGTTGATTTGCGAAATTGAGTTCATCCGATTTACTAGATTGGAGCTGATTTTTTATACTTCTCCAGAGATTAAATCTTTGCTTAGATTTTACAGAAGTTTCAACCTCTTTTTGTAAATATGATTTTTGATATTCCTGCAACTTTTTCTCTAACTCTTCAATTCTATCCTGAGCTTGTTTAAGCTCACCTCTAACTTGATCATTTGTTTTAATATAATAATCTAGACGATTTGCAAAATTATTTATAAGTATCTCAGAACTATTTGTTTTTTTAGCTGAATCAATCAATTGTGTTACATGATCCACAAACTCTTTATGACGCACTATTGGTTTTGGGAAATAAGCATCAGCACCACTTTCGTTCAAAAAATCTTCTTGATCGCCTAACGTTGCATGAGCAGTAACTAAGACTACAGGTATTAATGCAGTTTTAGGATTAGATTTCAATATTTGAGTAATTTCAATTCCATCAACAGCTTTGCCCTGGTAAACACTACGAGCTAGAGAAGTATCCATCAAGATAATGCTAATTTTACCTGACTCCGCTAAGTTTAGTATCTCCTCCACATCTTCTGTATGCAAAGTAGGATACCCACCGCGTTGTTTCAGAATTCTTGAAAACATAGTAGCATTAAGTTCATCATCTTCAACAATTAGGACAGTATCGTTATCATAATTCCCCGTAGGGATAATATTTTCACTAAAATCCATAACATAAGACGGATCTGGTTCAATATTTAGTTTTTCTGGTATTGAATCATTCATAAAATCACCTCAACTTCTCCGAGTTTTGTGAAAAAACCTTCAGTTCTCAAAAGATTATGATAATCAGGACTTTTGATAAAGAAATTAATTAGAAGGTATTTTAACAAAGGAACAAGAAACAGGCAAGTGCAAACAGAAATTATAACAATTTGAAAAAAGAATGTTACGAATAGTTTGGTTAACAAAATGGTTACAATCAGATGTAGATTTGGCAGAATCGAATTCTTTCTTTCTTCAAAAATGATAATAACAGCTCTTTCTACTGTACGGGTGATTCGCTTGCTCACCCCTACGACTACTATAAACAGTTCCAGTATTTGTAGCAAACATTTATAAAATTGGTATGAATAAACCCCAGTGTAAGGACATTCCATAAGGGCGTCCCTACCAGGTTGCGGAAAGATTGTTTATTACACAGGACTTACGCAAAATATCGAATTATACACCATCTGTAGGGGCGAACCCGTTCGCTAGGTATAGTGGTTTTGCGTAAGTCCTGTTACAGTTATTTAATGAGACATGATCAGGACTTACGCAAAAAACGAAATTACACACCATCTGTAGGGGCGAATGGCATTCGCCCTCCCTATATGTAGAGTCTCCGCGTAAGTCCTGATGATATTACAACCGAAGTAACTCTTAGAGAGATGGGGAGTGGGGAGATGCATGGCTGTTTCATTCTAGTCAAACGCATTGGGGAGATGAGTTTGGGAACTTTGCTTCGGTGGGTATAGCTGTTTCAAAGTATTGTAAGTTAATGATTGAGGGAGAACGAGAGGTAAGGGGATAGGGGAATAGAAAAACTCACAAAAATTTGCCGATTTTTCAGCCCATGAGGAGAAAAGTGTGGAGATTGGGGGAACTATTGAATCAACTTTTTGGGAGTTTCTCCCCACACCTCCTACACTTCCGACACCTCCCACACCTCCCACACCTCCCACACTTCCCACACTCCCCACACCTCCCACACCTCCCACACCTCCCACACTCCCCACGCTTTCTAACTATGCGCTACAGTTTCCATCAAAATTTTATGGGAACCAAGTTCAGGAGAATTATCAGTAGGACGACGCTGAATATACTGACCATCTGGTAGCAAATCCCAAGCTTGGCGGTTGTCAGATAATAGAATCCCCATAATCTCTTGCAACTCTTTCGTGAGATCGGGATCTTCCACAGGTGTAATAGCTTCAACTCGGCGATCGAGATTACGAGGCATCCAGTCAGCAGAACCAATATACACCTCTTCCTTACCTTTATTATGGAAGTAGAAAATGCGAGAGTGTTCTAAATAACGTCCGACAATACTCACCACCTTAATATTTTCACTGATATCTTCTAAACCCGGACGCAGACAGCAAATACCACGGATAATCAAATCAATTTTCACCCCTGCTTGGGATGCTTTATACAAATTAGCAATGATTTCAGGGTCTACTAAAGAGTTCATTTTGGCAACAATACGACCTGTATCTCCATCTTGGCAATTCTCAATTTCCCGACGAATCAGTTTGATAAAGCGATCGCGCATATTCACAGGCGCCACGAACAACTTCCGGTAAGACTGCTGCCGGGAATATCCTGTCAAGAAATTAAACAAATCTGCTAAATCTGCTCCCAATTCTGGGCGACAACTCAACAAACCCAAATCGGTATAAAGTTTAGCCGTCTTAGAATTATAATTACCAGTGCCAATATGAACATAACGACGGATATGACCTTCTTCCTGACGCACCACCATCACAATTTTAGTATGAGTTTTCAGACCTGCTAAACCATAAACCACATGAACGCCAGATTGTTCTAATTTCCGCGCCCATTGAATATTATTTTCTTCATCAAATCTTGCTTTCAATTCCACCAATGCTGCTACTTGTTTGCCATTTTCAGCTCCAGCAATCAAAGCATTAACAATGGGTGAATCTCCTGAAGTCCGGTAAAGAGTCATCTTAATTGCCAACACATTAGGATCGTGTGCTGCCTGGGTAATGAAACCTTGTACCGTATTGGCAAAGGAGTGATATGGATGATGTACCAATAAATCTTTCTGGCGAATGACTGCAAAAAAGTCTATTCCATTCTTCTCATTCAGATTGGCAGTACCGATCTCATCACCATAATGTCGCAACCGTGGTGGCATAGTAGATGTCCAACTTGGGTCTTTGAGTGTTGGCAATGGCAACCCTAGAAATGACATTAAATCTTTGAGATCGAGTAATCCCTCTACTGTGTAGACATCTTTTTCCGACAACTCCAACTTTTCCATTAATATCTTTTTTAACTTACTTGGCATTCTTGGATTAATTTCCATTCTGACTACGGTACCACCGATACGCCGTTTTCGTAATTCTTTCTCGATCGCTAACAGCAAGTCATCACCTTCATCTTCCTGTACTGCTACGTCAGCATCACGAGTAATCCGAAATAGGTGATATTCCTGAATATCCATACCAGGAAACAGAGAACCTAAATTGTGAGCAATGATTTGTTCGAGAGGAACTCCCATCCAATTTACAGTTTGAGTTTTTTCTTCTACTTGTAATTTTTCTGGTAATGGCAAAAATCGAGGTAATATTTTCGGCACTTTAATTCTGGCTAATAAATCTTCTTGAGTTTCGGGATTTTTGAGCATTACTGCTAAGTTAAAACTGAGATTAGATAAATAAGGAAAAGGATGACTAGCATCAATAGCTAGAGGTGTAAGTACAGGAAATATGTGTTCTTCAAAATAGTTTTTTAGATATATTTTTTGTTCTTGATTTAAGTCTATATAATTTAGGATATAAATGCCATTTTTGCTTAATTCTGGTCGTAAAGTTTCCTCAAAAAATTTGTGTTGTAAAGAAACCATTGGTAATAGTTTTTGATTAACTCCATCTAGTTGTTCTTGGGGAGTACGACCATCAGGAGTTAATTTATGCACATCAGCTTCTATTTGTTTTTTCAAAACTGCTACTCTAACCATAAAATATTCATCTAAGTTAGAGCTAAAAATTGCTAAAAATTTTAAACGTTCTAATAAGGGAGTACGGGGGTCTAAACCTTCAGATAAAACTCTACGGTTAAACTCTACCCAACTAAATTCTCTGTTAAAATAGTATTCTGGGTCACTGAAACTTTTTTTCACAGGAGTTTCTGCTGCATTCTTTTTATTTTTGGACATAGTTAATTGGGGTATCTATTGATATTGGTTTAAGTTGATATTGATTGTAAGCTAGTTTTCATCCCTTGTAAAGTCTACTTTTTCTATGAGTTTCACTGTAATTAGAAGCTTTTATCTATTCCTAGGAAAGTTAAAGTTGATAGCGATCGCTCTGATTTAGTTATCAACATGAAATGCTCAGTTATTCACCTAATTAGATATTTGTCTAGATAAGTTATGTTGTGGTAAATACAGCGCTTTTCATTTGAGTAAACCACAAAGCGAATGGCATTCGCCCTCATAAGGTTATCATTTTTTTTATGTGGTTCATTGACCTGAAAACTGCTGTAAATGTTTAAGTATAGCAGGGAATAGGGAACAGGGAACAGGGAACAGTTGGAAAAGTGTTTCCTAGTATAAGATTCATCATCAGTCTATGTCCTAATCTTTGCTTCGACTGCTATAATAGTCATTTCAGTTATCAGTTATCAGTACCTCTGGCTGTTTGCGCAGCATGACCTAGGAAAGTCAGAAGCTTGATATCAAATCCGTTGGCTTCGGAGTAATATAATTCTGTCGTCGTCATAGAATGGTTAAGGAAGAATGATCATTTACCCCTACAATATAGATTCTTATCTTTAATGCTGAATAACACCGATGCTACCGGATTTGATATAACATAAGGAATATTCTCTTTTTTTATCCTCTTAAAAGGGGAGGATTTAGACCTTTTTTTTGCTAATATATAGTTAAATATATCAGGTGCATATCAATTTTGAAGAAAGCCAAAAATTTATCACTTTTAGGGAATAGGGAATAGGGAATAGAAAAAAAGTATTTTTGCAAATATTCAGATCATCCTGTCTATTATTACCAAAAAAATTGGATCTAAAACCCCGCCTTTTAAGGCAAAATATTTTTGTAACGGGGATTTGAACCCCGCTCCAAAAATCACTTCTAACTTCTGACTTATAACTTCGTTCTACTCCCTATTTTCTAATAGTAAAAACAAAACAAATTAAAAACTATGTTGCTTTTCTCCCAATAACTTACCTAATCTTTGAAAAACCTCAAATTTCAAAGAATTCAAATCGCAAGTCACCCGCGAAAAATTGTCATCAAAATGAATAGGTCCGGCATTTGCTAGAGTATAGATATGAGATGCTAATGAGGTAGTTTTCAGCTTTCCTGATAACTGGAAAGTACCACTTTTATGAGGGTACGGCCAGAAAAAAGCCGATGAGATCAGAGAAATAATTTTAAAATCTGGGTCTTCTTCGCAAAGTAACTCCGCTGACATAGAACAATGTACGTCACCAGATAGAAAAACTACCCGTTTAATTTGATGAGTGCGGATAAATTCCAAAAGTTCGGTGCGTTGGTGCAAAAAACCACTCCACTTATCTAACTCAGTCTTTTTGAAGTCAGGGAAAAATGGTACTCCAGAAACAACGAACTTTACCCGCTCCGAACCATCTGTTAGCCATTTTTTCAAAGCTTCAAACTGATTTTCACTAATTATTTCTCGCTCTCGATCTGCTGGTTCGGAGGATTCTGCTTCGTGACGCTCTGTGCGGGTGTCGGATACAAAAAAGTCACAGCATCCATCTGTAAATTTGTACCAGAGTTTTGAGGGCGAACCAATAACATCAGCTTTGTCATCTACAATCTCAAATAACGGACTGTGACTCATCTGATAGGTGATGTAAGCATGAATTGCTGTCGGGAATAGAGTCACCCAATCCTTCGGCGACGCTTTGGACGGCCAATTATCCTCAATTTCGTGGTCATCAAGAGTCATGTAGGTAGGAATTCTTGCCATCAGTTCGCGAATATGGGGTTGGGTAAAGGCATCTTGATAGCGGTCAAAAAACTCCTCAATTTTGCGATCTGCACCGATAACATTGAGGTCGTCGGCATAAATTTGGTCTCCTACCATAAGCACCGAATTAGTAGTTGTGCCAGAGTTTATTTGTTTGAGAACAGATTCAAAGGTTTTGTCGCCGCGATCGTCAAACCAAGAACCAAATAATCGGAGCAGATAACGACAAGAACCAAAAACAAATGAGCGACTCTTTTTCGGATCTATGGAAGCAGTCTGAAACTTTTGGGTATGTGCTTTCGACCAATCAAGGTTCATGTTTGCTTGGTCTACTTCCCCTTTTTTTTGGAAAAAATAGCCAATTTGATATTCATACTCTGTTTCTGGGGAGAGTTCGTCGAATACTGCTACCCCGGAGGTATCAAAAGCGGGAGACATTTTGAAGAAGATGGGGGGTTCGTAGTCCGAGGAGTCTAGGGTACGAATGCGGGCGACCCCTACACAGGCGAGGATACTTTTGTTCTTAGAGAGTTTATATTCGCCACGACCAAATATGCGAGCATTGTCGCCAGTGACTGCGCCCAGAATCGGACCAACGGTTAAAGATTTTACTTTCATTACCTATCTAAATAGTATGCTTGTTAACGTATTGTATAGTATCGTTATTCTTTGATTAAGTCAATGCTCTAATGAAAAAGGAGTCAGGAGTCAGGAGTCAGGAGTCAGGAGGGGAGTTTTGGAGGAGTCATATCAAATCCGGTTAAACAGTTATAGATTGCTTAACTCAGAAGGAGACAGGAGGTAGGGACGTTTAGCTAAAGCACAACTCCGTTAACGCTACGCGACATGGAAAGCGCAGCATTCCCTATACGAAAACGCATTTTTGTTATGCAACGTCCGTAGGTCGCAGGAGGAGAAAGAATTGTAAAGATGAGCGTAGTTATGAAGATAGGAAATTTTTTTTATGTTCAATTAAACGGATTTGATATCATAATTAGACATCTCCAGAAAAGAGGGAACAGGGAACAGGGAACAGGGAACAGGGAAGAGTAATTGATAATTTATGGATAAGAATTGATTTGATTTTTCATTTTTGGAGATGTCTATTCAGGATATTGTCTGGGTTGTTCAATTCCAGCAGCATAAGAATCAAGTAAATTACTTAATTATATCAAATCCGGTAGCATCGGTATAATTACAGGACTTACGCAAAATACGAAATCATACACCTTATGTAGGGGGCGAATGCCATTCGCCCCCTACTATGCATGGTGGTTCTGCGTAAGTCCTGAATTAGATAGTTAATCTAGGAGTCAGGAGTCAGGAGGGAAGAGAACTTAGAAAGATTTACTCTTTGCTGAAAATGAATATTTTTATTATTAGCAGTTGACAGCGCTTTTCATATTGATGACTTCACGTCACAACCAGAATCAAGTAGGGACTAACCATGGTTAGTCCCTACTGTAGTTTACTGTGCAGGAAAACTGCTGTAATGTAACCCTACAAAGGATTTTATATTAGACAGAATCAGGATCGATCCCTAACTCTTTTAATTTAGCAGCCAGACGTTCAGCACGTTGCTGTTGTTGTTCAGCGCGTTGCTGTTGTTGTTCAGCGCGTTGCTGTTGTTGTTCAGCACGTTGCTGTTGTTGTTCAGCACGTTGCTGTTGTTGTTCACCAAAGTCTAATACTAAGTTTCCTTGCGCGTCATAAAATCGTAACCATGTTGCCGACTCGTCCCGAATAGTTCCTTCCCAAGTACCTAGCCATAACTCTAATTTCTCGCACCACAACCATCCCTGATCATTCTGCTGTAACTCCTGATATTTATTATTTTTCAGATGCCATCCCTGTAATGAATTCGGGTCAAATGGATCAAAAACAAAATAATTTGTGGTTTGGAATACTTGTTCGTAAATATCCTTTTTAGTGCCAATGTCTACACTAGCAGTAGACGGAGAGGTGATTTCAATTATCACATCTGGATAACGACCTCCTTCCTCCCAAACCACCCATCCTTTGCGGCCTGTATGGCGTTCTACATTCAAGACTACAAAGAAATCAGGACCTCTGAAATCCTGATTTTTGACTCGCTTGCTACTGTAATAAACAAACATATTGCCACCTGCAAAAAAGTCGTTGCGGTCTGACCAATATTCAGACAAGGAATCAATCAGAACATTCATGGCAATACGGTGACGGTTCGTTTCCAAGGGTTCTCCATCATCAAAGATTAAGTCTGTAGGTGGCATGGGTGATTCCCAGTCGGGAGTGACTTCGGTTAGTGACTCGGTTTTGGGAGATGTTTCTATTGTCATTGTTAGCCGCCTCCAATTGTGTTTTCATTATTTATAATAGCACAGATCAATAATGGATAATGGATAGTTAATCAGGATTTACGCAAAATACGAAATTAGACGCCACCTGTAGGGGCGAATGGCATTCGCCCTCACTAGATGTGCTGGTTCTGCGTAAGTCCTGATTATGTTCGGATAAACACTAACTATAAAGTCATTGCGACTTACACTCCGTGGAAGGAAGCAATCTCAAGGGTTTGAGATATCTCTTTCATCTATATCTTAATCATAACTATTCAACCGAACATGATCGAGATTTACGCAAAATACGAAATTAGACGCCACCTGTAGGGGCGAATGGCATTCGCCCTCATTAGATGTGGTGGTTCTGCGTAAGTCCTGTTGATATAATATCTACCTCGGACAAACCCGGTTTCTGATAACACTTCCGTTGCCAACCGGATTTGATATAATTAATGAAATTTGATTTAATCAGAGGTAAAATTATGGAAGCAGGTATAGTCGGATTAGCTGGTTGGGGATTATCAAAAATTGCCGATTCTTTGTGGGATACTGCTTGGGAAAAAGGAGGGAAAAGTCTCACTGAATCTCTCAATAAATCTGATATTGAAAAGGCAATTAAATCTGGAGAAAAAGCAGTTCAAGAATGGGAAAAACAACTCTCTCCTCAACAATTTTTGTTTTATTCTGCCAAACAAGATGGTTGGAATGGAGCTAACAAATTTCTGAGTCAATATTTTCAGAATATTGCTGTTTTGAACGAGTTACAAAAACCATTGATTAATCAAGGCAAACCAGATATTGATATTTTGATTGCCATTTTTCAACAGGAAGCTGAAACTAAAAATATTCAATTAAATCAAGAAAGTCTACGGCGGTGGTTAGAAATTTTTGTTAATGCTTATTTTCAACAAACTGATACTTATATTAAATTCCAGATTGCTAAACAAAATTATTTTGAACAGTTAGCTAATTGGTTTGATGATGTGAAATTTGCTGGCATTTCTGTGCCTGGGCAAGAGGTGGAAAAATCAGAGAAATTAGCTAATATTTTTGTGATGCCAGATGTGGTAGAAGATATCTCAACGGGAGGGGGTTGGGAACAGGATTTATTTTTAGGAGGAACTGGGGAACTGGAAAGAGAACTATTGGCCAATAGTACAGGTAGAAAATTTTTAGCTTCGGAATTATTGACTCAAAGTCGATCGCGTAAATTTGTGATCTTGGGTGCGCCTGGTTCGGGGAAAACAACTTTGATGAGTTATTTTGCGGTGATGTTGGCATCGATCCCCCCAACCCAGGAGTCAATCCCCCCAACCCCCCTTCGTAAGGGGGGCTATTCCGTTTCCCCCCTTTCAAAGGGGGGCTATTCCGTTTCCCCCCTTTCAAAGGGGGGCCAGGGGGGATATCTTGATGCTACGCTCCGCGCTCCCAATACCGAATCTTCTTCTCCCTTTCATCAGGAGTCAATCCCCCCAACCCCCCTTCGTAAGGGGGGCTATAATGCCGAAAGCTTTGTGGATGATAGAGATAAGGCTGATGCTACGCAGCGCGATCGCAATCCCGAATCTTCATCTTCTTCCCCCCTTTCAAAGGGGGGCCAGGGGGGATATCTAGGTTTAGATCCAAACACCGACTGGTTGCCAATTTTAATCAGGATGCGCGACTTGGCAAGACATCCAGACAAAAGTATTCTGGAATATGTTCGGATTTTTGCTGAAAAAACGATGGCAGTCAAAACTTTACCGACGGGATTTTTTGAGCATTGGTTGGAAGATGGCAGGGCGTTAATATTGCTTGATGGTTTGGATGAAGTGGCAGAAGAAGGCAAACGTTATGATGTTGTCAGACGCATTGAGAATTTTTTAGGGCAGTTTGACAGAAACCGGGCAATTATTACATCTCGTCCGGCGGGGTATCGGCGCGACTTTTTCCGCACTGCCGAATTTCCCCACTATCAAATGCAGTCGTTTGATGATGAGAAAATTTCGGCGTTTATCAATAATTGGTATGACAGTCGGTTTAAAGATAAAACGGAGGCAGAAAGGCGGAAGGAGAGTTTGCAAAAGGCGTTGGATGATAACGATCGGATTAAATTATTGGCACGGAATCCTTTGTTGTTGACGATTATTGCTTTGATTCATCGGTATCAGGCGGTTTTGCCGAAAGAAAGACATCGACTTTATGACAAGGCGGTGGAAACGTTGTTAATTTCTTGGGATGCGAATAAGGAGTTGAGTAGTCATGGAAGGTTGCAATATTTGGGTTTGGATGACGTGCGGAGGTTGATGGAGTTGTTGGCATATTGGGTGCATACTCAGGGAAATGTTGGCAGTGGCGAGGGTGGTACGTTGATAGATAAGGATGAGTTGATAGAGCAGTTGAGTCGGGAGATTAAGGATTTGAAGCAGGTGCAGTTGTATCAGTCGAAGGAGGAGGCAGAAAGATTTGTAGATTTGATTCGGGAACGCACTGGTTTGTTGAATGAGCAGGGGCAAGACTGTTATGCTTTTGTGCATAAGACTTTTCAGGAATATTTGTGTGCTGAGGAAATTGACTATCAGTTGGAGAATGAGTTTGATTTTGGGATTATTTTGAATGCTATTCGAGAATATTTGCATGATGCTCATTGGCGAGAGGTTTTATTGTTGTTGATAGCGCAACAAAAGCCGAAAAATGCTGCCAAGGCAATTCGAGCAGTTTTGAATAATGGTAGTGAGTATGAGGAGTGGTTACATCGGGATTTGTTTTTTGCTGGTAGTTGTTTGGTGGAAAATCCGAAGGGGTTGCGGGGTGTTGATGGTGAGTTGGTGCAGGAGATTTTGGAGAAGTTGGTTGAGTTGGAGGTGAATAGTGAGGAGCAGGTTGGCGAGAAAGTTCGAGACCAGGTACATGAAATTCTTTGTAGTCTGTATGAAACTGATTTTGACGTGCAAGCTCTGGAGATGTTGAAAGGACAGTCAAATTTAATTGATGAGTTGCGCTTATTCCAATATCAAGCAGAATTAGGAGGAGAAGATGAAGTAATCGCAATATTGCTAGCACGACTCCAAGATGAAAATTTGTATGTCCGGAAAAGAGCGATCGCTGATGCTTTCAAAGTAGGTAAGAGTTCAGAAGCTTTAGTCAATGTCTTACTAACACGGCTTCAAGATGATGATTATTATATACGTTGGAGGTCAATCATAGTCTTAGGTAAATTGGGAAACAGTTCAGAAACAGTAGTAACTACTCTATTAGCACGGCTTCAGGATGAAGATTATAGTGTGCGTAGCTGGGCAGTTTCAGCCCTAGCTCAATTGGGAAATGCTTCAGAAACAGTAGTCAGCGCCCTACTAGCAAGACTTCGAGATGAAGATTATAGCGTGCGTGGGTGGGCAGCTTCCGCCTTAGCTCAATTGGGCAAATTGCAAAAGAACTCAGAAACAGTAGTAACTGCTCTACTAGCACTGCTTCAGGATGGAGATTCTGATGTACATTGGATAGCAGCTATAGCTTTAAGCTATTTAGGACAAAGCTCAGAAACAGTAGTAACTACCTTATTAAGGCTTCTTCAAAATGAAAATTCTGATGTGCAAGGTTGGGCAGCTTCAGCTTTAGGCAAATTAGGTAATAGTTCAGAAACTGTCATCAGTGCCCTATTAGCACTGCTTCAGAATGAGAATTCTTCTCCCCGTTGGCAGATAGCGACAGCTCTAGGCAGATTGGGCAATAGTTCAGAAACTGTCATCAGTGCCCTACTAGCACTGCTTCAGGATGAAGATTCTGATGTGCGTAGAAACGCAACTTCAGCTTTAGGCAAATTGAACAATAGTTCAGAAACTTTAGTTAATGCTTTAGTGGCAAGACTTGAAGATAAGGATTATTTTGTGTGTCATAGGGCAGCCGAAGCCTTGGGTAAATTAGGCAAAAAATCCGACAATATCCTCCCCACTATTGTTCAATGGATTCAACAACATCAAGATTCAGAATATGTCGGCAGAGGTGTTGATGCGCTGTGGTATTTGGTTGTAGGTGAGGAGAGCTAATGTGAAGTTTCGTCGGTTGGGTTGACGTTCGCGTAAGCGTTGCGTAGGAAAGGAAACACAACAATAATTAGGTAGATGTTGGGTTACGCTGTCGCTAACCCAACCTACTCAATTAAGTTTTAACTATTGTCCAATAGATTCAACAACATCAAGATTCAGAATATGTTGGTAGAGGTATTGATGTGCTGTGGTATTTAGTGGTAGGTTCCGAAAGCTAATGTGAAGTTTCGTAGGTTGGGTTGACGGAGGAAACCCAACAATAATTAGATATATGTTGGGTTGCATTGTGGTATTTAGTTGTAGGTTCCGAAAGCTAATGTGAAGTTTCGTCGGTTGGGTTGACGTTCGCGTAAGCGTTGCGTAGCAAAGGAAATACAACAATAATTAGGTAGATGTTGGGTTACGCTGTCGCTAACCCAACCTACTCAATTAAGTTTTAACTATTGTCCAATAGATTCAACAACATCAAAATTCAGAATATGTCGGCAGAGGTATTGATGCGCTGTGGTATTTAGTTGTAGGTTCCGAAAGCTAATGTGAAGTTTCGTAGGTTGGGTTGACGGAGGAAACCCAACAATAATTAGATAGATGTTGGGTTGCGCTGTCGCTTAACCCAACCTACTCAATTAACTATAGAGAGCGATCGCCTGTTCCCTTTTCCAATTTCTGCTTTAGCTGTTCAATATGTTGTCAAATAGACTCCGTTTCTTGCCTTAGCTGTTCAGCACGTTCATCACCAGTAGGAATCACATTTCCCTCAACATCGCACCAACGCAACCAAATACCCCGCATACCATAGAATTTTCCTGACCATAAAGTCACCCCCAAGCCGACTTTTTCTAACCAAGTTTCCGTCATTTGCTCATAACCGCTCGCCCCCAACTTATACACTCGTAGCACAGACTCTCCCAAAATTTGGAAAGGATCGTAAACTACATAATACTCAACTCCTATCTTTGCATAATCTTCAAATTTACTACCCAACTCGTTCCCCTCTTCGTCAGAGACTACTTCCACTACCACATCTGGAGCTTTACCAACCCTCCAAGTAAAATAGCTGCGGTTTATTTTTTTGCTCCAGTCATCAGGTACTGTCACACCCACACTCAAGAACACATCAGGTACTAAAGGTGGTTGTTCGACATCATAAAATATTCCCACATTCGCTGACACCAAAAACCGACGACTGCCATCTACACCCAACCATGAACTATATAAACAGGTTGCTAGCAGACTTTGTTGTGCTCCCGAAAAAAAATCCACTGGAGTGTCATCCTCTATGATTAAATGGCTAATATCGGGTTCTGTTTCATCTGTTGTGATTTTAGAGTTCATATTCATCTTGCTAATTTACTTAAAGGACAAAATATTTAGCTTCGTAGGTTGAACCTACTCAATTACAGCGGCTTCCGAAGTTATGAGGTACACCCATCGCGGGCAAGATGCCCGCACTACAATATTTTCACCATTCACCTTGTACGTCATTTGCCCGAAATCTGCTATAACTTTCTTCTTAAGATTATAGCAGTAAATCAACAGAATTCAATCATTTCGCTTACATATTTATTTAGTCTAGAGGCGATCGCTAACCTAACCTACTCAATTAACTTTTTTCCTCCATTCTAACTTCTGAAGACTGCGCAGATTCTCAAAACCATCAAAAATATAGCCAAAAAACTTAGTCTAGCTCCATACAATTTTCAACAAGGTTTCAATATTTCCCTAAGTAAGTTAATCTAGTTCTTATGGTTTGATTTTGAATAGATAGAAAAAGGAAACAAATTATGGCGACAAATGAAGAGCAAATGATACCAGGTTCAGAATACCTGAAAAGGACTCAGGGTATTTCCTCAGCTCCCTTGGAAGCATATCTTAACTTTGGGTATGTACTGCTCGTTATTGCTGGAGCTGATGGAGATGTGCCAGAGTCAGAGATGAACTGGTTAATAAATCATCAACGGATGATTGGCGCTCCTGAAGAAGTGATAGAAAAATACAAAACATTTGACTACAAGAATGCTAAGTTGGAAGACCTTTTGCCCAAGGTAAAAGGAGATGTTCCTAATTTTTCGGCATCAAGAACATTACTGTATCATGCCATGAAAATGTCTCGAGCAGATAAGGATTACGCAAAAGAAGAGCAAGAAGCTGTAAAAAAAGCGGCTAAATTGTTGGGAGTTGAAGATGATATTACCATTGCTCTAAATACATTAGTAGAGATGGAAGAAAATCTTGAGACTATGCTTAAGGCGCTGATTCATACTGAAACCTTGTAATTAGGCAGAATTATTGAAGTAGTTAAAGCTTTGTAGGTTGGGTTGACGTTAAGGAAACCCAACATTAATAGATACAGCATATTCCAGGTATATGAAGTACAGATATTAACAATTAAGTGTTTATAGTGCGGGCATCTTGCCCGCGATGGGTGTACTTAGGTGGAATATGCTGTCTATGTTGGGTTGCGCTGTCGCTTAACCCAACCTACGAAATTAACTACCAGATCCACTACCTATCAAAATATCCCGCACCCTGACAGGTACACAACCATGAGTCATCTGAGCTAACTGCATCGGTTCCCCTTTCCCACAAATATTAGTACCGCACTGCTCCCATTCGGCAGCAGGTCCGACAGCATCAACGCTATTCCAAAAATCAGTCGTCATAGAATGATAAGTCACATCTTTCAACATTCCCACAACTTTACCTTTTTTCACCTGCCAAAACGCATCCCCACCAAATTGAAAATTCCGCCGTTGTTGATCAATAGAAAAACTACCAATACCATCTATTAAAATTCCATCCTCAGTATCGGCAATCATTTCTGCTAAAGTTGCAGTATGACTCCCACCATCTGCACCCGCTTCTAATCCCAAATTGGGAATGCGCACCATAGGTATACTGGACCAACTGTCGGCATAAGCACAACCATTACTGCTACCACGCCCCAGACGGTGAGCAGTTTCCCTGTCTGTGAGATAATCTACTAATACTCCATCCTTAACTACATACCATTCTTGAGACTTGACACCTTCATCATCATATCCTACCGTACTGCGACCTCCTGGTTGGATGCGATCGCATTTAAAGTTAACCCAGGGGGCAGCATATTGGAGTTTACCCATTTTATCGGTAGTGGCAAAACTTGTACCTGCAAAATTAGACTCATAACCATAAACTCGGTCTAATTCTGTGGGATGTCCGACTGATTCGTGAATGGTTAAAAATAGATTCGTTGGCTTTAAAATTAAAGTGGAACGAATATCAGCGGGTCCCTTGGGAGCATGAACTTTTTCTATTGCTTCGCTGGCAACTCGCTCTACTTGACTGAATAAATTGGTAGGGTTAATATGTTCGTATCCAATATTCAAAGGAGGTCGTTCATAACTACGACTTTGAGCATCATTATTAGCAATAGCTGTACAACTAAACGCCGGATAGCTACGGTAAATTGTTTGGTTAATTAGGGAATCATTTGTAGAAGCAAATATTTTCTCTTCTTTGGTAAACCTGAGAAAAGAAAAAGCTTTTTTAATCCCCTGCTGTTCATAACTTAATAATTTCTCATTCAGACTTAAAAGTAGTTCCGCCTTTTCCTGAATCGGAACAGTAAACGGATCAATTTCGATAGGAGTAACGTAAGTATCGCGGTAAGTTTCTACGGGTACTAACTGTACCGGTGTTTTTTGAGATAGACGACTACCTTTAGCAATATCCACTGCTAAGGCAACAACTCTAGTTATTTCTTCAGGTGTTTGGCGATGACTAGCAGCAAAACCCCAAGCACCCTTGAGCAAAACTCGGACTCCAAAACCAGAGCTAACTTTATCTTGTAGTTGCTTAAGAGAGCGATCGCTAGCTGTCAAATTTTGAGAACGGTAACTACATAACCGAATATCCCCATATTCACATCCTGCCTGACGAATTAGGTCTATTGCTAATGTTGCTAATTCTGTAGTTTGAATTTTTACTGGTGCTTGTACCATTTTTTTCTTAGTATTAATTTTGCCTTATATATTGTATACTATCAAAGAAGAAAGCGGGTTTATTGCTATAGCGCTAGGGAACAGGGAAGAGGGAACAGGGAACAGGAGACTATTAAAGGGTTTTTCCTGCGGAAATGCTCCGCAAACAGGATTTATAAATGTCCTAACTTTTGCTTCGACTGCTATATTGTTTTTTTTAATCCCTAAATTTCCTCGAAAAACCTGGTTTCTGTATAAGAAATATTTGGGATAGGTGGTGCGTTACATTTCATTAACGCACCCTACTAGACTCCTAAATTTCTACAATAAATAGGACTTACGCATGAACGCTATTGGTAGGGTGTGTTTCTGCTAAGAGCGGACATGAAAAGCGCGCTTAGTAACGCACCAAAGCACTATATATAGAGCCTTTGCGTAAGTCCTGATAAATTAAACAAGAAAACGGGTTTATTACTATTTTTTTTATCCCTAAATTTCCTAAAAAAACCGGTTTCTGTATAAGAAATATTTGGGATAGGCGGTGCGTTACATTTCATTAACGCACCCTACTAGACTCCTAAATTTCTACAATAAATCAAACAATAAACCGGGTTTATTACTATTTTTTTTAATTCCTAAATTCCCTCGAAAAACCTGGTTTCTGTATAAGAAATATTTGGGATAGGCGGTGCGTTACATTTCATTAACGCACCCTACTAGACTCCTAAATTTCCTCAATAAATCAGATTTATGGGTAAGTTTTAATCTAGGTATAAATTATAAGTATTCACCTCAAACACTACTTGTTCCCTAACTATTAGACATCTCCGATAATCAAAAATCAAATCAATCCCATGCCCTATATACATCAATTATTTCCCCCTATTCCTGTAGGGGCGATTCGCGAATCGCCCCTACTCCCTATTACCAAATAGTCTCCAAATCTAATACAAATCCAGGCAAAACATTCTCTCCAGAAACCGTCTCATAATTTACCAATATTTCCATTTCTTGCTGAGGGCGATAAACTTCTACTTCTCGTTTTTTTCGATTAATTAACCATCCTAACAATGCACCATTTGCTATATACTCCAACATCTTTTCTCGTGTTTTGGGCAAAGTATCGCTAGGAGACATTAATTCCACCACAAAATCAGGACATAAAGGTGCAAACTTATCTTGTTCTTCAAGAGTTAAACTATCCCAACGTTCAAGTTTTACCCAAGAAGCATCAGGAGAACGTTCGGCTCCATTTGGTAAAGTAAAACCTCCATTTGAATCAAATACTTTACCCAAATTATTCTGACGACTCCACGCTTTTAGTTGATAATTTAAGTCGGCATTACGTTCGCTTGTATTTCCTCCTGTAGGTGGCATAATAATTAATTCTCCTGTGGCAGTTCTTTCAAATCTTAAATCATCATTTTCTTGACAAAGTTGCCAAAATTGTTCTTGGGTGAGATTAATTTTTAATTCTAATCTGGGTGGTAAATAAATTGTCGATGTTTCCATAACTTTGCCTCTTTTACCATTCTTATGTTAATCTGAAGTTTGTCTAAACTATTTTAGAGAATGTTCTATATTTAGTCCAGTTTGACAAACTTTGTAAATTATAAATTGTAGCTCAATAATTCAATAGTTGTGGCATTGTGAGGAGTTAACTTATGGCAAGTCAATATCAAAAAAATCTGTCAAAATTCAAATCTCAATTAAAATTTATTAGTTTATTGGGAACACTGGCAATAAGTTTTAATTTTCCTAGGCCAGTTTTTGCCGCTTTCTTAACAAACTGGTTTTTTGATCCAGATAATAACCAACTTCAATTTACTCTCCCAGCAGGTAAAATTCCTAGTTATTCTGTTGAAAACCAATCTACTCGTCTAGTTGTCTACATTCCAGATACCGAAGTTAGTGTAGATGTGACTGAATTATATCCAGTAGGGATGGTACGTCGAGTTAGTCTCTCTCAAGAGCAACCAACACAAGCAAAAGTTACTATAGATTTTGCGCCAGAAGTAGCTATATCTAATAAACAAGTCAAATTAGAACAAGTCGAACCGCAAGAAAATAGTTGGCAGTTGCGTCTACTTGTAAATCAGGAAGAAATCTCAACTCCAGCAGTTCCAAGAGCTTTAGATGGAAATTATGTAGAACCAGCAACAACAGCAACACAAACCACAGAATCAGAAATAGATTCTGTAGAACCAGCAACGACAACTACACAAACCACAGAAGTACAAAATTTGGAATCTACTGTTGAAGAAGACGATCGAGCTTCTACTCAACCAAAGCAAAGTCGTGTAGGTTTTCTAGAAACAGATCCAAAAGATGAATCTCCTCTACCAAACCCCCCTCCTTCAGCAGATCCTTCCATTCCATTCCTGGTTATTCCTACTGATAAACCAGATGATGTCAGTTCTCCATTAATAGATGCTTTGGGCGATCGACAGTCTCCTACTGAACCCTCTGAAATTGGAGAAGTGCCGCAACTTCAAACTCAAGAAACTGAAGATACTTTTATTCCACCTCCCCCAGAACCTGAACCTTTAGAAGAACCAAACTATAACACTACAAGATCGGTAGATGTGATTTCTTTTGGAGAACCTTTACCTGGAGTTTCGGAGCGAAAGCGATCTGAAGATGATGTTTCTATATTAATTGAGGAAGGAGAGATAATAGCTTTAGTTTACCCCACTGGAAAGATTACACTACCACGCGGTATTGAGACACAAGAAGTTTTGTTGTTGGAGAAGGCGATCGCTGATAAATCTGGTAGAATTATAGTACCAGCTAAAACACCTGTAGTCGGTGGTTTTGATACTAAGAAGCGCGGTAGTAAATTTACCGCCAGAGCTATATATTTCAATGGCCGTCTTATCCCTTTTGCTGCTCGATCTGAATTGCTCCGAGGACGCCCTGATGTTAATGAAAAGGTTTTAATAGGTAGTAGTGCTGGTGGGGGATTAGGATTATTACTCCTAACTGGATCTGGTTTTGGTTTCTTAGCAGGAGCAGCCCTTGGAGCTGGTACTGTTCTTCTCGCTTCTCCTCGTTCCGTCACCATTGAACCAGAGCATATTGTAGAAGTTCGTGTTCTTGAAGATTTACCCCGCTCCAAATTTTATGATTTCAACAATTTTTAGGGGGTCATTTCAGTTATCAGTTATCAGTACCTCCTGCTGTTTACTCCGCATTCCGCAGGAAACCAGGAGGCTTGAAAATGCAGAAGATTCTTTTTTTTACGCTCTTGAAAGAGGAGGCTTGAAACCAAAATTTTTCGGTCATTTCAGTTATCAGTTATCAGTACCTCTGGCTAAACCCAGAGGCTTGAAACACAAAAATTGATTTTTTCTTGGTCGATTGGATATGGCGAGGAAACCTCGCCATCCCTCGACCGCTTTTTCATCTCCTTAAAAGGGGAGGCTTTAGACCTAATTTTTTGGTAATTCTAATTATTGCTCTGCTGAATAAATCTAAAAGTCTTTACAGATAAAGGTTATAGCCTTTTTCAATCCCGAAAAAGTGCAACTTTTCCAGCTAAAACTACCAAAAAGTTAGGATTTTAGGGAGACCAAGGGTAGAAAAATCAAGGAAAAATTATTCCTCCTACTTTACTCTGTCTTCCCACACTTCCCACACTTCCCACACTCCCCACACTCCCCACACTTCCCACACTTCCCACACTCCCCACACTCCCCACACTCCCTGTTCCCTGTTCCCTTAGTTAGAAATTGTTATTTTCAGGTGAAGTAAACCCTGGCCCTATATTTTTAAAGAATAGGTTTTCAGCGCCGTCATTTTGATAAATGCAATCAATCTCTGGTTCATCGTTAATATTTCCTGTATACCCGAAGGTATTCATCCGGTTTTTACAATCACGCACTTGATCGTTGTTGACTAATTTTCTTTGCTGTAGAATTTCCCAGTTACTTCTGCGGATAACACATCCTGGTTTTAAATTTGGCTGAGATACGTATACATTAAAAGGGTTTAAAGTCAAGAAAATGCGCATATTCGTTACCATCGCGCTAGCTCCAAACTGTACACAAATTTCGGGGTTAGGTGAGCTGCGATCTATAAATTCACTAGAGGCCATGTTTCTTGGGGTAAAATTAGCAGTGGAGCTAAAAGCAATGCCAATGCCAATACCCAAAACAAATACTCCTGCTAAAATTGCCATAGTAGCATAATTGAATCTGGATGGTTGGCTAGTGGTTTGAGTTCTACGTTTCATATACAATTTTTTTTTAAGTTATTAGAGTTGCTTTTAGGCCATTAATCATGGGCAAAGCTCAATTGATGTTTTTCCTAACATAATCCCTATAATTATAAATTTTAGCAGGGAATTCACAGTTCTTTCAAATTAGGGGCTTTAAGTCAAAAGTCAAAATAAAAAAGTCAGATAACAAAAAAATCAGATTTTTTGTCTACTATCCTACTTTAATATTAAGTTTTATGTTATATATATAAAAATATCAACCTAATATTAGTTTGCTTAAGTAAGCGGGATAGAATAGTGTCTGTAAAGACTATAGAAAAACCTACCACTTCCACAGTCCGCAAAACTGCACCCCGTTATCGTGTTTTACTCCATAACGATGATTTTAACAGCATGGAGTATGTAGTGCAGGTATTGATGAAGACTGTACCGAGTTTAACTCAACCTCAAGCTGTTAGTATAATGATGGAAGCTCACTCGAATGGTATTGCATTGGTAATTATCTGCGCTTTAGAACCGGCTGAGTTCTACTGCGAAAATTTGAAAAATCATGGACTAACCAGCACCATAGAACCTGATGAGTGATTTAATTTATAACAATAGAAACCGGGTTTCTCGACTGAGGAACTCGGTTTCTTGTTTTTACATGGAAATAGGAAGTAGGGAGTAGGGAGAAATATCATGTTCGGTTGAATAGTTATAAATAAAAATGGAGGAGTAATGAGTAATGAGTAATGAGTAATGAGTAAGGAGTAAGGAGTCAGGAGTCAGAAGGGAAGAAGAGGGAATTTTAAGCTATAAAGAAAAAGAAGAAAAAGTTTTTTTATCACGCTCTTATCCGGACATGGTATAAGGAGTAGGGAGTAGGCAGAAGTAATTATCCATTATCCATTAATGAAAGACGTCTAATTTATATCTTAATTATAAACCTAAATATCCTAATTCATAGTTTGATTTACTAACGGCAAGTTTTTATGCCTAATTTAATATTCACTAAAATAGCAAATTTTTCCGCTCCTGCAAGAATAACAATTTTCATTTTAGCATTACTTTTGGTGTGGATACCACTGGCAATACCGATATATCTTTTGGTGGAAAATGTTAATAATGAAAGTATTTTAGCGATCGCTCTACTCTACATTGAGTTTATTATTTTAGTCAGGTTTTGGGGAAAGAAGGTTTATCGGGAACCCCAACTATTACATCACTACGGTTTAGTAATAAATAGGCGTAATTTTCAAGAATTTTTGCAAGGTTTAGGAATAGGTTTATTTAGTCTATTTAGTCTGTTTATATTAGAAATATTTTTGGGGTTGGTAGTATGGCAGTCACCCTCAGAACAGTTACCCCAAATTATTCTTGAAGGTTTATTAGTATCTATAGGTATTGGTTTTGCTGAAGAGTTATTATTTCGGGGTTGGTTATTAGATGAGTTGGAGAGAAATTATCAACCAAAAGTAGTTTTATGGATGAGTAGTATTGTTTATGCAGTGCTACATTTTATTAAACCTTTGGAGGAAATTTTACGAACTTGGCTGCAATTTCCGGGTCTAGTTTTATTGGGTTTAATATTTGTTTGGGCAAAACGTAGTAGTAGGAAAAAATTAAATAAATTTACTGATAAAAAACAGGAATTATTGGGTTTGCCAATGGGTATTCATAGTGGTTTAGTTTGGGGATATTACATTATTAATGTGGGTAATTTAGTCAAATATTCTGAAGAGGTTGGAGAGTGGTTAGTAGGAATAGATGGAAATCCTTTGGCGGGTGTAATGGGGTTGTTATTTTTAGGAGCGAACGCTCTGTGGATAAGAAATAAAATATCTGATTAAGAAAATAATTTTAGTAAAAATTTTTGCCTACTTATTTCCCATAAAATCTTGAATTTATGGCAATATTGATGATATTTTGATATCTAGCAATTCGCTCTTATGTTGTAAAATTTGATCGTAGGGATTTGCTCTCCAAACTAAAGGGAAAATGGGATTTGGCAACCCAACCCCTACAGTTTTTTTCAAAAATAATTTAGGATTGTTATAATTGTAAGTATAAAAGGAAAAAATAATGGCCTATTCACCTCAATCAAGAGTAGAAGAAAGGGATGATAATCTGTCTAGAGTCAACTATTTACCAATATTAAAAGGAATCTTACAGATTCTTCGAGGCAATGAAAAGACAAAAAAAGAATCTGCATTTTTGCTAGACAAAGATAACAGACTAACTTTACTAGCAGAGCGCATAACTGGTTCTGTTATTGAACTATCCAAACAAAAACCAGACGATTTTCCACCACCTTTAAGAGGATCTACAAAATCGGCATCTGTTAATTTTGCAAATGAATCATTATTTAGAAAATATATTCAGAAAATTCAACAAGAATTAAAATTACAATTAGATGAAATATTAGACATTAATCAAGATAATGCTGAATCTATTCAGAAATGGCAAGCACATTTTCTCAGCAGCTTAGAAGAATTTGTTAAACAAGATGGTTTCTTTAATTTTTCAATTGAGCAAGAAAGACAATTAAAGTTACAAAGAATCAACACAAATAATGTTAAAGCTGATGAGTCAGCTCAGAAACATTTCCGAGGTAAGATTAGGATAAAAATTCCTACAGAGTTTGACAAACAATTGTTAGAAGCAATTCATAATGAACTAAATAGAGAAAACGGATTTTACAGTAGTTGTTATGAAGATGAAATTGATAGATTAAATGATTTGTATGATGATATTTCTGAAGATGGCGACTCTAGAATTAATAATCTGAAGAAATTAATTCAGGAAGAAATTACAGGGAAAATTAGAGCAGATATTTCCCTGGAATTTCTACAAATTTTTGTAGACAAAATACCTAATGCCAAAAAACAAGGTGAAGGATATGAACTTTTAGTAGATTTTTTGAATCGTTTAAAAGAATTTGACGACTTTTTAAGCCGGGATATACATACTGTTAGTTTATTTGGCAATGATTATAAGTTACAAGATTTATTTGGCAGAGGAGATAAATGGGATTTATTACCTGTAAAAGTAAAAATTGAAGCTCGTCAAGCAGAAGGATTAGATAAAACTAAAGAGTGGCATGAATTTACTTATGCGATAGATTTTAAATTGAATGGTAGAACAAATCGTACAAATAGTAAAAACGTATTTGAGCATAATTGTAAATTATTGAATCCTGAGAGTGAAGAGGGTTATAAGTCAGAGATTAAAAACCGTGGAAATGATAATAAGAGAAAAGCAGGTTTTTATGGAAAGTTGGTAAAAATTATATTTCTGTACTGCTTTGTATTTTATCAGTTTGATGATTCCAAGGAATCACAAGATAAGGTAGTAGAGCGTATTTTTCAGAGGTTATCAGCAAGCACCACAGAAGCAGAACAAATACAATTTATAACTAAGTTTTCTGATTATCTTAAAAATCAATCACAGGCAGAAATAAAATTAGATAAAATTGTTGGGTATATCAAAGATATATGCTCTGAAAAAAATGCAGCTTGGCAGACTATTCAAATCGATGGATATTTAAGTCTGAGAAAGGGGTTGTTAAAACATCCATCTGAGCTAAATGAAATTTTAGACAATCAATCTTTTTTAACAGATGAACTATCTCAAAAAAACGAAGGTATTAGTTTTAAATCTGCATTGCAATTTCTCAAGTTTGTCAAAGATAGAGACGAAAATAATTTGTATGATATTCAAGTAAAAGTAGATATTGATGATATTAGGTACAAACTAGAAGGTGAAGCAGAAACAGGAAATTTTACTTTAGTTAATGATGGGGAATATCGACACTTACTTGTAATGTTTGTTGAGCGAACAGAATTATTAAAACTATGGGTAATTCAACAATTAATAATGAATAATGAATAATTAATAATTACCTCTCCTTGAAAAGAAGAGGATTGACTAAAAGGAAAATTTTTATTTATTATCCCCTATCCAAGGGGAGGCTTTAAACCAAAATTTTTCGGTAAAGGTTGGACTCCTATTAAAAAATTACAGCTAGAACAACTACAAAAAATTCTGCCTAGCTTGACAAAAGAAGAGGGTGAAAAAATCATATCAGGCGAACAAAAATTCGATATTAAAAAGATACAAGCAAGAAAAACTCTGACAAACTATCCTAAATCTGTAGTTATTACCTACGACAGTTCGCGACAATTTACTAATTTAGAATCAGAAGTACAAAGTATTGAAGATAGACGCAAAGAATGTTTTTATTATCAGATAGTTTATAGCATTATTGTTATCCTGGGAATTTTGGTTTTATCTGAAAGACTTTCAATTACCAAAAATAATCCCAAGAAGAGAATCAAAACTTTTATTTCCTTATTCAGAAGTCAAAGTTCGAGTGAAGAAAATTCGACTTCCTTCGATACTTTTATTGCTACTTTCTGTAAAGATTTAGAATTAGTTCTGGATATAGAAAAATCAATTTTATGCAGCACGCAAGGTTTGGATATAAGTAGTAAATTGTCAGCAAATCAAAAACAGTACAAAAAAAATAATGCTTTATTATCTCTATACTCAAAACTTCCGAGTCGAATTCAATTAGACAAAGAAATAGATTTTCTCAATGAGTCTAAAATTGATAAAGTAGGAATTATTGTTGTATCGAGTCACGAGTGCGATGCTCAAAATCAAGGAGACGAAAAAAAATCAATTGTATTTGGCAGAGTCTACACAATAACAAGGAAAAATACATTATTTGAAATCAAATCATTTGCCTCTTTTTGTAAATCCGAATTTAGTCACAAAAGGTTTGCCTCAAGTATAGTTGTAGATCAAGTAAGTCGGTTAGATAAAGCTGGATATAAACACATTTTTTATGTCTCAAAGACACCCTATCAAGATAAGTTTAATTTTTCTCTAGCAGATGAAGAAAAAGATGATGATACAGAGAGATTATTTTTTATGAATAGTGATGTTATTAAACAGATGAAGGCAGTAAATAATTCCATAACTATATATCCAGTCTTTGTCTCGAATTATCGAATTTTTGATTTAAAACGAGGCAATAAAGATAAAGGATGTTCATACTATCTAGCTTCCGTAGAAGATGTCAGTAAAATTGAACCTCTTACTAGAAATGCTGCTGCATTTTTAAACCTATATAATTTAGAGGCAGTTGACAAAAAGAAGTCTTCTTATAATAGTGTCATTAGTTATGCTTCCCCAATTAATATTTATGCAGCAGATGTGTTAGATAATAGGGAGATTATACATGGATTATTTGGTACCGATACTAATACTTCTGACAGGGATACTCTGTTTTTATTTATGGCAATGCTGCATTATGCTAAAAATGAAAAATTTGGTAAATTTTCGACTATTAAACTTAATCCTTATGAGGATATTTTTAAGGATGTAGGATATAAATCTACTAAATTTTATCACCCACAATCTTCTGCTAAATTTAATTTATTGGCATTTGTTTATGAAGTCTTTCATTCTGTGGTTGGCTAATTTTCTGGAAAAAATATTTATGATGATACTTATGACAAAGGTGGCGAATTTTCCCTGGAGTTAGGTTTCTCTAAACTGCCTTTTTTCCTACAAAGAAAATTCGGAGAAAATTTGGCTGTACTTTCTCAAAAGGAAGAAAAAATATTTGAGAAATTTATGGTGGAGGGCTAGAAAATTTGCCTGGAGATGTCTGTCGGAAAAATCCACGAGTCAAATATTATGGGAAAAATCATAATTTTTGGCGAGAGTTGAGGCAAAGGCGGCAAATTTTTCCTTGGTTTAGGTTTCTCTAAACTACCGTTTTTTCTACAAAGAAAATTTGGGGAAAATTTGGCTGTACTTTCTCAAAAGGAAGAGAAAATATTTGAGAAATTTATGGTGGAGGGGTGGGAAATTTCCCTGGAGATGTCTCTGGGAAAAACGCGCAAGTCAAATA